>NZ_JAWRYN010000013.1:0-132107 GCF_046534585.1 Peribacillus sp. SIMBA_075 | reverse complement strand
GCGGGAAAAGCGCGTCTAGGGGAGACCCCGCAGGCGAAAGCCGAGGAGGCTCCCCGACCGCCCGCGGAAAGCGAGTGGCTGGAGTGGAAATCAACGGCCAAATTGTACAACTCATAAAAAATAGACAAACTCGATTTTCCTCGAGTTTGTCTACAGTCTGAGCAGACACCATTTTTGATGTCTGCTTTTTTAAATGGTGATCAACCATGTTCTTTACGCTTTTTCCCTTTCTTCAAATGAAATACAATCGTGGTGCCGAAAATCATTAAAATAAGGGTAAAAAATATCGCAGGCGGGATTTCGATCCCTGCAACGGCAATTAGCATTTTTATAGCAATAAATCCGATAAGAATGTAAGCGGCAGTTTCCAATTCAGGAACCTTATCTATCAATTTTAAAAATAACCCCGCCACTCCCCGCATCATCAAGACACCAATCATCCCACCGGCCAAAAGGACCCAGACTTTTTCACTCACCCCGAAAGCGGCCAAGACACTATCGACGGAAAATGCTATATCCATCAATTCCACTGCCGCAACCGTCCCCCAAAATGTACCAAAGATTCGGATCAACAAGCTGTTGTTACTCATTCCCTGGATATCTTCATCAATGCCAGCTTGTTTTTTTCTTTTATCCCGAAAGTATTTAAATGAGAGCCAACCAAGGTAAGCTGCTCCAATCACCTTCACCCACCAAAGCTTAATGAGGAAAACACCGATTCCAATCGCTATAAATCTAAAAGCGTATGCGCCTAATAAACCATAAAAAAGTGCTTTTTTCCGTCGTTTTTCCGGAAGGTGCCTGACCATTACAGCTAATACCAAAGCGTTATCCGCCGATAGTAATCCTTCCATTAAAACGAGCGTTCCGATCAATCCCCAGCTTACTGGGTCGGATAAAACCTCCACCCACATATGCCAGTCAAAAAATTGGGCATATGTTTGAATGATATTATTTAATAACTCTGACATGATAAAGACTCCTCTGCTACTATACCTGCATAATTAGAAAACCGTATAAAATAACATTGTTCCCAGTAATGTTAAAAACTCTACTTTATTTTAAACACAAAATAAATACGTTGCATGACAACGTATCATTTAATGCCTATTAGAAATTTCATTCTCATCATACTCTTACACATATATAAAATCAGAGAATCGATCCATTATGAGAGCCTTTGTTTACTCGTCCACTCTGGGGGCGTATTTTTGTCCCAATATATTTTCCCTATATCATAATGGGTGGCAAAGGAATCATGATGGGTATGATAGTGAAAATCGAACCAATACCCTTCCATTGGTGGATTTTCCTGCCTGACATGGAATCTGATAATATCCTTGCCGCTGTTTGAATCATAAATATGAAAAATTTTCTCGGCCCTGCCCGCACTCGGCTGCTCAGTGATCGTTAATTGCTGTAATTTTTCATCTGGAAATTGGGCAGCCATTTCCGTAATGGCTTCTTCCATTTTTGGTAAGATGGTCATTTTGAACTCATCGCCAATTTTAGGATTGATCTTATCGCCAAACTTCATAAATGCGTTTACCTCTGCTTTATTCAGTATGCCCGATAAAAATTCTTCCCGGTTGAATTCCTCTTCAAGTTCAATCGGTTGCTGTGAAGAAAGGTAGGCTAACCCTTCTTCATCCACTAACCCTTTTTTAGTATCCTTTAACGAATTGGCTTCAGCAAGCCACGCCAGCTCTGAAGGCGTGACAAGACCAAACGTCAAAACGGATAATAAAATGACGAGACTTTTCCTGAACCAAATCGCTGCTTTCAACTTACACTCCCCCTCCTTTTTTTGTATTATCTTTATATTTAGTATACTTTTATTCTTTAGTAATTACTAATATATAGGTACCCATGTTTCAAAAATCAAAAAAAAGGATATATACCTATATAAACTTTATTAACCCTAACTTTTTACTAAATATCAACAATTCTACATTTTGATGAAGGATTTTGACGATATTTGGAGAACTTAATTAGATTCAAGTCTTTTTAAGGAGGGGTCTTATATGGCTTTAACTACGACTGCCATGGTGGCTTTATGTCTTGTAACATTAGCATTTTTCGTATATTTAACATTTACTGATTAAGAATAAATAAATACCTACGAAAAATCCCTTGTCATTTATCTCCAATGGCAAGGTTTTTCTTTCACATAAAGCTTACATTTTGGCAGATTAAAGGACTGAATACTGGAGGAATCATTTTGGAAAACAACAATGAAAACACTAAAGATAAGGATTACAAGAGGGAAACCGCCACAGGGAAGGCCGGAATGGTCGTTACCGCTCATCCCGTAGCCACTTCCATCGGGGAAAAAATATTACGTGAAGGTGGAAATGCAGTCGATGCGGCGGTCGCCATCCAATTTGCCCTAAATATTGTAGAACCCATGATGACTGGTATCGGCGGCAGTGGTTTCCTTATGGTATATAACGCTAAAGATAAGGATACAAAAATATTCGATGGCCATGTAAGAGCACCTAAAGCCGCCCATCCAGACATGTTTCTAAATGAAAAAGGGGAAGTCATCCCATTTAAAGAACGTTCGATCAAGGCTACAGCAGTTGGCGTTCCTGGAATACTGAAAGCTATGGATAAAGCACTCAACGAATATGGAAGTAAGCCATTAGCTGACCTCATCGAGCCCTCCATTGAATTCGCAGAAAAGGGGGTTCCCGTCAATTGGGTTCTTTGCGATGCCCTTAAAAACTTTGAATACCGATTGGGCGAGGAAGCCCGTAAGTTCTTTATGCCAAACGGAAAACCATATCAAGATGGCGATTTACTGATAAAAGAAAAATTGGCGAATACCTACCGGATATTACAACGAGAAGGGATTTCCGCTTTTTATGAGGGTGAAATCGGAGAGGGCATCATTTCCTGTATCCAGGAACTTGGAGGGTTCATGGAACTTTCTGATTTAAAGGACTATGAAGCGACCATTGATGAACCAATGTATGGGACTTATAAGGATTATCGAATTGCATCATCCATGGCCCCTAGTGCGGGCGGATTCACGGTCATCCAAATCCTAAAAATATTGGAGAGCTTCCAGATCGAACAATATGACGTCCGTTCTTGGGAAAAATATTACTTAATTGCAGAAGCGATGCGCCTGTCATTTACAGACAAAAAGGCATTTCTTGCTGATCCCGAATTTGCCGAATTGCCATTGGCGGGTCTAATGCATGATGAATATATAGCTAAACGCCGCTCGTTCATTAATTTCAAAGCAAGGAATAATGCCATTGACTTCGGAAACCCTTGGATATATGATTCCGTGAAAGAAAGGGAAGTCATTCCACAACCAAATGACGAAGATATCAGTGAAACGACACATTTCACTGTCCGTGACAGATGGGGGAATATCGCAGCATGCACTTCTACAGTGGAGCATCCATTCGGTTCGGGCATAATGGTTTCCGACTATGGTTTCATGCTGAATAACGAACTGACTGATTTCGATTCCATTCCAGGGGGCATGAATGAAGTGCAGCCCAATAAACGCCCTGTCAGTTGTAAAAGCCCGACCATCATCTTTAAAGACGGCGAGCCGATCTTGACGCTGGGATCCCCAGGAGGACCAACCATCATCAGTTCTGTCGTTCAAACAATCATCAATGTACTCGATTTAAAAATGGACTTGAAAGCAGCCATTGAAGAACCTAGAATTTTCACTCCAATGGGCCCTCATATTGAATGGGAAGCAGGAATGGATATGACCAGCAAAGGTCACTTGGAAGCAATGGGCTTTGCGTTTAATGAAGTTCCCCACTCAATTGGGAATGTCCAAGCCATTCAAATTAACCCTGATGGCTCGAATTATGGTGCTGCAGATTCAAGCCGGGAAGGCTGTGCCATGGGTCTGGACGAGACAGATTATAAATCCTGATCACAGAATGGAAATGAAGCCAAAATGAAATTTGGATGTTTTTCTCTTTACTACCTCAAACCCAAATTCCTCGAAGCGGGAGCTGCGAAAATGGTCTTTCAACACGACTCGCTTTCGCGCAACCCGCTTGGCTTCTTTCATTATTTCCATTGATAAATCCTTTCCTTCCGCAAAATGAGTCAATCCTTTGATTCCATTTGATTCCTGAATCGTTTCCTCAAACATGGGATCGAAATATACGACATCAAAATGATTATCCGGCATTGATTTCAATATTTCGTAATGATCCGCTTGAATGACCTCTATTCTTCTCATCGCAGAAATCATCGTTTCTTCTGCATTCTCCCATGTCTTCATACCATGTTCCACGAGCAAGGCCAAATATTGATTTCCTTCCAATGCAACAACCTGTCCATGTTCACCCACCGCGAAACTTGCGACAATCGCATCAGAGCCCAAGCCCAATGTACAATCAAGCACGGAATTCCCTTCATTTATATCTCCGGCAATGAGAAATGGATCACTTTCGCCCCGAATTATTCTTTTTAAACGGATCATTGCAAGGTTAGGGTGAAAAAAGAATGGTTCTTTTTCTTGGTACCGATATAACTCCATCCGCTTTTTTCCAAAAACGAGGCAATCATCCTCTTCATGTTCCGATTGGATAGCTCTCACCGATCGTTTTCTTCGCGCTATAAAGGGGATCTGTAATTCTTCAGCTAACCTTTCGGCTAATATCATCGTTTCTTTATCGGCTCTTCCTACTGTAGTGACAAACATGACTCCTACCCCTTCATACTCTTATAAATTTGAAAAGAATGCCCTGTTTCCAGGACATTCCGCTTCATCACTTATTTACTTGACTGAATGCTGCCAATAAATTTTCCATAATAGCTTCCATTGGCTGTCCCTCTATATCATGGCGAGGAATGAAATGTAAAACCTCTTTGCCCTTTAAGAGAGCCATGGATGGTGAAGAAGGTTCGATTCCATTGAAGTATTCCCGCATTTTAGCTGTAGCTTCCTTATCTTGCCCGGCAAATACTGTTACCAGATGATCAGGCTTATTGTCTGCTTGGAGTACGGCTTGGGTAGCTGCTGGACGGGCTAACCCGGCAGCACAGCCACAAACTGAATTTACGACGACAAGTGTCGTACCTTCTACTGAACCCATAAAGTTTTCAACCGCTTCAGCGGATTCCAACTCCTCAAAACCTGCTTGCACCAGTTCCGCACGCATTGGCTTCACCATTTGTTTCATATATTCATCATATGCCATCGACATAAAAAAACCCCCTTGATTACAATTCTTCAATTAGATTAATCATACTATATTCTTATGTGCATATGCAAAAATGACGCTTAGAGCTTTGCAAATTCGGCGTTCAAGTTTATATATCAATAATCAAAGATTCATTTACGCCGCAAAAAGAAACATGGTGACAGAATCCATTTCATTCTGCCACCATGTTTTAGTATCTTCCTTGAATTAAACTTTCATCACTCCGCCTGAGCTGGCATTCGTCACAAGTTTGGAATAACGTGCTAAATAGCCTGTTCTAACTTTTGACTCGAAGCCTTTCCAATTTGCTTTACGTTTTTCGAATTCTTCATCGGAAATTTCCAATTCGATTTTACGATTGTTCAAATCCAACTCGATGATATCTCCATCTTCCACGAAAGCGATTGGGCCTCCCTCAGCTGCTTCGGGGGATATATGACCAATGCTGATGCCCCGAGATGCGCCTGAAAAGCGGCCATCAGTGATCAAACCGACTTTGGCTCCAAGTCCCCTCCCGACAATTTGGGAAGTTGGTGCCAACATTTCCGGCATACCCGGCCCCCCTTTAGGTCCTTCGTAACGAATGACCACTACATTCCCTTCTTTTACTTTTCCAGTAATGATTCCGGAAAGTGCATCTTCCTGGGAATCGAAACAAATGGCAGGACCCCTATGGTAGCCACCAACTGATTCGTCAACTGCTCCCACTTTTATGATGGAGCCTTGAGGAGCAAGGTTACCAAACAATACCGCAAGCCCTCCACGCTCGGAATGCGGATTATCTAACGGATGGATAACATCCTTGTCCAAAATTTCACAACCGGCAACATTTTCGCGGAGCGTTTTACCTGAAACGGAAAGGCAGTCACCGTTAAAAGCGCCTGGTTTTTTGAGTAACTCATTAATGACGGCACTTACACCTCCGGCATTATGTACATCTTCAATATGATAATCTGATGCCGGTGCAATTTTCGCTAGATGCGGTACGCGGTTAGCTATTTCATTTATGCGTTCCATCGGATATTCAAAACCTGCTTCATGTGCCAATGCAAGTGTATGCAGAACAGTGTTGGTCGAACCGCCCATCGCCATATCCAATGCAAATGCGTTATCAATTGCATCAATCGTCACGATATCACGAGGCTTGATATCCTGTTTGATTATCTCCATCAATTGTTTAGCGGATTTCTTAACGAATTCTTTGCGTTCTTCAGCTACCGCCAAAATCGTACCATTTCCCGGAAGCGCAAGTCCTAAACCTTCTGCCAGACAGTTCATGGAATTTGCAGTGAACATTCCTGAACAAGAACCGCAAGTAGGGCATGCAACTTGCTCGATTTCCTCCAGTTCCTCTTCATTGATATTACCAGCTTGATAGGCGCCCACCCCTTCAAAAACGGATGTTAATGAAAGAGATTTACCGTTTTTGTCTTTGCCTGCCTTCATCGGTCCGCCGCTTACGAATATTGTAGGAATATTGACACGAAGTGCTCCCATCATCATTCCCGGCGTTATCTTGTCACAGTTTGGAATGCACACCATACCGTCAAACCAATGTGCCGATACAACAGTTTCCACGGAATCTGCGATGATTTCACGGCTTGGTAATGAATAGCGCATACCAATATGACCCATTGCAATTCCATCGTCTACCCCGATCGTATTAAATTCGAAAGGAACACCGCCCGCTTCGCGAATCGCTTCCTTCACTATTTTTCCGAATTCCTGAAGATGGACATGACCTGGAACGATATCGATGTATGAATTACAAACCGCGATGAACGGTTTACCGAAATCTTCTTCTTTAACCCCTGCTGCCCGCAACAGACTTCTATGTGGAGCTCGATCGACCCCTTTTGTAATCATGTCACTTCTCATATTTGATGTAGACATTTGTTGTACCCCCAATTTCCGCTAAATGTTTAATGATTCAGAATAATATAATTTTTAGTATACTCTAAAAATTCTAACATATTTATAGACAAATGCAACCTTTCAACGTTAAATATCTGCAAATATCATTTTACTAAAATAATAGAGAACAGATTTATTTACTTTAAAATACTGTATCTCATCGAAAATTAGCCGTTTTGCTGTTTCGGAGTTCCACCTTACCACGTGGTCAAGCAATTGGAATTGACCAGCTTCAAAAAAAGGCATGCGGATTTAATCACCCGGATGCCTTTTTTGAAGTCCATTAAGTTATTCCAATTAAATTTCACTTTTCATTCGCTAGCCTTGATTCAGTCATTTGCTTCCAAACTGAACCTTTTGCTTCTTCCCCATTTTCTATACGATCAATGGCCATCTTGACCTGTAGGGCCACTTCGAATTCAGGGTCCAGTTCCGCTTGCTTTAGAAGAGGAAGGGTCGTTTCATTTCCAGCTTCATATAAAAACATCGCCGCCCTCCATCTAACCAATTTATTCTTATCCGATAGTGCTTGCGACATTTCTCCCATCGCTTCTTCAAAGCCCAAATCGGATAAACAGTCACCAGCCGTTCGTCTTACTGCTGCACTTTTATCTTTCATTGCTTTGTACAAGCTCGGAAGCACTTTTCTATCTTCGATCATACCCAAGTATACAACCGCGAGCCTTCGAATGGAGACTTTACTGTCGGAAAGTGCCATGTCCAATACTGGAATATCACCCACAGTTGGATCTTCCATTTGTTCTAAAGCCTGATATCGCTTTTCCCAACTTTCGTCATTCAGCATTTCTGCAGTCAGTTTATTTTTTGGCCGTTTCAAGAATGTTTCTTTTGTATCCACCATTTCTATAGCAGCAGCTACTAGCCGATTAATTCGTTCTTCCGGATATGCTGCAATCAGCTCATCCGATACTTCCTTCACGATATCTTCCATATCACCATATCTTACGCCATAATCCTTCCATTTTCGAAGCATGACTACATTATCATCTTCTTTTTGGGCTGCGGCAATGCCCTTTATGAAATATTCCGGTAAGGCAAAACGTTTTTCGTGTTGGCTATCACTTGCTTTAATTTGCATCGGAATGCCTTTGAATTGTTGAATGGCAACCGCTACTTCACCGTAATGTTCATTTAAAACCGTTTGTTGACTTTGTTCTTCGGTTTTTTCCCCGAACACCTGACGGATTTGGACCAAGATATCTTTCCAATCATATTTCGCATTGCGCTCAACCGCTAAGAAATCCGCAACATGATATACCCCTTTCACCCCATCAATCTTAAATAAATCTTTAATCAGCTGCGGTGCTTGTTCAGCTTGGTCCTTCTTATAGTTATTACTTTTACCTGCTAATAACTCTTCAGTTAAATTGATTTTCATTGTATTCGGACTTGGTGTTGGTTCTATTGATTTAATTTTCAATGCGTTTCTCTCCTTTTACAAGACGTTTCCATGTACTAGATATTATCACAATGGCAACAGATTCTCATGCAATTGAGATTGGCTAAAAAAAGACCGGTCCAAGTTTGCTCCCTTGGACCAGTCCCCCGCTCATTCCTCTTCCAATTTTTCCGCTAAATACGTCCATCTTTCCATCAAATGCTCTAATTTATCCGTTAGTCCCTTTTCTTCTTCAAGTAACAGGCGGACTTGTTCAAAATCGCTTCCCGCAGCTGACATTTCAGACGTGATGTTTTTCAGACGCAGTTCGACCCGTTCCATGTTCCCCTCTATCTCTTCCCATTCCTTACTTTCCGCATATGTTAGTTTTTTCTTTTTCTTTTCTGTGCGATTGAGTGGAGGTTCTGGTGTTTTCACTGGTACGGCCTCTTCCGTCTTTTCCTCCAAGAACTCCGAGTAATTACCGTAATAGAAATCAATTTCACCTTTATTCTTGAAGACAAGGAGCTGATGGCACGTTTTATCCAGGAAATACCTATCATGTGATACGGTAATGACTACACCTGAAAATGTTTCTAAATAATCCTCAAGAACGGTCAAGGTTTGCGTGTCCAAATCATTCGTCGGTTCATCCAAAAGCAGGACATTAGGTGCCGACATTAATATGTTAAGGAGATATAAACGCCTTTTCTCCCCTCCGGACAGCTTGCGAATCGGCGTCCCATGCGAGCCCATTGGAAACAAGAACCTTTCAAGCATCTGGGCAGCTGATATGTAGCTACCATCTTTAAGGGAAATTGAATCCGCCGTTTCCCGAATATACTCTATCATGCGCAGATTCTCGTCCATATCGACGCTTTCTTGCGTATAGTACCCTATTTTCACGGTTTGCCCTATTTCCAGATTTCCATCATCTATAGATTCCCGTCCGGCCAAAATATTTAACAAGGTGGACTTTCCACTGCCATTATTACCAACAATTCCAATCCTATCACCTGGTTTGAAGAGGAAGGAAAAATGGTTGATGATGGACTGATCCCCGAAAGATTTAGAGACATCCTGCATCTCCAGTACCTTTTTCCCTAAACGGGCACCGCTTAATTCCATTTCCAGGCTCTCGGTTTTCTGCTTATCCTTTACACCTGATTCCAATGTTTCGAAGCGTTGGATCCTGGCCTTTTGTTTCGTTGTACGGGCCTTGGCACCTTTACGGATCCAGGCCAGTTCTTTTTTGAATAGACTTTCTTTTTTCGTTCTTTCCGTCGATTCATTCTCTTCACGAATGGCCTTTGATTCTAAATAGTCTGCATAGTTTCCTTTGTATTCGAAGAGCTTCGTTTGGGCAATTTCCCAAATCTTATTGGAAACCCGATCTAAGAAATATCGATCATGTGTTACAAATAAAACGGACTTTTGATATTTTCCCAAATATTCTTCAAGCCAGGTAATGCTTTCAAAATCAAGATGGTTCGTAGGCTCATCCAAAATCAGTAAATCCGGGGTCTCAATCAAGGTTTTTGCCAGTGCCGCCCGTTTTTTTTGGCCACCTGACAGTTCCCCCAATTTCCTTGAGTGATCAGGAAGGCCCAGCTTGGTCAGTATCGTTCTGGCATTGGCACTTGTATCCCAGGCACCAAGCGTGTCCATATCCTGTTGCTGTTTTAACAAACGGTCCTGTATTGCACTATTCTGTGGATCTACCTGGAGTTGGACGAGCGTCTTTTCATACTCCTTAATCAATGAAAATACAGGCGTTGAACTTTCATACATATATTCCATGATCGTCAATTTCTCATCAAATTGCGGATCTTGGGATAGGTAGGAAATCGTGTAATCATTCGGATGATCCTTCGTTCCTAAATCACTGTCTTCCAATCCTGCAATGATATTCAATAATGTCGATTTACCAGTGCCGTTTATACCAACGATCCCGATTTTTTCCCCTTCGGTAATGGAAAAAGATACATCTTTAAAAAGAAGCTTTTCACCTTGGGTTTTCATTACATGTTCCATGCTAAAAACTTTCATAATCGTACATCCCATTCCTTATTAAATTCCTCTAAAAATCTAACCATATATTCATGCCTTTCACTTGCAATCCTCTTGGCTGTACAAGTATTGAGCATATCTTGCAAACGTAATAGTTTTTCATAAAAGTGATGAATGGAAGAGCTTTTCCCCGTCCTATATTCCTCTTTTGTCATATTTTCCCTTATTGACAATGAAGGATCAAACATGGGTTGTCCCTTTTTCCCTCCAAATGCAAATGTCCTTGCTATCCCTATGGCGCCAATTGCATCCAAGCGGTCCGCATCCTGAACGATTTCAGCCTCGATGGAAGGAAGCTTCAACTGCCCGGAACTATAGGAAATTGTGTTGATGATCTGCTTAATGGCATTCACGCTATCAATTTCCAATTTTATTTCATCAAACCATTCATCCAGCTTTTTCGATCCCTCATCAGCATCCCGGTTTAATTTATCATCCGGGATATCATGAAGCAGTGCCGCCAATTCAATGATAAACTCATTCCCTTTGCGTTCTTCTTTTGCAATATGTAAAGCCAGCTTACGAACCCGATCGATATGGAACCAATCATGGCCGCTGGCATCAGATTTCAATTGGTCATATACATACTTCTCCGTTAAATCAATCATCGTTTGATTCATTTCACCACTCCATGTCCTTTCTATTTTACCATGGTTCTCAATAATGTTGTGCTTTAATCTTCATTGAACCAACTGAGTCCAATCGTCTGTTCACCGGTATGCACCCCGATTGCACTGCCCAGTGGGGATACATGTGTCAACACATGAGGAAATTCTTCAGAAATCATCTTTTTCCATCTTTGTGACTGCACCGACACAGCTCCATATAATATGGTGCATTCTTTTACTTTACCTGCTTCGACTGATCTGCGAAAATCAGTGAAGATCTGTTTTTCCGCTTTTTTAAGGTTCCGGGGTTTAGATTTAGTATGAAGCAAGCCATTTTCGATTGAAATGATGGGTTTAAAGCTCAATAGGCTTCCTAAAATATACTGTGCGTTCGATAACCTTCCACTGCGATGCAGCTGATCCAAAGAACCTATTAATACATAGGTTTCATGATTATCCGCATATATTCTCGTTTTAACGAAGGCCTCATTGACGGAATGGCCATTATCAATATAATGCATGAGCCGTTTCATTATTAAAAGCATTGGAAAGGAAATAAGCAGAGTATCAAAAACGTCAACGGGGATCGTAACCATTTGTGCAGCTTGCCTGCTCGCGGAAACGGTCCCGCTCAATTCACTTGAAAGATGAACCGCAATGATTCGATCATAACGTTTTTCAAGCTTCTTATATAACTCTTGGAATGTACCGACCGAGGGCTGTGATGTAGTCGCATTTTTCTTTTCCTCACTCATTCTTCGGTATAATTCCCCAGGTGATAGGTCGATACCATCTTCATATTCCTTCCCATCGATGATAACGATCATCGGAACGACGTAAACATGTTCATTCAATGATAATTCTTCATCTAAAGTTCCTGTGCTATCCGTTACCCATGCAATTCGTTCCATGGTTTCCCCCCTCAATTGGTGTCTCCTATTATATTCAACTCTCCCCCCATTTGTCCCTTTTAGAAAGCGTTGTGGATAAATATCTTGCCTTACAAAAAGAGCCCAACAGAAAGTACCTCTTCCGTTGAACTCGATATCATCATAATAATTTTTTTAAATCCTCTTCGATTTCCAGTGGTTTTGTTTTAGGGGCATACCGACTTACGATATTTCCATCACGGTCAATCAAGAACTTTGTAAAATTCCATTTTATCGATTTAGACCCCATCACTCCAGGAGCATTTTCAGTCAGATAGCTGAATAAAGGATGGGCCTCCTTGCCATTGACATTCACTTTTGCAAACATCGGGAATGTTACACCATGATTCAACTTACAATAAGAATCGATTTCCAGATCATCTCCAGGCTCCTGATTCAAAAACTGATTACATGGAAAACCAAGCACCGCCAACCCATCTTCTTTATATTGTACATACAGGCTTTGCAAATCATCATACTGTGGCGAAAAACCGCATTTGCTTGCGGTATTCACTATAATCATCACTTTCCCTCTATATTCCTCAAGCGAGATGGTTTCTCCATTGATTTTATTGACTTCAAATTCGTAAATGGACATGTATGATCTCTCCCTTTAGTATGATGATGTCATTTTACAGTATTTAAAGGTACGTTTACCAACTTTTATAATCTTACCTTTTCCAATTATCCCGGAATCTTCATCGCTTGAATGGATTGTATCAAATATTCTACCATATCTTCCAAATCCTCCATTTGCTCTTCTTTTATAAGCCTTCCAAATGAAACTTTAAATAAAGAAGAATGAACGGGTTGCACTTTTTTACTGACCGTTTCGCTGGTCGTCACTGTAATGATTCTCTGATCCCCCCAAATTTTTTCCAGATCGATCAAGAATTGTTCAGCAGTCACTTCATCAAGCTTTTTAGGAAAAGAAATGAAAATATTAACCGTGCAACCGGAATGTGTTTCATTAATAGTGGAATCAAGTAACTCCGAACTTAGATTCTGGAGTGAAGCGTGTAACTCGATGACTCCGATAACCGAAATAGGCGCCAGCGATTCTTTCAATTCCATTTCAATCTTATATGTTCTGGACATGTTTGCGAGATTCACTATATCATCACGGTTTATGACCAATATATCTCCAATGAAGTCACGATCATAGACCGCACCTTCCAATACCACTTTCATGTTCTCAAATGCTGTAGGATCGAACAATCTCCATACACCTCTCCAACTTCATAAGTTTATGTAATCATGATCTCACCATTTTACCATCCCCGAGCCATTTCCCTCAGGATTTAGAAGAAATTATTAAAATAGCTTTTCTATTCAGTAATTTTCTATATAATTAAAATATTATGATTTTTGGAGAAGGAGGCTAATCATGCCAATCAGAATTCCGGAACAACTGCCAGCTAAAGAAATTTTAGAACAGGAAAATATCTTCGTTATGGATGAGGATAGAGCTACCAATCAGGAAATCCGTCCATTGAATATATTAATTTTAAACCTTATGCCAGAGAAAGAAAAAACAGAGGCTCAGTTACTGCGCTTTCTTGGCAATACTCCCATTCAAGTAAACATATCATTCCTGCGTTTGAGCACACATGAATCAAAAAACACTAGTAAATTTCATTTAGATCAGTTTTATAAATCATTTAATGATATTCGCACGAAGAAATATGACGGCTTGATCATTACGGGCGCCCCAGTCGAGAAGCTGGAATTTTCAGACGTTAATTATTGGGAAGAACTGCAGGATATCATGAATTGGTCAACAGAAAATGTCACATCCACCCTACATATCTGTTGGGGAGCTCAAGCAGCCCTATACCATCATTATGGAATAGGCAAACATGAACTGCCAGTGAAATGCTTCGGCATATACACTCATGAGGTACTTGAACCAACTGAAAATCTAGTCCGCGGATTCGATGACTATTTTATGGCCCCTCATTCGCGCTATACGGATATTGACTATCAAAAATTAGTTAACCATCCAGAATTGATGGTTCTGGCACAGTCCGATCAAGCTGGGGTATTGATAGCTGCTTCAGTTGATGGAAAAAGAATCATGGTGACCGGCCATTTCGAGTATGATGCCGATACCCTCGGTGAAGAATATAAGCGTGATAGGGAGCGTGGGATCAATACGCAACTCCCTGAAAATTACTTTCCTGATAACGATCCGACCAAGGTACCCCTCCACCGCTGGAAGAGCCATTGCAGTCTGATGTTCTCGAATTGGCTGAACTATTATGTTTACCAATCAACCCCATATGAGTGGGATTGAAAGGGTAAGAAAAAAGAAGCTTTCTCTTTTAAGTGACTAGCTTTTTTGTAGGCAGCAACTTTGGGCTATCATGGGAAACAACCTGAGTTTTTGACTCAGGTTGTTTCTTTCATGATTCTTTATTACCGAAATATACCTCTTCAAAAGGTTGGACGACTACAAACCCTTTCCCTTCGAATTTCATTTGAACGGATTCGCCGCTTCCCCTTCCAAAAAACGACTTTAATGAAACATCCGTTACGAATTCAGGCTGAAGCTCCCCTGACCAAGCTACTGTGGCATTCGGGTCCGTATAGACTGGATTCCCAGCTTCCACCATTAAAGTGAGTGGCTCATAATGGGAAGTGAATGCGACCATCCCTCTCCCCTCGAGTCTTACATTGAACAATCCACCCGCCAATAACCCTGCAATGCGCCGCATCATTTTTATATCCCATTGAATACCCGGCTCAAAGGCAAGTAAATCATTACCATTAACACAGATCGATTCACCATTTAACTGTAAAATTGATATCTTCTTCCCTTGATCCGCGACGTATAGCTTGCCGCTGCCGGTCGCTTTCATCAAGGATGCACCCTCACCAGTTAAGGCTTTCTTGAAGAGTTTACCAAGACCATGCTCCAAGATACCTTCCCTCTCGAATTTAATATGTCCGCGATAAGAAATCATCGTCCCCATTTTTGCCCAAATCTGCTGTTCCAGATTAATTTCCAGAATTCTTTCCGTTTCAAGTTCAAATAAGCCTTGCCCTTTATCCTGCTGTTTCGTCTTTTCAACGAATTGATCGATTTGATACTTCCCCATCACTGATCCACCTTTTTTTGAAGGAGGAACAGCCACATGAACGATACAGCTTGTTTTAGTTCCTTTGAAAAATGCCCCAATTTTGCAAAGTCCACCCCTCTCTTCGCAACGCCGGTGTCAGCGACCACCTTCCACCCCGTTTCTGTTGCCATTTTTTCAAATTCCCAAGCCTGCATTGTATTCATAATGACTTTATCTCCTAATAGCCGTTGAAAACTGAATTTTTTTCGTGGTTCAGCCGTCGGACCGAGAATTCCAAAACAGGCATAGCCGCCAGGCTTAATTACCCGTTGAATTTCCTTCATCACCGTTAATGGTTCACCTGTATATTCCAAAGAATTAATGACCAATGCCGCATCCATTTCCTCATCCTTGAATGGAAGATCATAAAAATCTCCTTGGATGAAAGAAAGTTCAGGTCGTATAGCTGTTTTTCCCTTTGCAAAATCAATCATGACATTGGATAAATCGACTCCAGTTACTTCAAATCCCGCTTCGGCCAATTTTAAAGAACCAACTCCATCTCCACAGCCTATGTCAGCTACCTTCACTCCCGAAGGTACATATTCAGAAAAGAACGGAATAATGTTTTTTCGGCTCCCCGATTCCCACATTTCTTGCGAATTCTTCACCCACATAGGTGCAAAGACATCCCATTCCTTTTCCGACTCTTTATGCCAAGTATGTAAATTCATTAAACAATCCCCCTCCCATTTAATCTCAAATTATATTAGTACTTGAAGCATTACGGAAATTACAATCCCGTTCGTTAACTAACACACAGTTTTCCCGACTCAAAATACAGGGCTTCATTATAGCTATTCTGCTCTTTATTAAAAAATCCTTTTTTAAAATACTTTTACACCTATAGTGATGAATGCCCGGTTCTTAGAAAACAGGTAATGTCATTTAAAAAATATCAATTAACATAAAAATAAAAAAGATTGTAGGCAAAAGCGATTATATCTAATTGTTAAAACAGAGTTGATTGGAACGGAAGGTGCGAGACTCCTGCAGGAAAAGCGTGTCCAAGGGAGACCCCACAGGCGCAAAGGCGCCGAGGAGGCTCCCGGACCGCCCGCGGAAAGTGAGTGCCTGAAGTGGAAATCAACGTTCGAATTTTTAAAACCCTCAAAAAAAACTGTAGACAAACTCGATTTTCATCGAGTTTGTCTACAGTCTGAAAGCTGCCTGAGGCAGTTTATTTTGAATTTTCTTCATTTCTTTTTTGTATCTTTCGTAAATCCTCGACACGATCGGGAGACTCCTCAAAGAATTCAACCAGATCGCCAATCCTATCGATGGCATTCCAACTAAGGTGATGTTCAATCCCTTCAACATCATGATAAATATTTTCTTCCTTGACCCCAAGCAATCTAAGCATCTGTTCTAAAAGTTCATGGCGGTATACGAGCCTTTTACCAACCTTTTTCCCGTTTGCAGTTAAAACGAGCCCCCGGTACTTTTCATATATCAAATATTTTTCATGATCCAGTTTTTGAACCATTTTTGTAACAGAAGATGGGTGGACGGAAAGGTTTTCGGCAATATCGGAAACTCTTGCATATCCTTTTTCTTCAATAAGTAAATAAATTTGTTCTATGTAATCCTCCATGCTAGGTGTAGGCATTCGGAATCCTCCCATTCAAACGCATATCTAAAAATTTTACTATATAAACGCACCTGAAACAAGAACATAACGTCTCAGGGCGCTTTTAAATGAAGTTTCTTCTCAAGTTTGTTTGATGTTCTGTTCTGTTTGGAATGTAAAGCTGATCTTCTTTTCAGAATCGGACCAAGATAAAATGGCATCAAAGGTTTTTTCACCTTTTTTAAAACCACTTATCAAATCCGTTTCACCGCTCGACAATAATTTTTTTATATTTGCTTGACTGATTTTCTTATTAAGAATTTTTTTGGAGATCGTAAAGTTACACTTGGTTTTTTGATAATTTACACATCCATAGAATTCCCCTTTATCGACAATCTTAGAACCGCATAGCTTACAGCTGCCCACAGATGCCGAGCTTCTCTTTTTAGGGCCGCTCCGTTGAATCGACTCGGTGTCCAGCCCTTGAAAATCCCAGCTTTCAGATGATTCCACGGCATCACTGATAATTTTTGCTGACATCTTTTTAACAGCTTCCATAAAGACGCCGGCTGAGGCCTTCCCTTCACCAATTTCCCTTAAACGCTGTTCCCATTTAGCTGTCATTTCAGGTGAAGCCAGGATTTTCTCCCCGATTGCAGTGATCAGCACTTTCCCTTTATCCGTCGCAAACACCTGATTTTTTTTGACATCAATGTATTTACGGTCTTTGAGCATGGTAATGATACCAGCTCGAGTTGCTTCAGTGCCGAGGCCTTCGGTTTTCATCAGCACTTTTTCTAACTCTTCATTATCCAAGTGTTTTCCGGCCGTTTTCATCAAAGTGATCAACTGACCTTCTGTATAGCGCTTTGGAGGCTGGGTTTTTCCTTCTTTCACCTTTATTTTGGCGACCTTTCCAGAATCCCCTTTTGAAACGGACGGCAAAAGGATATCTTCATCATCCTTCTCATTTTGGAAAATCACTTTGCGCCATCCCTCTTGGATCTGCTGCTTGCCTTTAGAAATGAATTCGGCACGCTTATCGACAAGCGTTTTAATGGCGGTGTAATCGAAAATGGCTTTCTCGTAATGTGCCGCAATCAACCGGCGGACCACCAAGTCATAAATATTCCGTTCTTCAGCAGAAAGCCTCTTTGGGTCGGTCACTTGTTCCGTCGGGATAATTGCATAGTGATCAGTCACTTTTTTTTCATTTACAAACCGTTTATTATTCATGATGCTCGGTTGTGGTAAAGGAAACAGGGATTCATATTCTGAAAATCCACTTAGTTTTTGCAATATATCAGGAAATGTTTCGGCTTCCCCCTCCGTAACATAATTGGAGTCTGAACGTGGATAAGAAACGATCCCTTTTTGATATAAACTTTGTACAATATCAAGCGTCTGTTTCGGTGAATATTTATAAATCTTGTTTACGGTTGCCTGCAATGACGATAGATTAAATAACAAAGGTGGCTGAAATTCTTTTCTTTCTGTAGCCATTTCCGCAATTTCAGCATCTTTCCCCTTGCAAAAGGCGGCAATTTTATCAGCAAGTTCTTTTGTCTTGATTCTCGGATCATTGTTCTGCTGCCATTTTCCCTGATACTCCTTACCATCCATCTTGAAATCAGCGAACACTTCCCAGAACGGTTCAGACTTGAATTGTTCAATTTCCATTTCCCGCTTCACTATCAAAGCGAGAGTCGGTGTCTGAACCCTACCAGCTGAAAATACATCCGAAACACCCCTTTGTTTCAATAAAATACTATACGCTCTCGATGCATTCATTCCCACAACCCAGTCTGCGCAAGCTCTCGTGTACGCTTCATGATAGAGTGGCCTGGTTTTTTCCTCGCCCATCAGGTTTTGGAATCCCTCATAAATCGCTTTTGGGGTCAAAGAGGAAATCCATAAACGTTTCATCGGTTTATTGACATTACATAGATTAACGATATTACGTACAATCAATTCTCCTTCACGCCCAGCATCGCCTGCATGAATGATTTCATCGACATCCGGTTTCCTAAGCAAAGTCTTCACTACATTGAATTGCTTTGCCTTTTGTCGGGTCACTTCATATTGAAATTTCTCTGGAATCATCGGCAACGTTTCCATCGACCATTTTTTCCATTTTGAATGATAGGTTTCCGGCGAAACGAGTTGACATAAATGCCCGACGGCCCAAGTTACATATGCTCCGTCGGGAAAAAGTTCATTCGGCATGATTTCTATATATCCTTGCTGTTTCTTCGTTTTAAATTGAGCTGCTAACGTTGAACCTTGATCTGGTTTCTCCGCAATGATTAGCTTCATGATCATCTTCACCTAATCCGTTACAAAATATCTTACCCTATTATTATACCTTAATTATCAAAATCGGCTAGATATGACTTCGGTTTAACTCAATTGATCTAAGGAAGCTTGAAATAATTGCTTAACTCCTGAGAAGAATGGGATTTTCAGGCTTATGATAAAATACGTCCAAATCTAGGCAGATTAATATGCAAAAAAAAAGCTTCACTAATGGATGGTCAGCATAGATTAGGGGGGAATCGGAGTATATACAAAAGAAACAAGTGCGATGTTAAATGTGCCCTTCCTAGCTTTTCACTGTGATGAAGCTAAAGAAATTAATTTTTTTGATATCATTAATACAAAAGATAAAGGAATAGATCTTCATTAAGCAGATATTTGAAAAGAAACAACGACAACCTTAATTGGATTGCAACCCAACTTATTATTAATCCTGATAGACCTTTTTACAGCATAGGCGCTCTTATTGGAAGAAAAATAAAGAAAAGCATATCACACTACAAAACATACATAATTTTTTAAAGTTTGAAGAGAAAGTCATATTTAGCTGAATTACCCAAAGAAAAAATATTATATATTTAAGAGTGTAGACAAACCCCTTTTCCCAAAGAATCGTTGGAGAAAAAGGGGGTTTTTTATCTTTTAATTAGCATATTTAGTTGTGACTATGAAAGAAGGACACAACATATTGTTGCTAAACTTTTTATAAAAAACAGCTGTCGACTTTGTCGACAGCCTGAAGCTGCCTTTATGGCAGCTCATATCTTAATATAGAAGTTTTTTAAGTTCACGTCTTATTAATATTAATTTTCGAGATCTTTTAATTGAGAGTAAACTTCCCTACTGTCTAGACTTTCTCCAATAACAACGAAATGATTTTTAAAAGCAATATCTTGTGGATAATAAGAAGGTACCCCGTATGTATATTGGAATAGATTAACTTTCCCTTTTTCTTCCTCGAATCGAACAAAGCCTTTTATTCGGTGAATTGTATCAGGAAGTTTCATTAACCAATTTTCAAATTCTGTTTTTTTAATTTCATTCGTAAAGGTATAGGTTAATGATTGGATATGCAAACGTTGATGAACATTCAACTTCTCAAATTCACAAATGGAATTACGATTGGAATAAGGAATACCTGATAATGATATGTTCGAAAAATTAGTTAAATGAAGAGTTGCACCTGGATTTATTGATTTTAAATCAGCTTTAATTTGCTGTAATTCTTTTTTACTTAACCGAATAGTTTTATTGATGATCAAGGTATCTCCATGTTTTACTTGCTCTTCATATAAGCGATTCAGTTGAGGACTAATTCTGCTCCTTTGTAACCATCTGTCTGCATCAACCGTTGTTATGATTGAGCGTATGGATATACGGTCTGCAATGACAGGAGACAGACAAGCATCCAGGATTTCTATAGGATGGGCCACACCAGATGCCTCTATGTATATTACATCAGGTTGATGCATATGGAATAATGTTAATAAAGAGATTTCCAATTCATCTTTAGCCGTGCAACAGATACATCCATTCAACAATTCCTGTAGAGGAACCTTGTCCCCTATTATGTCCGAATCAACGGATTTCTCGCCCAATTCATTCATTAAAACTGCCACTTTTCTTCCGCTACCTTTTTCATCCATTAATAGATTCTGCAACAAAGTAGTTTTTCCACTTCCGAGAAATCCACTTATGATAACTACCTCTACTTGTGCCATTTTAACTACTCCTTAATAAACATGTTACTTTAAAATTATGTTAGTAATAATATGTCTTTATTTGATGCAAACTTTTGTTTTCCTTTTTACCAGGTTTTCATGTTTGCTCATTTTAAATAAACTTATTTCCGTATAATTGAATACTTATCATATAATCTTACCTATTCATAAACGGATTTATCTTATACATTCCAAGTAAATGGGTCTGGAAGCCCTGCCCAGTTCCTTTCTAGCTCACTTACCGTTAACAAGCACGCATCCAATTCTTTTGTGAGTTTTCTTGTGTTGATATCCATC
Source organism: Peribacillus sp. SIMBA_075 (assembly GCF_046534585.1). Classification (NCBI taxonomy): domain Bacteria; kingdom Bacillati; phylum Bacillota; class Bacilli; order Caryophanales; family Bacillaceae; genus Peribacillus; species Peribacillus sp. SIMBA_075. The sequence continues at coordinate 110,969 of NZ_JAWRYN010000013.1, read as the reverse complement.
CCAATGAAGACTAGCTTAGTATGACGATCTCCATACTCAATATCCCATTCCTTAAGGATTTGTGGTTCATTATTAAATATCTCCTCTTGTTGTATTTCCGATAGAGAGGCAACCCAATAAGACAATGGCTCAAGTGTCACTGATGGCCCTGCTTGTGAAAATAGCAAAGCTACATTATTTCTGGTCGCACACCATGCAATCCCTTTAGCTCGTACGATTTCTTTAGGCATTGAATGTATCCAATTTGAAAATTTCTCTGAATTAAAAGGCAATCTTCTTGCATAAACAAACGATGATATTCCATATTCTTCGGTCTCGGGTGTATGTGTAGCATGCCCTTCATTTAATTCTTGAAGCCAACCTGCTGAGGTGCTTGCTTTATCAAAATCAAACAGTCTAGTATCCAAAATGTTTGTTGGATCTATCTGGCTATTTTCTGTACGGATCAGCTTAGCATCAGGTTGTAATTTACGTAATACATTCTCTAATTGATTTAAGTTTTCATCCTCTACCAAATCACATTTATTAAGAATGAGTACATCGCAAAATTCAATTTGATCTATCAATAAATCAGCAATATTTCTATCATCACTCTCGCCTACTGCTTCCTTTCTATCCAGTAAGGAATCCCCTGATTGAAAATCATGCCAGAATCGATTCGCATCTACAACCGTAACCATAGTATCCAATCGGCAATATTTAGTTAAATCGATACCCATATTCTCATCTATATATGTAAATGTTTGAGCCACGGGAATAGGCTCGCTAATCCCAGTTGACTCTATGAGAATATAGTCAATATCTCCTGCTTTAGCCAACTTTTCTACCTCTTGAAGTAAGTCTTCACGTAAAGTACAGCAAATGCAGCCGTTGGACAATTCAACAAGCCTCTCTTCTACCCGAGAAACATGACCGCCTTTTTTGACCAGTTCGCTATCAATATTTATTTCACTCATGTCATTTACTATCACTGCCACTTTTAATCCTAGGCTATTTTTTAAAATATGATTCAGTAAAGTTGTCTTTCCTGCCCCTAGATAACCACTTAATACCGTAACCGGAATTTTTTTCATATCATTTCCCTCACCATCTAATAAATAGTAATCATTTCGATTTACACGATATGTTTTAGCATAAAGAATTTACGATTAAACTTGCAGCTTGACGTGCACCAGAAATATTACGTGCTATAGGACCCATTTCAAGTTCTGCTAATGCACCTGTCACATATAAGTTTTCTCCCCATTGTAAATTTTTTGAAACAATAGGATAACCGCATTCTGCACACCTTAAATGATATTTTTCTATAATAGGTTGTATTAGAGATTTACCGGGTAAAGATGATTCAAAACCAGTAGCTAATATTACCATTCCAAAGGTTCCGATTTTATTATTTTTATCGTTGAATAAGTGCACCCGTTTATCTTCTGTTTTTATCGCCATCACTTCATGATCGGCAACACGGATTGTTCCTTTTCTTATTCTATTTTTTAAGGTTGCATATAAATCTTGCGGAAGTGACCCTCTATGTCTGGCGTTTTTGATTTGTTCTCTTCGCATTCGGTAGTCCGTTATTTTTCGATAACCCGTCTGATTCTTTGGTCCAAGCCACGCTGGGTCACTATCAAAGGTATGGATTCGAAAGGGGTGCCTTTTTATTAATGTAACTTCAGCAGGAAAATGGTTTGACATTTTTACAGCTAGATGTGCAGCTGTAATGCCACCACCTATGATAGCAATAGGTGCCATAATTGAAGTGAAATCCAGTACTTTATCATCGAAAATATGTAATACCTTATCTGGGTTTTTTTTCTTCAAAGCCCTTGCCCATTCAGGCCACATAAGTTGTTCACCTATCCCCAAAGCTAAGACAAGATTTTTTCCATATACCTTCTGCCCATTAGTTAAAGAAACAGACCAACGATCATCTGTCTTTTCAAGGGTTAATGCTTCTCCTTGTATCCAAGCTTTTTTAATTGCTACTTCTTCCATAAGCTGATTACAGTGTTCATTGAACGCATCAAGTGAAGGACGTTTATAATATCCGTACAGAGCTGTAGGCCAATCATTTTTGTTTCTTTTCACGTAGCTTTTTAAACTATCTGGTTTAACATCGATGTGGTGTACAACCGGTGACCGAAGGTACGGCATAGATATGATATCAGCTCGTTTTTTCCACTTTTCCAAAGGACTAGCATTTTTATCAATAATAGCTAACTCATTAATGGTTACCTTGCCAGTCTTTAATAAAAATGTGGCTAATGTGGTTCCCTGTATGCCGCCTCCAACAATAATCCACTTAAACATAACTACCTCCTTATGTATAATCAATATCATAATTACTTACTGTAAGAAGACGCAATCCTTGTATGCAAATATCTCTCCATTTGTTGTTTTTCATCAATATATGAGTTTATAGCATGCATCCTATCTTAAATTGTGAGGGTAAAAGTGCCCCTGCATAATGATATTGAACTAGCACCAGATTAGTCTTTTTCCCTTATCTCAAAAGGAAATTAATGAAGTATTATTGGAAAATACCTCAATACTTAAATTAGAATGGTTCAGTTATCTTTTGCGAAGATGGTTTTAAGGTTAAGATAAGAAGATAAATGCTCGCTGGGTAGTTTTATCGGATTGCTTTAATTTATCGGTATAATCAATCCATTTAATTCGTTTACACCGTTCATCTATAGATTTATCTATTTCCATTTGTGCCTCATCCATTATTTCCTTTATTGTAGAGATATGGAGTGAGAAGTGGTCTGCTGCCGCTTTAAATGGAGATTTCTCAATCATTAACTGAAGAAATTGTTTTTCATCCACAGAAACTTCCTCTAATTGATATTCCATACTCTCAATATACTGGTAAACTTCTCTGTGTATATCAGGTAATTTTTTGATAACACTTCGAAGTAAAAATTCCATTAAGATAGGATTAATCCGCTCCATATTTTCACCCCTTAATATTTACATAAAAACACCAACTACCAGATTTTAACACCTGGTAGTTGGCAGATTGAATATTTTACCAACTAGCTTTTTTCACACCCGGTATTTGACCTTTGTGAGCATACTCTCTAAAAGCAATCCTAGACATTTTGAACTTTCTTAGATAACCCCTTGGCCTTCCAGTTACTTCACATCTGTTCTTAAGCCGTGTAGGTGAAGAATCTCTAGGAAGTTTTCTTAGTGCTTCAAAATCACCTTTTTCTTTTAACTCTGCACGAATGGCTGCATATTTCATCACCATCTCCTGCCTTTTTTGTTCTTTAACAACTTTTGATTTTTTCGCCATAATAATTCTCCTTTTGCAAATCGAAACGATTACGTTTTATTATAAATGCTATTGCTTTTTTAATTTATGCTCTTAATGCTTTATTTGGTTTCTCTGTGTAACGTACGTCTTTTTAATCGTGGACAATATTTCATTAGTTCAATTCTATCCGGGTTATTTCGTTTATTCTTTGTAGTAATATAATTGCGATCTCCAGTTTCCGTACATGCTAACGTAATATTAATTCTCATCATTATTTCCTCCTACATTGTTTTATATTTACTCATATTTGTTAAAAAGAAGGTAGTGGGTCTTTAAATTCCGACCAATCTTGATTCATTTCTGCTTCCGAAAGTAAGCATTCGTCCAAGGCTTTTTCAATTTCTTTTTGATTCATATTAATTCCAATCATAACCAATTCGGTTAAACGGTCACCAAATGTTTCGTCCCAACTATCCAAGAGTTCTGGTTCATCTTTTAAAATTTGCATTCGCTCTTCTTCGGGATAACTCACTATCCAGTTTCCTGCTGCCTGAATAGTTAGAGAAGGTCCAGCTTGCGAGAGAAGTCCGGAAATGTCGTTCCGTGTAGCTAACCAAAGAAATCCTTTAGAGCGTACCACCTCTACTGGCCAATTATGTATCCAATTCATTAGCCTTTCTGGGTGGAATGGCTTATTGCGGCGATATACAAATGATGCTATACCATACTCTTCTGTTTCTGGGACATGCTCTTCATTTAATTCTTTAAGCCACCCTGCCCCCTGACTGGAGGTCTCAAAATCAAAAAGTCCTGTGTTTAGAACTTGAGTAAGTGGTACAAGTGAATATTCACTCTCAATAATACGGGCCTCTGGATTGAATTTTTGTAAAACGGATTTTAGTTCTTGAACATTTGTTGACGATACTAAATCAACTTTGTTCAGTACAATCACATTAGCAAATTCAATTTGATCAATTAATAAATCGGCTATTTCCCTGTCATCAGTTTCATCAACTGCCTGCTTACGATCCAATAGAGTTTCTCCTGATGCGTAATCATGCCAAAAACGATTAGCATCTAAAACGGTAACCATAGTATCCAGCTTACATAATCTAGACAAATCTATTCCCAAATTTTCATCAACATAGGTGAAGGTCTGAGCTACGGGTATTGGTTCACTTATTCCACTTGATTCTATAACGATATAATCAATATCTCCTAGCTGTGAAAGCTTTTCCACTTCGATCAGTAAATCTTCTCTTAGCGTACAGCATATACAGCCATTTTGCATTTCTACCAGTTTCTCATTGGTTTTAGAAAATCCCCCTTTTTTCACCAAGGTAACATCAATATTTACTTCACTCATATCATTGACAATAACAGCTACTTTAAGATTATCCCGATTAGTTAAAATGTGATTTAGTAGTGTTGTCTTTCCTGAACCAAGATAACCACTTAGTACTGTAACTGGAATTCTTTTCGAACCCACATTTTCACTCCTTTCAAAAAGCACCCTTATATCATTAATTTCACAAATCGAAACTATTACGATTTAACATGTAATAATACACAGCTATACTTAATTATTAAGGTTTGCTTTTTCTCTCTCGCTATGGTTAATAGCTATACCATTATAAATCGTAACGATTACTATTTACAAGTTTTTTTTATAAATAAATTCTTGCATCTCTTTCTTTAGAGTTCTAAATCCTTATAAATTCTTTTGATGTCGCATTTTTTTGACCAAAGTATTTGCCCTTGTATAATTTTGCTTGTTGATCCACTTCAGAAAAGACAAGTTGACAAATTCTACGGCCTATAGTTAATTTTATCGGGATTCTATTCGCGTTAAAAAGCTCAAGGGGTTATATTCCCTTCAAAACCTTGGTCAACCCGCATTTTGAATAAATAGTCCCAACCTGCCTACTGAACTTCTCCCTTCTAGGAACGCGGGAATATTACCCGGAAGTTTAATCTATTCTTTTGTTTTAGCTAAAAGGAATGAGTGTGGTGGTATATAATGGACTGCCCATCCTCACAACAATTTCTCTGTATTTTGCTGAAAGTATCATGGTATCACCTTTCTTTATCATAAGATAATGAAGCATAAGCATCATGTAAATGAATAGATTCCTCATTTCGGCATTCAATATGAAATGATTGAACCCACCTTAATTCATATAGGTCCGCAGCAACCAGTCTAATCAGGTCTTCAACAAATCTTGGATTTTCAAATGCTTGTTCCGTTACCTTCTTTTCATCAGGCCTTTTTAAGATGGAATAAAGCTTAGCACTTGCATTCGATTCAATTACTTCTAACATGATTTCCTTAAAATTACGAGGAAAGCCCCTATCTGAATAAGTTTCAATTTCAATAGAAACAATTCCTCTCTGATTATGGGCGCTATATTCACTGATTTCTTTAGAACAAGGACAAAGTGTTGTAACTGTTGCTATCATCCCTATCTTTTCCTTCCATATAGCTGGCTCCTGGTAGCCTACTTCTATATTTACATCTGCACTCATCAGACCTGACATACTCAGTACAGGACTGGTTCTTTCAAAAAACCATGGAAAAGACACCTGGACAGCTGAAGATTTCTGTTCCATCCTTTCTGCCATCCTTTTTGCTAAATGACGTAATGACTGAGGATTCATTTCTATCCCCTTTGAATAGGCTTCTTGAAGAATTTCTGGGAGCCTGCTCATATTTATCCCTTTCTTATTACTGCACAATTCAGTAGTTAGTGTAAACTCACCAATGGTTTGTTGAATTACCGGTTCAGATTCTGCTTTGACAATGACTGGATACTTAATTTTTTTAATTCCTACATTGTCGATTTTAAAGAAATAATTTTTTTCTATGTTTTGCAAGTCTGGCATATATTGTTTGTCTGTTGGTTTAACTCCATTAATAGGATAGGTTGAACCAAAATATTGAAGTCGGTTTAGTTTATTAGGTAATTCCAGAATTGGCATCTTTTAATACTCCCTTAAATAATAATTCTTAACCAGTTATAAAAATATTGATCACGAGTAATATCTTTTTCTAAAACTAAATGGAATTCCTCTTCATTTAGTTAAGTACAAAAGTTCTGTACAATTTAGAAACCATTTAGTGATCACATGATTGGTCCCTAAACAAGTCTCTAGAAATATTCATTTTACGCTGGAATACTTTGAAGAGTACGAAAATACAATAAATCGTAATCATTACGCTTTGTTCTTTAACCATATAATATTTACTTTCATAAATCAATTATTTATAAGTGGTTAAAGATAAAAAAACTACTTATTTTCTATCAGGTAGTCTATCAAGAATTTACTAAACTTTGAGTCTTTTACTTTTAACAACTATGTCTACTTGAAAAAAAAGTGAGCATGTTGAATAAAGACAAGCATATGCTTTATTAACATAAATCGTAATTATTAAGATTTGTAAGGAAGGTGGTTCTTAATATGATGCGTTTTAAACGCTATTCGGCAAATCTATTATTTTTTATCCTATCACTTCTTTTTCTAGGATTCTTCTTTTTGGGGGAACGCTTTATTCCGACTCAAATTAATCTATCAACCATGCCAATGCTGAATTCAATGTTCGTTGTATTTTTAGGACTATTCTTAGAATCCATTCCCTTTCTCTTTCTTGGAGCAATCGCTTCCTCGTTCATACACTTATTTATTAGTGAAGAATTAATTCAGCGAATGATACCAAAAAAACCAATTGCCGCACTCTTTTGGTCTATCGTTGCAGCACTGATCGTACCTGTATGCGAATGTGCAATTATACCAGTCGTTCGTAGGCTGATTATTAAGGGTGTCCCTATACATGCAGGTGTCGTTCTATTAGTCACTGCACCCATTTTAAATATCATAGTATTTGGATCTACCTATTATGCTTTTCAAAAGAACCCAGAAATTATATATGGACGGGTCATCATTTGTATACTTACCGCCATTATAGTAGGTGCATTCGTTTATATTTTTTGTAGAAAAGACATTATTAAAGAAAATGCAAATGAGCACAATCATACTCAACACGACCACTTTTCCTCTTTATCACATAAATTAACTCATTTAATTAATCATATTACTGATGAGTTTTTTATGGTGGGGAAATATTTTATCATAGGTGCAGTATTTGCCAGTGTGTTTCAAGTTTGTGTTGATAGGACAATACTAGCCGAACTTGGAAATTCACAAATCCAAGGAACAGTACTGATGATGGGAATAGCATATATACTCTCCCTTTGTTCATCAGCAGATGCTTTTGTGGCTGCCTCCTTTTCCCATAGTTTTTTACCGGGTTCAATTTTGGGATTCCTAGTATTTGGGCCTATGCTCGACCTGAAAAACACTCTTATCATGATGTCATGCTTTAAATGGCGTTTTGTACTTATATATATATTGCTAGTCTTCTTAGTCGTCCTTAGTTTATGCCTGTTAGCAGGGGTCTGGATCAGTAGAGGAGGTTTGTAGTGAAAAATATTACTAATAAATTTGAAGCGTTATTGTTGCTTGGATTAGGTCTAATGATTTTCAAGCTATATGTATCTGGAAATTTAACTCAATTAATTGCTCCGAAAATGCTGTCATACTCATTAATTTCCTTAGCAGCATTTTTGATTGTGGGATGTTTACGAATGAAAAAAGAAAAAAAGAATGTTCATTGCTGTGGATGTGAAACAGATCAAGAGAAATCAAAGTCGTCTCTTACCTCCATTTCCAAATATGGTCTATTTTTGATACCAATTTTACTTGGATTTACATTGACTAATTTCACATTAAGCGAAGATGTATTGGCAAAGAGAGGAATTGTTCAAAAACAGATCCAGCCTGACGATTCTGCCAAGAACGAAACATTCCATCAACATGATGTAATAAAAGTTGACGATAAAAATTATTTTCAAGTCTTGGACTATTTAATGACAAATATTGAAGATATCGAAGGAAGAAAAATAGAAATTTCAGGTTTTGTATATCGAGAGAATCAGTTTCCGAAAAATCAAATTGCTATCGCTCGCCTTTCCATGACCTGTTGTATCGTTGATGCTAACTTATATGGTTACCAGGTTAATGGTCATGTAAAAAAAATGAAAACGAATAGTTGGTACACTATTCAAGGGAAATTAACTAAGGGAAGCTATAATGGTGAGACCGTTCCAGTGATCCAATTAATCACTTCTAAGAAAATCCAAGCTCCAAAGGATGTCTATTTATATGAATATGTAGATATAACCGAATAGATAGACAGGCTATTACCAATATAAACAAAAGTAAGAGCAGCTTTTGATAAAGTCACTATCAAATCTGCTCTTACTTTATATAGTACTTTTTAATAGTAAAAAGTACTGGGGAATAAATAATGCAATTCATTCCATATGATTCTTTCCTCTAACTTCATCATTTGGGTTTATTATTTTTGATAGCAAGCGAGAAACTTAATTATACAACGATAAAAGAATGGAAAACAAAATAACGCTTAAAATACTTGTTATCATTTGTTTTCCAGCTAATAAGAATGCCTCTTTAAAAGAAAGTTCTTTCATTATTTTTACTAAGGTTACTAAACAGGCAGTAAATGTACTACAGAGGAAAACCGCAATAAATAGTTCTCCTACTGCTATTTGTTCTGCCATAATTCCGGAACCTTCATTCAATAATAATATTCCGTCCTTACGGAATAAACTTGCAACAAATGCAGGGGCTATATCAGTAGATAAGCCAATAACAACCAATAAGGGTGCGATAAACTCCTTTAAAATTTCCATCCATCCCAGAAAATCAAATAATGAAGCAACCAGGCAAATAATTAAAAAAATTGGCATAGCTTGGACAAGAAATTGGCTTAAAACAGGCTTTAGTCTATAGGATAAAGTTTGTCCGGAAGGCCATTGCAAGAAAGTCTCTCTTTTTTTAAACATTGGTACCAATGTTTTTTCACTCCAAATTTTTCCGTGAATAAGTGATATTAATATCAAGATGAATATATACGGGATAATAAGAAAGATATGTCCTGAAGCACCAAAGACAGATAGAGATGCTCCTAGCTGATAGCTACAGGCAGAGCCAAAGGAAATAACTGAAATGCAATTCTTCCTAGTACAAATGTTGCAACTTCGACTAGATTGTATTGCAACAACATTGCATCCAAAACCGTTAATGATAGGAACAAGATCTTGTCCGGTTAAACCAACTTTTCTCATAAGTGGATCAAGTGCATCTGTAATTTGATCCTTTAATCCACTTTCTTCTGTAATCGCAATAGCTAAGCCGAATAAAATCACAACCGGAAAAGCCCAAATGAAGGAGTATATTCCCAATGATAGTAGTCCAAAATCTCCAAATAGCACAGTTTTTAAGGTTTCAGGAGCCCCTCCACTCCATCTAATAAGAGAATTAACAATGGTTGATTCTACAATGCCCTCTACTCTTTTTGAAAACTGGTAGGCTAAAAAGATTGGGAGGGAATAGATAACTAGTAAAGTAATAAGAGCCACATATGGCCCTAAGATTCGCACTTGTAACAGTGATTTTAAGTCCTTTATTTTTTTTATACGTAAATTATTAATTTCAACACTTTCTGCAAAAGTAACTGATCTTGCTAACTCACGTATTTTATCCCCAACTCTTGAATCAACTCTTCGTGTGTCCATTATAAATAACGGGAATTTGTTTTTTTCTTTAAAATCATTTAATTCATTTAGTGATTCTTGATCCATTTTATCTTCAAAGCTAACTATGACAGCAATCGGCTTATCTTCAAAAGGGAAAACTTCTGTTAAGACTTCAATCTCCTCTTTAAAGTGGGTGCCTCTAACTATAAACCAATATTGATCTGCAGATTTTATCTTTTTTCTTGTATATTGACTTGAGACTAATTCACTTCCTATACGGATTCCAGGTGTATCCATATACCGGGTCTGATTTTCATTCACTTCTAGTATTGTAGAGGTAGATCCTTTAACATTAGATCCCTGAGTAGGGAATTTTTTTTGTAATAATCCTTTAAGTAGCGTAGTTTTTCCTGATGATTCTAAACCTAATAATACAATTTTCATTTTAATCTCCTAACAGGCGCACCCTTTCTCACAACAAGATAAGTCATCAAGGTACATGGCAGACTTCTTATACATATCAAAAACCTCTTGATTGCGAGAAAGATTATGATGGAAAAAGATATCCTCAGCAATAATGGCAAACCTTTGGCGGAATTTATAAATAAAACAAAAAATTGTATTACTTTGCCTTACATTCGGTCCAATCAAATATACTGAAGGGGCTAGCGTGGACTCATCCTTTTCAGTTAAGATTGGTAGTCCTTCTTCGTTCCATTCAAATAACTCCTTGAATTGCTTCGCACCGCTCCCAAAACCAGTACAGATAATTGGTTCCCATTTAGTTTCCACAACAACACCATTCTCGAATTTAATGAGAAACATATCTTTTTCATCGTCCTTTTCGACGGAGATTGCTCTACTCATTGGATGTTCAAAGATTCCATTAAGCGCTTTTGTTGATTCAAGCCTTTCGCTTGTAAATGGTGATAAGGTCCTACTAGGATCTACATCAATATCAAACCACCGTTTCGCAGAGTAATATACATCCAATTTTCTCCCATCTTTATTTAAGTGATAGGCCGCATCCGCTGCGCTCTCACCACCACCAATTATGATTCTATCCCCTTCAATTTCTTTCCATGAGGTAACATCGCCGTAATGTATACCATATTTAAAAGGACGTTTTGGAAATTGGAATTCGCCACAAGCAATAATAACTGATTCTGAGAAAAACCCATCACCCTTCTCGCTTGTTTGTACCCAATACTTTTCTTCCCTTTTTTCTACTATATGTACTTGTGTATTTTCACTGACTGGCAACTCGTAGTGTTCAGCAATCATACATAAATATTCGCCATATTCCTCCCCTGATAAGTGTTCTTTTCCAAAAGTATATGCAGGTGACGTATCAGGTAAAATCGCGTTTAAATCTAAATAACTAAAACCATGAGCAGTAAAAGATGGTGTGATAAACCTTGTTTCTTCAGGCCATTGAAAGAATGTTGAACCAACTTGATCCCTCTCTAAAATAATAAAATCATCTATTCCATTCTGCTTTAATAGAACACCCATACCAATCCCTGCTGGGCCTCCTCCTATAATCGTAATCATGTATATTCCTCCTTTTATAGAACGCTATTACTACTGCTAAATGAATCTCGTTTAGTATGAATCCTATTTTCCATTTTCCCTTGCTCTTTTTGACAATATAAATCGAAACAATTACGATTTATACTATAAAGTTTAGAGACAATCTATAGAATTAACTACTATTACAGTTCGAAGTTGAACTTGTTTATGTTATGTAAGTGATTAGGGCACTATTTTTAATAAACTATTGTATATCTATAATGCAATACCCTTGATGTAACGTGATTTATTACCTATTTCTCTAAGCAATCGTAACAGTACCCATAAAACTCAAACCTTTGTAATTTAAATTGATTATTAAAGGAAACATTTGAGAAATCCATAGGACAGTTATCTTTATCAAGAGATTCACTTTTCCCACAATTCAAGCATTTTATCATACTCCTCGTATTTTCAGACACTAATTGATATTTACATTCTCTTTCCCACATACCTTTCTTCTCTATAAATCCTTTTTTTTCCAACAAAAACAATGTTCTGTAAACCGTATCTAAACTGATACCGGGGATTTTTAATTTAGCCTCTTTATGAAGAATTCTGGCGGAAATAAATTCACTGTTTCTGTTACTTATCAATTTAATTAATAGTTTTCTTTTATTCGTCATCTTATAACCCGTTCTAGTTAAAACAGAATTTATTTCATATTGTAAGTTCATCATTATTAACTCCTTTCCTTATTGAATAATCTCTTTTTAAGAAATTAAAGTTAAATAATCCTCCCCAAACATATGTCTTAAATAATCTATCATTTTTATGTTCACCTAAAATCGTAATCGTTTCGATTTATATTAAAATTAAATCATATTTTCATTAGAAAATCAAAGAAGTATATTTCTTTATTTTTTTCATAAACTATTTAATTAGTGCGTAATAAATAGTTTATTTCGATGTACACGAAACTGCTGACAAATACAATAGATAATGAAATGATTTAAAATATTGGAATGTAAATAAAATTATTCATTTTTCTAGAGAGAAGGTGCGTATTTTATCACTGTAAGATGATTATTGGCACTTCTTCTCTCAGAAAGATTTACGGTTTCCCTAAGTTAACAAAAAAACATTTTAGTACATATCAATGACCTTTTCTTTTTAAAAAGTAAATCTTTTGAAAAGCAAATCCCAGTAATAAGATGACAACAAGAAGTAACGTTATAGTTGCTCCTGGAGGAGTTCCTAAATAATAGGAAGTACTTAAACCGGTGATGATGCCTACAAAAGCAGTAATTATCGCGGTAATAATTACCCATTTGAAACCTTTTGCTATCCTTATTGAAAAGGCAGCCGGTAAGACTAGCAGGGCTGATACTAACAGTACACCAATTGTAGGGATAATGACCGCTATTACTAGTCCAGTTAAAATACTGAATGAGAGTGACAGAATATGTGTATTAATCCCACTAGCAAATGCAGTATCTTCATTAAATGTTAACAAAAATAGCGGCCTTTTTAATATCCAAAAATACAGGAGAACTATTAAGGTTATAATCAGCATGGTATATATTTGCCGATCACTGATAGTTACAATAGAACCAAATAAATATTGTTCCACATTAGTTGTCATGCCACCAGCACTAATACTCATTAAAAAGAGGGCAAGAGATAAACCAGCAGCCATTAATATGGCAATGGAAACCTCAGAATAAGAATGGTAAGCTCTGCGCATATACTCTACTGCGACGGCACCAATGATAACAACAAGAAAGCTTGAAAACGTTAAATCAGTATGAATGAAATAACCGACAGCTACTCCAGCTAGGGAAATGTGTGAGAGGGTATCAGCCATTAACGCTTGTCTCCTTAATACGAGAAAGACTCCCAATATTGGGGCAATGATGGCAATTAATCCTCCTGCCCAAAATGCCCTTCGCATGAATTCAAGGTCAAACATTTCCATGTATCTCGTTCTCCCTTCTCAAGATGAATGATTTTATCAAGAAAAGGTTTTACATCTTCTTGATCATGGGTTACCATCAAGACCGTACAGTTGTGCTCCTTAACTCGATGGCTCATAAATTCATAAAAATTTTTTCTACTTTCAAAATCCATCCCGGTTGTTGGTTCATCAAGTACAAGAAAGTCTGGTTCAGCTGCTAAAGCACGTGCTATACAGATTTTTTGTTTTTGACCACCAGATAGTGCTCCGATTTTATGGTTCCTAAATTCCCACATCCCAACCATTTCCAAAGCATTTTGAACAACCTTCTCGTCAAGAGCAGTCAATCTAGCAAACCATTTTCCTTTACGAAATCTCCCGGAACGGACCAACTCTATAACAGTACTTGGAAAACCAACATTAAATGAAGCTATTTGTTGAGGTACATATCCAATTTTTAACGGTAGTCCTTTTTCATTAATTTTACTTATTTTTATCTCTCCGCTCCAAGGCTTTAATAAGCCTAGTAACAATCGCAGCAGAGTCGATTTAGAGGCACCGTTAGGTCCTGTAACCCCAATGAATTCACTACTATTTATTTGAAAGGAAATATCGTCTAGTGCTGGAGTATGGCCATACCCAAATTTAATTGCTTTTACTTCTACAAGATTCAATCATGTCACTCCTTTCCAGTTTCACAAAAAAATAAAAAGCTTAACTATTTCATTTATCAGGCTTTTATTTCATAAACTATTTACTTAATGCAACCTTTAGTTTATCTAAATTATCTTGCATTACTTGGATATAATCAGCGCCTTTTTTCTGATTTTCTTCACTTAATCCTTCCAAGGTATTCAGTACTTGAGTTTCAGCCCCTATTTCATCTGCTAGAGTTTTTGCTACTTTAGGGGATGCTACTTCTTCAAAGAAAATAGTTTTTATATTATGGTCTAATGCAAATTTCTTCAATTCTGCAAGCTTAGCAGGACTTGGTTCGTTTTCAGTAGACAAGCCGGCAATTGCTACTTGTTTAAGACCATATTCATTCGCTAAGTATCCAAAAGCTGCATGTTGAGTAATAATTTCTTTAGTTGGAACATCTGCAAGTGTAGATCTAAATTCTTTATCTAGGTCCTTTAGTTTTTCTATATAAGCCACACTATTTTTTTCATACTCTTCCTTATGATTTGGATCAACCTTTATTAATGCATCCTTAATATTCTCAACTTCTTTTTGTGCAAGTGCAGGGCTTAACCAAACGTGTGGATCCTTTTCATGACTATGTGCTTGCTTTTCTTTCTCTGCATGTTCATGCCCTTCACCTTCCATTAGAGTGATTCCTTCGCTCGCTTTAACAAAAGTAGACTTTTTAGAGTCTAAGCTCTCTTCGATATCAGGCACCCATGTCTCCATATACTCACTGTCATAGACGAATAAGTCTGCATTTTGTATAGTACCTACATCCTTTGGTGAAGGTTCCCAATCATGAGGCTCTATGGAAGAAGGAATTAATAATTCTACATCAGCGAGATCGCCAACAACATTTTTTGTAAACTCATACATTGGATAAAAAGTAGTGACTATTTGAATCTTATCAGTATCCTTCTTTATTTGATTTTCCGCCCTCTCATTACCATCCCCTTGTTGACACCCGACAAGCATAAGTGGGATTGCAAATACAGGAGCTAACATTCTGTTAAACTTTTTCATGAAATTACCCTCCGATATATATTCACTCTTTTTTAGCATTTGTAGTATATCGTAATTATTACGATTTGTAAATTGGAATAATTACGATTTGGATATACATTCCGCCAGTACTGGTAATTTAATCTATTACGATCTCTTTTTAATTCAGATACATGCTACTGACCTTAACAAAATTGTAGCTAAAAACACAAATACATCCTTTGATAACCTATACTAAGAATCCTTTTTGAAAAAAATAATCAAAACGTATTCTTTTCTTATGATTAAGTTGCTAATTTTTTTTAAAAAGTACATTTAACAACCATAATCGCAAAAGGATAACCAATGCCCAGGTATCAAGGTTTAATATTGACTGGCTGTCTAAAGAATCCTTTCAGGCCTTTTACAGATAAATTCATTCCTATTGAAGTATAAGAGTGAAGTATAAGAGATTCAAAAGAATTCCTTTAGAAAATTTTTCACGAAGCTTATCAGGCAATTAATTGGTTAAAGTATGGATGTTGGCTTGGAATAAAGTTTGTTTAAAAAACTTCCGTAAACGCTGATTTAGCTGCAACAAAAAGAACTCGTTTTGATTAAAGTTTGATCAAAACGAGCTTTTTCTAAAGATGAGTTATTTTTTATAAAAAAGATTGATCATTTTGATTTAAATTCACAACAATATGCCAACTTACATTCTTTCTTAATTAAGGCTTATCTCATACATAATTAATTAGCCATAAAGAAAAAGAATCCTATAAAAAGATTATCCACTATAAGAGTAAAATATTAAATTCACATTCAACAAACCCTTCCAAAAGTCATATATGAAACTTTTGAAAGACTCCTTTATATTTACCCAACAAATATTTTTCGTCGATCATATGCAAAAATGATCATCGTCACACCTAGGATAGCACAAATCATATACATAAATGAGTATGAGGAAAAATCAGCTATCGGACCCATAATGACACCACCTAGCGAAACACCTAAATCAGCCATAGCAATAAATAAACCAAGTAACACATTTCGATTTACCTTAGGCAATACAAAGGTTAAATACGTTGTTAACGTTGGATAGATTATTGCCTGAGCTATCCCCATTAAAATCGCACCTGCATAGAAAAAGAAAGCCCCACCCGTTATAGAAACACTTACACATTGCGCCGCTATTGCTAAAAGAAGCATAGCCCCCATGATAAAAGATGAATGCCACTTACCGTCTGAAGGAATCCTTTTCCTTAAAGCAAAACGAGCAAAAACAACGGTACCAGCCTGAAGCATGAGATAAATTCCAGCATTGCCGTTTTTTAATTGCATAGCGTACAGTGGTATGAAGGTTATAATCGCTCCAAATACAATGGAGGTAACTAACATCAATACGCTGCATTTAAACAAAAACGGATTTTGTACCAACTGACTAAATGCCTTAAACATACTTACTCCCTGCTCATTATTAACTGAAACAGGTTGATCCTTTCCTTTTTCCATTTTGGCACTATAGCCAAACACCCCTGTAGTGATGGCAATTGCTATCATCACTACTGTAAAATAATCCATACCTCCTTGCCAAATTCCTAATGCCAGTATGGGTCCAATAATACCTGGTATAAAAGAGAATAAAGAATAAAGTGAGATGCCCTGAGAGCGATCCTTCTCTGGTAGTGCATCAATAATGCCTATCTGCAATGCCATGGAAAAAAAAGCTGTCGACACCCCTTGTAACATACGGGCAACTAGATAGCCGCCTAACCCAGTAATCGTATATAATATTAAAGCAAAACCATTGACTATAAGAATAATGCGCAACACTTTTATCGGTCCATGCTTTTGAATGATTTGACCTGCCCACGGACGAAAGAACATGGTTGTAAACAAATACGCCCCTATAATCAAGCCGATAGTTGTATTGCTGGCTCCTAATGATTCCCCTTGTAAGGGGATAATAACATTTAGAATGGCATTGGCACTAAAATAAAGAAGAACCAACAGATATAAACGCAGAAACGGCCAAGACATAGCTCCACTCACAATTTTTTCTCCTCCTAGTTCGAAAATAATCTAAAAAGTTATTAATTTGTCCAATAATTTTCTAGCATAATCTGACTGAACGTTTTTTAATTGTTCGATTTTAATTACTTCTTCAATTTGACCATTTCTAAAAATAATGACCCTGTCGCAAATATAGGCGGCGGCCTGAATATCATGAGTAATAAAAACATAGCTCATATTGTAGAGGTTTTTTAATTCCTTAAGTAATTCAAGCACTTGTATTTGAACTGATACATCTAAAGAACTGATTGCTTCATCTAATAAAATACATTTTGGTTCTGTGGAAATGGCCCTTGCAATACATACCCTTTGAACCTCTCCCCCTGATAATTCATGAGGATATCTTTTTCTGTAGGACGGATTTAATCCAACTTGATTCAATAGATTATCAATCCTGTTTTGAATTTCTATTTTGAGCTTGCTCTTAATTTTTAATGGCTCCATAATGGCTTCCTCAACTGTAAAAAATGGGTTAATGGAAGATTTATAGTCTTGAAAAACAGCGCTAATGTTACCCGATCTCACTCTTCTATCCCCTACATTTTCACCCTGAAATAAAACGGTTCCCCGATCTGGCTTTTCAATTCCAATTAGTAAACGACCTAAGGTGGATTTCCCGCTCCCACTTTCTCCGATAATACCGAGACATTCGCCACTTCCACATTCAAAACTAATATTTTTCAAAATCTTTTGTCTTTTGTTTGAAATGAGTCCACCACTTTTATAAGACTTCTCCACACTATCAACCTTTAGCAATTTTAAGCTCTCCCCATTATTTTCTTAAAATGATTACTCAACGCTAGTCTAGTAGATACTAAATATTTGGTATAGTCATGTTCCGGTTCTGAAAATATAGTTTTTGATTTTTCTCTTTCAATAATTTCTCCATCCTTCATGACCATAACTTCATCAGCAATTGCTCTAACAACTCCCAAATCATGAGAAACAAAGATCATAGAGCAGCCCATTCTTTCCCGTATTTTTATAAATTGCTCAACGACTTCAAATTGTGAAATAGTATCTAAAGCTGTTGTTGGTTCATCAGCAATAATAATGTCTGGTTCTAATACTAATGCTAACGCAATCATTATGCGCTGCAACATTCCACCCGATAGCTGGTGTGGATATTTATTCATAATCTCTATCGGATTTTTCAGCATGACACTTTCCATAGCATTTTTCATTTTTTCTTCGATTTCTTTATTACTCCAACCGAAATGTTCAACAAGCGTTTCCTTTAAATGAACCCCAATTACACAGGAAGGGTCAAATGCACTCATCCCATTTTGTAGAATCATGCAAAGATTTCTTCCCCTTCTCTTTCTCATCTCCTTTTCGGAAAGTTCGTTTAAGTTTTCGCCTTTAAATAAAATGTCTCCTGATTGGTGAAGCCAGGATTTATTTAATCGCATTATTGACCTACAAGTCAGAGACTTACCGCTTCCGCTTTCTCCTACAATTGCCAGACAGCTTCCTTGCTTTAAATGGAATGAACTATTATAGATAATCACTTTACCGGAGCTACTATCCCATATTCTCAGATTTCTAACTTCTAATATATTCATAGATTATTTTGCCACCTCTTTTGAAGCTTAATTTTAGAGATTGTTAACTCTTCTTGAAGCTTATTTTTTGAAGTAATTAATTTAGGGTCTATGGCAACTTGAAGTGCATCAGAGAAAAAGTTAAATGCAGATACTACCATAATAATGGCTAGTCCAGGAGCTAACATTAATTCTGGTCTTGTAAACATTACTTCCCTTGCCTCATTTAACATCATTCCCCATTCAGCATTTGGGGCTTGAATTCCTAACCCTAGGAATGAAAAGCCTGATACTTGCAAAATCATCGAACCAATTGAGCTGCTCGAAATCACTGCGATATCAGAAAATGTAACAGGAACCATGTGCTTATAAATAATTTTCACGTCACTAATACCTGATGCTTTGGCAAATTTCACATATTCTTTTTCAGCAAACTGCATAACAGACGTTCTGATTATTCGAGCAAACCATGCCCATTTAATCAAGGTAAACGCAATCAATATATTTTCAAGCCCCACACCTAAAATACCAACAACAGCTAATGCCATTACGTATCCTGGGAAAGATAGCATCGTGTCACAAATTCTCATAACAGTGGCATCTACTTTTCTTCTAAAGTAGCCTGCTAGAAATCCTAAAACCGCTCCAATCAAGACAGATATGAATAATGCAATTAAAACCCATAAAACACTGGGACGAATGCCATAAATGATTCTGGATAAAATACATCGTCCTAAGTGATCATTACCTAATAGGTAATCCCATGATGAAGAAGCATAACGAAGGCTCATATTTACTTCTTCAGGGTCATGTGGAGCAAATATAGGGGCGAAAATGCCAACAACGATTGTTACAACGATAACTATGAGAGAAATTGTGCCTAACCTATCTTTTATTAAATTTTCAAATAGTCTCATTTAGATATCATTCCTTAATTTAGGATTCATCACAGCGTTTATAATGTCGGGAATGGTATTAAATAATACAAAGGCCACTGCTAAAATAAGTACATACGCTTGTATAATCGGGAAATCGCGGCCTAGAATAGCTCGAACACTTAAACTTCCTAATCCTGGCCAAGCAAATACATTTTCAATAACGACTGTACTTCCCAATATAATAGGTATAGCCATACAAAATATCGAAATGGCCACTTGCAATGAATTTCTTAAGATGTGCATGGTGACTTTCCTCTCTGTTAAGCCACATGCCCTTCCATACAGTACGTAGTCTTCATTTAAATTACTTAACATCGAACTTCTAACGACCCTAAAATAAATGCCTGCATAGCTTATCGCAATGACAATAACCGGTAGAATATAACTTTTATACGACTCCATTCCGCTTGTTGGCAATAAATCCACTTTTACGGAAAAATACCAAATCATAAGAGTCGCCATCCAGTATGACGGCATTGCCGTTAGGAAAAATGAAAATCCCCTTACTGACTTATCCATAATTCTCCCCTCTTTCATCGCACAGATCACACCTAAAAGTATCGATAGAACAATAATGACAACAGATGAAACCAACGTTAGTTTTAACGTATTTAGAAAAGCAGGACCAATTAACGACCAAACCGGTTTTCCTGTCACGTAGGAAACCCCAAAGTCCAACTGTAAGCAAGCAATAACCCAATCGAAGTATCGTATAATAAATGGTTTATCCATCCCCAACTCATCTTTCGTTTGAGCAATTAATTCATCTGTTATTGTTGGAACACCTTGCGCTTGCAATACCACTTCAACTGGATCTAAGGGAGAAAGATTAATTAAAATAAACGTTAAAAATGAAATGACCAAAAGTAAAGGGATTGATATGAATAGTCTCTTAATGATGTAACTTCCCATAGAAAATCTCCTTTTAATAGAAATTTTAAAAACCACACTTACTTCTGCAATATAATACTTAAAAGGTTACTCTTCACATAAATAAAAAGGGGAATCTTCCCCTTTTTATTTATATTTCTATTCAAAGTTCATCAGTTCAAATGGTAACTCAAATTGGGTTTGCTTAAATGATATGCCTTTTAAATTTTTTGGGGCAACTACAGTGACACTGCCATTTGAAATGGGAATAAAGACTGCTTCATCATGTACAATCGTCAAAATACCCCCATATAATGATTTTCGTGTTTTCTCATCAGGTGACACCATTACTTCATCAATCTTCTTGTAGAGTTCATCTGAGTTTGCAATACCGCTTGTAGTATGTAAATAAGATGCCTCAGAAGTAAAAGCAGAGATTGTACTTTGTGGATCATACGCAAGTCCCCATGTTTGATTAAATAATAGATCATAGTCACCCGTCGATCTTCTATTAGCAATTGAAGTTGACTCTTCACCGATAATTTCTAGCTGAATACCGATCTCTTTTACTGATGCTTGGATAAACTCAGCCTGGGTTTTTTGGGAGGAAGAATTGCTGTCATAATAAAGTTGCAAGGCTAATTTGTTACCGTCTTTCGTTCTAACAGCAGCACCATCCTCTAATTTCCAGCCAGCTTCTTCTAAAAGTTCTTTCGCTCTCTCTAAATCATAGCCTCTTTTCTTCAAATCGACATCTGCATAATTGACGTTAGGTGAGAATAGTGTATTGGCTACTGTTTCCGTACCATTTAAAATATCCTTACTAATGGTTTCTCTATCAATCGAGTGCCAAATGGCTTCACGAACAGCTGTTTCACTTACTGGATTATCAGATTTACTGCTATTAGCTACAATCATTTTCGTATTCATTGGTTCACTTCTAACCAACTGATAATCACCTGAATCAACTAATTGATTCATTGCTTCGACATCAAGACTGTCTGCACCGCGGTCATCAGTAAAAACAAAGTTTACTTCTCCTTTTTGTAAAGCTAAAAATGTCGTTTCCCCTGCTGGAAGAACTTTAGAAGTAATCTTCTTAATTTCAGGTGAGCCGCCCCAATAGTTTTCATTTGCTTCAAAAGTTGCATACTCATCGATTTTATGTTCAGTGAGAATATATGGTCCAGTACCGTTGTAACCATTTACACCATCTTTTGTTCCCCCGTTTTTAAAATCTTTGGGTGATAAGAAAACGTAAGGTCTAGTCATAGATAATTCCACCAATGTTGGATAATAGGTTTCTGACAGTACTAAATCAACTGTATACTCATCTACTACATTTATACTTTCTATTTTTGTAGATAATTTAATCCAAGCATGCTTTTCTGCATTGTTTTGCACAGCCTCAATATTTTTCTTTACTGCCTCTGCGTTAAATGGTTCTCCATCATGGAATTTCACATCTTTTCTTAAATGAAAAGTGTATACTTTTCCATCTTCTGAAATTTTCCAGGATTCAGCAAGCAAAGGTTTAATACCATCTTCTGTATTTTCAACCAATGATTCATAGACCATTCCTTGAGCTGGCATTGAACCTATATACAGATGCGGGTTCATATCATTAATATCTTTGGCTGATGCATAAACTAACTC
Organism: Peribacillus sp. SIMBA_075; assembly: GCF_046534585.1. Lineage (NCBI taxonomy): Bacteria > Bacillati > Bacillota > Bacilli > Caryophanales > Bacillaceae > Peribacillus > Peribacillus sp. SIMBA_075. The sequence continues at coordinate 88,872 of NZ_JAWRYN010000013.1, read as the reverse complement.
TTTTGAGCTATTCGTTGAATCAGCACCTTCCTTTTTCTTACTATTAGATTTTTCTGCAGAGCAGGCAACTAGAATAGATAAAACCAAAAATATTAGAGATGCTAACTTAAATTTTTTAATTAACAATATATTTCTCTCCCTTTAGCCTTACTAATTTGAATTAATTCACCTTTTACTGGTCAAATATGATCTAAATTGAAAAAATCCCGCTTTTATAAATCAAAATGATTACTATTTACATAGTATATTACTCTATTAACTCCTACTTCTTTGCGCTTATACTTTTTCCTATTTCACTGCATATCATATTCAAATCTCCATCAAAGCTTTGAACAACAAATGCATTAGATAGCAATTCATCTTCATGGGATTGAGCCACTTTATCAATTTTTTTCTCATATGTTTTAATGAATTTATCTATTGTTGGACAATTTAAATTTAAATATTTTGCAATTCCTTGAATTATTTTTAAACGATAATAGTCTTCTTTAGGCATCCTAGGGATATCCAAATAACCTTCCCTATTGACGAACATTTTTCTAATTGGAACAGCAGAAAAATCATAATATTTCCCATCCTTATCTGGTTCTGAAAAAGGATCGATCAACAGTGCGGTATAACGTATATATAATAAATATTCTTGATGGATAGCTTCTAAATGATTAAAATTCTCTATATCATGACGTGATAAACTTTCCAATCTCACGGGATAATTATCATCTGTCATAAATTTAAGTAGATTTAAATTTTTTATATTTAATTTCCCTAAGATATTCATGATTTCTTTCCATTGAGCCAGCATATCCCTAATTAAATATTGTGTAATGGGCCCCTCAGGATAAAGTTTATAAACATATTTCTTGCTTTCTAAGTCTCCAAATATTGCACTTAGTGTGAAATCATTCATAAACAGCGGTGGGTGAACATATAAAGAAATATTTCTCGTTTCTGCTTCTATTGGAGATTTCATAGTTTCAAGAGTAATACCTAATTGTTCATATAACTTACATAGTCCCTGGACATTTTTAGATGGATAATGTGTAGAGCCTATATGAATTTTTTTCTTGACTGCTGTTGTTAAAACATGATTAGAAGGTTTATCGTGCATCCATCGTGTATCACCGTAATATGTAGAAAAACTGATAATTTCCGCATCTGAATTAAGCTGGTTCATATAATTATTGATTAAGCTATTGGAACCGAAAGTCGGTGAAATTAAAACAATACACCTTACTTGTTTTAATTTCTCATTATTAATTTGTTTTAATACTTCTATATAAGCATCCGTTGTTACAGCAAGAATAATAGTATCCCATTCACCCTTAATTGTTCCATAACCCCTAAAAACTTGATCAATGAAGCATTCACCTTGCATAGTTTGATGCTTTTCATTTTGAACGCTTACACGAACTAAATGATTACTTTCCTTAAGTGCCTCAAAAAAATTTTCTGAACGAACAGATTCTCTCCCAACAATTCCTACGTAGCAATTCAATTGATTTTTAAGATTCATAGCTAGTTGGATAGATGTTGGGCCAGTGCCTAATAGTAGGACTCGCTTAATATCATTCATAAAGGCCTCCTTTTCTTACAAATTAGTAAGCTATGCTTTTTTATACAATGCGATATCAAACACATGATCTGGACGCAATATTTCTTCAACCATCTTCCACTTCTGCCCATCCACCTCTTTTGATGGAAAATTAAATAAGGACTTCAACTGATTACCATACCTCATAGCAACAACTACATTTTCATTCGTTAATGTATGTAATTGATCCAATATGTCATATTTATTTTCAACAGTTGAACTAAAAATGATATGAGTCACGTTTTTCGTAAAATCAAGATTTTCCACTAATATTTTTTCTAATCTAATATTTAATCCATTTCCTAATTTCTCTACTACGTTTCGTCCAAGTTGAATAGCCTCATCATCAATATCTATGCCAACAATCTCTGCCCCTGTTCGCTTAGCGATTAATAATGGAGTCATTGGAAATGAACCTGATCCTACTAACAATACTTTTGACTCCGAAGTAATTTGAAAACTGCCAAATTCTTTTTCAATACATGATTCTACATTTTTAAAATAGTCTGCCTTTTCACTATTTCCATCCAGTAGCTTGATTGCACGATATTTCTCCATAATAGCAACACAAAGTGCCGATTTTCTTCTTAGGTTCACCACAAATTGATTCAAATCAGCAGATTCTTGTAGTTCTAGTTGTTTCCAAGCTTCCTTATTCGTCTCGTTTGTTATGAATTTTGAATAGTCACCTATTAAACTCTCTAACTCTGAACAATTATTGATTGTATGATCATAACTTGCTGCTAAACCATCAAATTTTTCTGAAAACTCACTTAAATATTCTTGAAAAGTTATTAATGCATTCATTAATTTTCCCCCAGTACAATGTCTTAAACTAACCATCTATAAAAGCTTTGCCTTGTGCTACTATTTGAACCGATCCTTCAATCATAAGGCTTGTTACTTCTTCTCCATGACAAGTAGCAAATACTTTAATATCGCCACCGGGTTGCCTTATATTTGTAACAATCTCCCCTTTATTCTTCCAAGCTAAATAGGCTCCTAAGGAGGCTGTACCGGAACCACACCCCCTTTCCCATATCAAACTATCTAAATGTGGGACATAAATGAGTGGAGCCATTTCCTTAGATTTCGAGTTATACAATAAAACGCCGATCAAGTTAGCACCTAAAGTTACTCCAAGCAACTTTGCTAAAGATTGCGCTTTCGCCCTTATTGTTTTACTAAATTCCTCCACTTCTATCACAATGTGTATAAATTCATGGTATCTCACTATAATCATATTCAAATCGTTGCCCTCATACTTTATTGTTCTCTGTTCTATCTTTTTAGGAATAGGCATAGTAACCAGACAGTGATATTCCTCTAAATTTCTTTTCATTTGACATGTTATTAATTTATCTGTGCCTGAGGCTTCTAATATTATCTCCGCCAAATCATTATTGTTTAGTCCTTTTTCAGATGCTATAAAAGCTGCCAGTGCCATACATGCATTACCACAAAACTCACCTCCAGCCATATGTAACTTTGCAGCAGCTTTATTATTTATCGGCTTTTCTATAAATCCAACTTGTTCTGCATGCACGCTGTCGTATGACATGATTTTCTCAGCAATGTACTTATACTCTTCAACTAGATATTTAGTTTTAACAAGAATTGTCATATTTTGTGTTGGATTAAATTTTATAAAATCTATTTCCTGAATCATCTCAACTACCCTCTACACTTATATTTTTGGTTTTCCTTTCTTCATAAAGTATTATTCACCACAAATAGTAATGATTACGATTATCAATCACAAAATGAATTATAGCATAATGTTGGAAAGTGTCAATATTTGGTCAAGTTTTTTTACACTATTGCTGCTTGAACAATGTCATAATTTTCATTTTTCTCTCTTTCCATGTTTATCCCGTTGAATTTTATTCACCTTTACATATCGGTGTAGCAAGACGAATTAAAAGAAATGGGAAACCAGGTCGCAGTTAAGTAGTTAGTCGGGGTGTTCTTAGATACTGTTGGTAATATAAAATCCTATTTGCAAATCTGAACAAAAGTAAAAAAATGAGCCAATCCAGGAGTTTATCATAAGGGTCGAACAGCAAAATGATAACCTATCCGCTGAGCTAAACTGGGATTTCACAGCACCTTATGGTCGTCAATATATGGGGGAATTCTAAAAAGCACAGAAGGAAAAGATGAGTGGCCATTACAGAAATTAGAAGGAATATACTTTAAAGATATTGATTTTTATCTTCTTATTTGATATTGTGAGTTTTACCAATTATAAATAGTAACAATTACGATTTATAAAGACAAATACATGATATACGATTTCATGTTTAACTATGGGAATCTATTTGACTATTTTCATATTGAATGATTAATCGAAATGTGATGGATATAAGAGACTAAATGATAGGACACTTCATTTTTGTTTTCTCCCTCCCTAACATATCGATTGTTTAATTTTTGTATAAACTTTTAAGTAGGATTAGTAACAAATTGAACCTGGGGGCCACACTATGTTTAGATCCATTTACACCATAGCTTTACTAACATTTATTTTATTATATACTTTAGGCTGTACAGTTAAGGATAACTCTAAAGAGGAAGATAATATACACGATAAAAGTGTAGGTAAGAAAAATTCAGCTTCTAACACAAAGGAAAATGAACCTAATATTAACACGGTTCAACAAGAGGCTATTAAAGTCTCTGCAAACCCTGAAAGCATTCCCGTTTTAGTAAATAAGTTAAATCCACTTCCCGATAAATACAGACCTGATGACCTTTTTTATCCAAATGTACCGTTTATTTTCAAGGAAAAAATCGAAAAACGAATGATGCGCAAAGAGGCCGGGCAAGCCTTGGAAAAATTATTTCATAAGGCTGAAGAAGACGATATTAAATTAGCTGGCGTATCGGCATTTCGTTCACAGGAAACGCAAGAAGCTGTTTTTAATAATTATGTAGAAAGGGATGGGCTGGAAAAGGCTAAAACTTATAGTGCAACTCCAGGAACCAGTGAACACCAAACAGGCTTGGCTATTGATGTAAGTGGCATTAATGGCACTTGTGCTGCTAAGGATTGTTTTGGTCAAACTAAAGAGGCTGATTGGTTAGCTAAACATGCAAGTGAGTTTGGATTTATCATTCGTTACCCAGAAGGTAAGCAAGAAATTACAGGCTATAAATATGAGGCTTGGCATATTCGTTATGTAGGTATAGAGATAGCAAAAGACATTCAAGCTCAAGGGGTGACACTCGAAGAATACTATAATGTTCAGCCCGTTTCTAAGTAATATTAAGCCAACGACATCTAAAATGCGATGTATCATATTTTAGATGTCGTTGGCTTAACTTTATATACTGATTACCAAGGTTAATCCCTTTGCTATGCCTTGGATTGTCAGCATAGATTAAGGGGAATCGAAGTATATACAAAAGAAACAAGTGCGATGTTAAATGTGCCCTTCCTAGCTTTTCACTGTTTAGATGAAGCTAAAGAAATTATTTTAAAACAAAAAAGACTGTAGGCAAAAGTGAACTGCCCCGTAAATGTTAGACACCAAACTAACATTTACGGGGCAGTTCAGCTTATAAGCATGTATTCTTTTTATAGTTTTTTAAGTACACCACTATTTATTAACGAAGTTATCTATACATATTTTTTTTAGTTGAATTAATTATTAAAAAGTAATTACACTCTTCTTCTGATAAATTCAGAAACCTATGGTCTATATCTGCTTCAAAATATATTGAATCCCCTTCTTCTAACGTATAAATTTCAGGTTCCTCACCTAATTCAATTTGTATTTTTCCTTTTAAAACATAGATGTATTCCTCTACACCCTTTTTATGAGGTGGAAAAATTCCGGTTTCCTCTAAAGGAGGAATTTTATTTAAAATGAATTCAATATCATTAGCCGGCGGTGATAAAAGATGTCTTTCGAACTTTGTGTTTTCGTCCTTATATATTAATCTGTTACTCGAACGAATGATAGACACACTTCTTTTTTGATCCTCCCCCAACAAAGACGATATTGTTACATCTAGTGCTTCCGCAATTTGTGAAGCAACATGAATTGTTGGATTTTTATCACCTCTTTCAATCTGAGATAACATAGACTTACTAACTCCCGACTTTTTAGCTAGTTCTTCTAGTGTGTAGCCTTTTGACTTCCTTACATTTTTTACATTAGTTGAAAATTCCATAAAAACCCCCTGCATTCTACTATAGTGAATTTAATTCTTGACTTTAGTTTATAACGGATTTATCATGGAATCAAATTCACTATAGTGAATTTGTTAATAAAATCAAAGAGAGTAAAAATAAGGGTCATTATTGCACAACTAAGTCTAAATGTCTTCACTTGATAAAGTCTGAATATTCAAAGTAGATAATAGGGATTTTAATTTTTAATTAATTTAATTTCTAAAAAAAGAAAAGAAGGTTATTTAAATGACTACAAAAATATTTGTTGATGGTTGCAAGCTTTATATAGTGACATTTCATAAATTTAAACGTTTACGCTATATATAGCGTAAACGTATTTTTTCAATTTCGAAAGGATGATCATTATGAATCTAATAATAGCCTTATTGCCTTTTATATGTATATTTGTACTTTTATTTGTTTTTAAACAAACATCTCTCCGGTCTGGACTCTTATCTTACATTGTTACACTGCTAATTATTTTGGTATATCCTAGTTACCATATAACAGTAGAAAGTACTTTACATGCCTCCTTTAAAGGATTTTTAATTTCCTTTGTAGCAGCGTATGTTTTATTCTTTGGTATACTCTTTTTTCATCTAATTAATAATACTGGCGGAATTCGTGCAATTGCTTCTTTTCTTTCAGAAGTGACAACTGATCAAATTTTGCAAGTCATTCTATTAGTTATAGGGCTTTCTCCACTTTTAGAATCAACGAGTGGCTTTGGAATAGCATTTATGATTGTAGCACCCATTTTAATTGCTTTAGGGTTTAGTCCTATGAAAGCAGCATCTATTGGACTTGTTAGTTTACTTGCAGTCCCCTGGGGAGCATTATCCACGGGAACAGTAATCGGGGCACAAATTGGGGGAATTCCCCTTCAGGAACTTGGTACAGGAACTGCTATTATAAGCATCCCTGTTTTTATATATTTTTTATTAATTGCTGTTTATTTAGCTGGGGGTAAAGACGCAATAAAATATAGATGGAAGGAAATCCTTTTACTTTCAGTTATCTTTTCTATTTCAATATTTCTATTTAATGCTTTTGTTAGTGTTGAACTAGCCGGGGTACTCAGTTCATTGGTTACTAGTAGTATCGGGTTACTGGTTATAAAGATAAAAAATTCTTCATCATTAAAAATGATAAATGAAACCGTTATCGAAACCTCTGTATCTGAAAATAACGGTACAAATTTGAACATCATCAAGATTATGAGTCCTTATTTAATACTTACCATATTAATTTTCATTTCAAGACTTATACCGTCAATAAAAAAATTTCTAGAATCACATTTTGTCATTGAATTACCTTCCTTTTCATTTTCATTAGCATTACTTTACTCACCAGGATTTTGGCTTTTTATTACATGTTTATATACCATATTCATTTTCAAAATCTCTAAAAGCATTATTTGGAGTTCGCTTAAAATTTCTATAAAACAATGGGTTCCCTTTGTAATTTCCACCACAGCATTTGTAGCAATTTCTCAACTAATGACTACAGCAAATATGACATTTGCGATTGCTGATGCTGCAGGTTTAATTTTCGGAAGTATGTTTATATTTGTCTCTCCTTTTATTGGAGGAATTGGAGGATTTCTTACGGGAAGTAATACAGGATCAAATGCTATGTTTACTCAACTACAAGTTGAAACTGCTAAGAAAACCGGATTGCCATTAAATTTAATTGCTAGTATTCAAAATACGAGCTCTTCTCATTCAACTATGGCCAGCCCCTCTAGAATTATGTTAGGTGCATCATTATGTGGAATTGAATCCGAAGAAAATCGTTTACTAAGAAAGATGTCCATAATAGTTCTTGGAGCAATATTATTAATAATTATTTTGTCTGTTGGCTTTTTGGTTTTTGATTTTTGGTTTTAAATACAAGAGACCATTAAACATACTATAAGTGGAACTTTAAGTTTATAGATTGATAAAAAAAGCTTACAATCTCTAAATATTGGTCGACTTTATTGATAAAATTTCGCATAGTAAGCATAATCATTTGAACACTTTAAAAAAGATATTGTTGATGAAAGTCTTTTAGCCATTTTAATAAAAGGAAATGGGAGAATCTACCTAAAACACCTTTGCTGCAGTTGTGCAAAGGCTTCTTTTTGACGAGTTTCTTCTATTAAAGCTTTAAGGATTTTCTCTATTGTTCCTACAACTTTCCTATTTCGTGTTCCTACTGGTGACTATGTTTGTTTAGCAGTTTCACAATAAACAGGACATTTGTCGGAAGGGGAATATAAAATCTGAGGGGAACTAGTAAGGTGTATTGAATATACAAAAAAAGGGAGATGGCGCTTTGAAGAAATTACTTACCTGTTTGATAGTATTAACAATAGCCCTGGGGATATCCTTTTCCACCGCTTCAGCATCTGCTGGAGGATTTCACCACCCGCAAAGCTGGGATAAAAACTCGATTTTGCGGAAGGACACTCATGGGGTGGAAGTCAAAAATATGCAGTATATCCTTAATGTCATGGGTTTTTATACTGATTCAGCAGTTGTTGACGTTGATGGGATTTTTGGGCCGAAAACCGAAGCGGGTGTAAAGAAATATCAAAAAGAAAACCATCTGATAGTGGATGGTGTGGTTGGCCCCAAGACGTGGACCAGTTTCTCGCAATATATTAAAAAGAATGGTGAGAACACCTATGGAGCAGGCGGGTACATGGGTCTCAGAATCAAATGGAAGTACGACGATTCTTCTTATACATCAGGGTCAAAAGCCTATATTTACGGTAATGGAGATACATTAAGTGACCAATATCGCCTGTATGCGAATTAAATAATCAGGTAGGAAGCCCTTATTAGTTAAATGAGGCTAAAAGATAGGTCCGCTTCCAAGCAATGTCAATGTAGGAGAGGGATAATTCTATTAAATGTCTCCTTTCTATTAGTTTCAGGTTAATTATAAAGAGCCGATGATTCCTATTTAAGAATCATCGGCTCTATTCATTAAGAAATATGCGCTTTCTGCTTTTTTGGGTTAAAACCGAATTTTTGTCTGCTTTTTCACCCATAATGATCACCGATTTTACTGTTTAAAAGGTTTTAATCCCCCCTAAAACAGTCGGCAATCTCTATTTTTGAGGCAGGCTTATGATTCTATTTAAATATTACTTTTTACGAATGCAGATGGAATAATTTCGAAATGATGATCCATTCACCGTCTAGTTTAAGTAATTGCTGAAAATCAGTGTATGATTCGCCATATGCATCATTCTCTAAACTTATACGAACAGAAGCAATCGTTCCTTCAACATCTAGAATATCAACCCTTGATTTAAGATTCTTTGCAGGACCAGCTTTATCCATAAAGCCCCATAAATTTTGAATAGATCCTCCTAGAAAGCCATCAGTTGTGTTGTAACCGTACATCGTTGCATCTTTATGAAAAGCTTGCTTCGCCACTTCTTTGTTCCCTGTAATAAGGCCTTCAATATACTTATTCACCACTGCAGTGATTTCATCGTAATCTTTTACTGTTGTTTTGCTCATTTTCACTCAATCCCCTTTAAGTTATAAATAGTCCATTTAACAATAATAAAGTTTTCTACCTCAAGCTTTTTTTATTTGATTAGCACCTATAAAAGCTATTCTTATACATTTCGCAAGGCATCTGATATTGGCGTTTTACCATCACTCATTGTGATGACTTTTCCAATGGTATTAGGATCTTGCAAACTTTGAACTAACGTGTCCACTACATTTTCTATAGCATTATCACCAGGATAATCAATATTGACCTCTATTTTTCCAGAACCCGGCTCCTCTTTTAAAACACCAGGCTGTAAGATTGTATAGTCTAGCTTAGTATTATTAATCAGCCAATGATCAGCAAAATGTTTGGCAATATTATAATTTGTTAAATCTTTTAGAAATGACTCATTCCATTTGTCTTGATTTAAAGCAAAAACTGAACTTAGCATGATAAATCTGTTTACTTTCTTGTTTTCAGCAGCGCGCATCACTTTGACAGCACCATTTAAGTCAATCTTCAATAAATCTTTCCCTCTAGAACCCGCTACAAAGAAAATAGCTTCTGCATCATACATATTCTCAGCTATTACTTCAGAGCTAGCTAATAAATCTATATACACATTACGAACATTGTTCGAACTGCTTGTGAGATTATCTTTTCTAGTTCCTGCGTAAACAAAATGTCCATTTTTAACTAATTTATCAACAAGATGTGAACCTACTCGACCATTAGCTCCTACTACTAATACCTTCACGAAAAAACCTCCCAAAAAATGAAGTATTTTTATTATTATTATATTAATATGGTCAGACCATATTAATGTCATTTTACCCTATTCATAAAACAAACTATAAGTGTAAAACTCATTGTCTAATTCCTATAGACAAAACAAGTATGGTAAATTAGCTCTCTTTGCTTTCGACCCGAAGTCTTTCATTTGAAATACCTCATTACCATACCTGTGTTGTAGGTGTGACAATTACATCATTAATCATAACGTTTGCAGGCTTGTTAACCACAAATCCAATCGTTTCAGCTACATAGTCTACATCAATGGCCACTTTGTTTAGCTCTTTAAGTACGGGCGCTACATCTTCATCTGTCACTGTATCCTGCCAATTAGTTGCAATGACACCTGGTGAGACTAAAACAGCCTGAATATTATGTTTGACCGACACCTCTTTACGTAGACTTTCGGTAATCGCTCTTACTGCATACTTCGTAGAACTATACACGCCATGACCTTCACCAATCGCATGACCGGCAACGGAACCTACATTAATGATTTGTCCACTTCCTTGTGTCTTCATATGAGGAAGGACCGCAGCTACTCCATACAGCACACCTTTTATGTTAAGGTCAATCATCGTTTCCCATTCGTCTACATGAGCGTTATCCCACATTGAGAACAACATCATGCCTGCACTGTTAATTAACGTATCAACTCTTCCGAATTTATCTATTGTAAAGTCTACGAGAGATTGAACGTCTTCTTTGACGGTAACATTTGTCACTTTGTAAGAAGCTGTCCCCCCTTCTTTATTGATTCGCTCTGTTAGATTTTTTAGTTTCTCTTCATTTCTGGCAGCTATAATGACAGAAGCTCCATTCTTCGCAAGATAAAGCGCTGTTGCCGCTCCAATCCCACTTGAAGATCCTGTAATGATGACAACCTTGTCTTGAATATATGACATGTTTTATACTCCCCCTTAAGTTTATCCTTTCTCATTTCTATTTATCTTCTAAAACCATCAGCGTACTGTGTAGGCACAGTAGTCTCTTTTTTCAATGTAGCTGCAGCTTCTAATGCCCAGTGAGGATTACGTAACATACCTCGGCCAACAGCCACTAAATCTGCTTCTTCATTTCCAATTACAGTGTTTGCCAATGTAGGATCATCTAATCTTCCCACGGCAATTACGGGAACATTAAGAGCTTTTTTTATTTCTCGAGCTAATGGCACTTGATAAGCTGCATGTGTACCCGGTTTCCCCCAAGCAGCAATCGGACCTTCACCACCTGAAGAGATATCAAAAATATCTACTCCTGCATTTTGATATTCTTTCGCAAATTCGATACTTCCGTTAATGTCATATCCACCTTCTACATATTCCTTAGCAGATATACGCATCATTAATGGCATATCTTCTGGCATCTCAGCTTTAGCTGCTTCAAGAATTTCTCGACCAAATTTCGTAAGGTCTTTTCCATACTCATCGTCTCGTTTATTCGTTAACGGAGAATGAAATTGATGAATTAAGTAGCCATGAGCTCCGTGAATTTCAATAACATCAAATCCTGCTTTTACCGCACGTTGTACCGCCTTACGGAATTTTTCCACAATTTCTTTGACTTCATCTGTTGAAAGAGCTCTAGGTGTTTTTGATTTTTCATCAAATGGGATAGCTGAAGGGCCAACTGGTACTTCAGCGTCTTCTGCCTTGCGGCCAGCATGTGCAATTTGAATGCCTACTTTGGCGCCGTAACGGTGACAAGCTTCTACAATTCTAGCTAAAGCCGGAATTTGTTCGTCTGACCATAACCCTAAGTCAAAGTCTGAAATGCGGCCATCTGGTTCGACATCTGTCATTTCAATCATAATAAAACCAGCTCCACCGATAGCTCTATTTACATAGTGTAGGTAGTGCCATTCAGTAGCTATTCCATCTTTACTTTCAACAGAATATTGACACATTGGAGACATCACAATGCGATTTTTCAACTCCATTCCTTTTAACTTATAGGGACTAAATAAATGTTCCATTCTATAACTCTCCTTTTTAAAAAAAATGATGTTTCATGCATGTCGAAACTATACGTTTAGTGTGATTAAACATATAAATCTCACTCAGATGCATGCGCATGCATTCATTTTTTTACCAAATTAAATGCATGTGCGTGCATCTAATTTAACATTAACCATTTCTCTATGTCAACCTAAAAGTACATATTATAAATCTAACGGATAGGATGAATAAAAAACATACCACACTCAGATTTAAATAAAGATCATCCTCCTAGTTATAAAAAAATACCCAACTTTACTTATATTACTTAAAAAATGTAAGAACCCTACTATAATTTTTGCATTAAAGATTGTAATTCACGTTGAAGATTTCCTTTTGAAAAAGCAGAGTCAAGAATTTTATGAAAAGTATTCAAGGCTCTCTCTAGTTTTTCTTCACCTAATGGAGTTAAACGTGTGTAGATACCTCTACGATCATCTTCACATATATGTCTTTGTAAAGCTCCACAACTTTTTGCTTCGAGCCTGCCTACCAGCCTTGATATCGCACTTTGGCTTAACCCTACCATCTCTTGTAATTGCTGTAACCTCAATTGTTTATCGCTGGTTTTAGATAAATAGTATAGAACGTAAAACTCTTTTAATGATAGGGTATGATTTTTTTGCAATGCACTTTCTAGCTCATTAGATATGCTCATTTGAATATTAGTAATGGAAAGCCAGTAATCTAAATAATCATTTTCTTGGTTGTTTTTCATGTATATTCCACCTGTTCTATCCTTATATAATTATAATAGGGCACTTTAATTATTTTCGTTTTGCACTAAATTATAATGCTCAAGACTCTGTTCTATAATACCTCATTAAGAATTCATTTTACCAAAGCCAGGTTTTAATGGTCAAACTTTTTAAAAAGTACGTGCCATATTTTCAACTTAAATGGGGGAGTTCCCCATTCCTTTTCTATATATCCTTATTACCCAAGTACGTTATATGGTTTCTTATCATTTTAGACAAGTTTCTTCTATTTGATTAAAAATGAGTTATAACCATGAAGAAGAGCAGTCAAAAATGACTGCTCTTCTTCATGGTTATAATGTGATTGAACAGGCTCACATTTCATTTCCACCCCAGTTTAGTGAAAGCTTGTCCTGATCTGAAAGAGGACCGACGCCACTTGGAGTATAATATCTCCTTCCCCAATCCCAAAATGCTCTGCTGTATATTCTATAATTGTTTGTAAATCGAAAAGTAAGTCTTTAATATTTCCCACTTGTACACGCTCTCCATTTTTAAACAGAGAAAAATCTACTTGTTTACATGCTTCGACACCCTTAAACGGAATAAATTCACTAACAACAGCTGAGTTTTTAAATCCTTTTGCCAAAAGCCAAGGATGCTACTTTTGTTTTAACTGTGCTTGAACATCTCTAAGTGTTAAATCCAACCCAATGGCCATGGCATCTACTATTTCATCTACTTTCATTCCTGATTCGTACTGCTTTTAGATATGTATGACAAGTTCAGTTTCAAAGTGAATGGAACCCTGATTACTCGGTAATGTAATTGATTGACCATTTACTACTACAAGCGAATGAGTTGGTTTTGAAAATAAAAAAGGGGAAGTTGGTACTTCATTATTTAACTCTTTTGCATGCAAAGCATAGTTTCGACCTACACAATAAATATTTTTTATGTCTTTCATTATTAAGCACACTCTTTTCTTTTAAGAAAATTTACTGAATTTTTTAAAAAAGGCGGTACATATGCGGCCGCCTTTTACATGACCTTATCTTTAAAGTATACCCTGAATCAACATAGCATCTGCTACTTTAAGGAAACCAGCAATGTTTGCCCCGACAACTAAATTGCCAGGCTCACCGTATGTTTCTGATGCTTCTACACTGTTTTTATAAATGTTTTTCATGATACCGTGAAGTTTGGCATCGACATCCTCAAATGTCCAAGGCATTCTAGCACTGTTTTGAGCCATTTCAAGTGCAGAAACGGCAACGCCACCCGCATTGGCAGCTTTAGCCGGTCCGAATAAGATGCCATTATTGAGGAATATGTCAATAGCCTCAAGGGTGGAAGGCATGTTGGCACCTTCGCCTACTGCCTTCACGTTGTTTTTAACCAGCAATTTTGCTCCTTCTTCATCAATCTCATTTTGTGTTGCACACGGAAGGGCGATGTCGCAAGAAACAGACCAGATACCGTAACTTCCTTCATTGTATTCGGCTTCCGGATGAGCAATGACATACTCAGTCAGACGTTTTCTTTCTACTTCTTTTAAGCGTTTAACTGTATCTAGGTTTAGGCCATTTTTATCGTAAATGTAACCATTGGAGTCACTGCAAGCAACTACTTTAGCCCCCAACTGTGTAGCTTTTTCGATTGCATAAATAGATACATTACCAGATCCTGAAACAACGACAGTGCTTCCATGGAACTGCAATCCTTTATCTTTTAGCATTTCTTCGACGAAGTAAACCGTTCCGTATCCAGTAGCTTCCGTACGGGCAAAGCTACCGCCATAACTTATCCCTTTACCAGTACCTGCGTAATAGCTTCCTTGCATCTTTTTATACTGACCGAATAGATACCCTATTTCTCTTGCTCCAACTCCGATATCTCCAGCTGGTACATCCTTGTCCGGTCCGATATACCGACCTAGTTCTGACATAAAGCTTTGGCAAAAACGCATGATTTCATCGTCTGATTTTCCTTTTGGATCGAAGTCAGATCCGCCTTTCCCGCCGCCGATAGGTTGTCCTGTAAGAGAGTTTTTAAAGATTGCTCGAAACCAAGGAACTTGATGATACTAGCATTAACTGTCGGGTGGAAACGCAGACCACCTTTGTATGGTCCGATTGCGCTGTTGAACTGCACGCGGTAACCACGGTTCACTTGTACATACCCAAGGTCATCAACCCAAGGGACACGGAAGATAATCATTTTTTCCGGTTCCACGAGTCTTTCTAAAATCCCTTTTTTCATATAGGCTGGATGTTTTGCAAAAACTGGAACTAATGAAAGGAAAATTTCCTTCACTGCTTGATGGAATTCACTTTCATGGGGATTACGCTCTTTTACTTGTGCGTACACTTGGCTTACAAATTCTTTAGCCACTTGTAGATCACCTTTTCCTACTTCTTGTGATGTTATCATTTCTTTTCCACTCCTTATTTTGTTATATAGACAGGGAAAATTTCCTTGTATTTATATAGGCTTGTAAGTGTTTGTTTCATATAAATTAAAGTCGAAAGAAACAATCTGTATATTAGATAAACATCACGTTGTTAAGAAGGCGCTTACATCAGAATTAAAAAAATTGAATATTCATTGAAGTGGCATAGCATGAATATACGAGAGAAGTTTGCTCAAGTCTTAAGAGCCTGTTATTTTCTCTTGTTCAGCTACTACGAATTCTTTTTTGTGAAACATTCCTTCCGATTTGGCTATAACTACTGTAGCCAATGCATTCCCTACCACATTAGTCGCAGTTCGCGTCATATCCATTATGAAATCAACGGCCATCAGTAATGCAATACCTTCCATTGGCAAACCTATTACAACAGAAACACTTGTCAACACTACAATTACTCCTGAAGGAACGGAAGCAACACCCTTTGTAAGTAGCATAAGTAAAAGAATAATGTGAACCTGCTCTAATAGAGAGAGATGAATATCGTAGGCATTAGCTAAAAACAAAATAGCAGGAGCCATGTAGACCATTCCACCATCGAGGTTAAATGAGTAGCCAAGAGGCAATACAAAAGATACTACTGAATTTTTGACACCATATCCTTCTAAACGTGCTGTAAGAGGGGCAAATACAGATTCGGAGCTCCGTGTTGTAAAAGCAATTAATAATAAATCTTTTATTTCATTAAGTAACTCCCAGTACCGAATACTATAGATGCGAGCAATAATGGGGAAAATGATTAATAAAACAATGGCTAGTCCAGCATAAGTAACTAATATTAAATCAATCAGCGTACTTAACTTTTCGAAACCGTAAGTAGCCATACTATAAGCAATAGAACCAAAAACACCGAGTGGAGAAAATTTAATGACATAATCCAAAACCTTAAACATTACTTTGGAAAGGGCCTCAAGGACATCTTCTATAGGTTTTGCTTTTCCCTTCAGGGAACGTAAAGCCAAGCCAAAGAAAACACCAAAGTAGACAATGGCTAATATATTACCTTCTGAAAAAGCTACAAATATATTAGAAGGTATTATATGTAGAATAAACTCTCTAAAGTCAATTTTATTTACCTCAAGTTCCTCTAGAGCTTTCATATTTCCTCTTGATAAATCAGCTCCAACTCCAAGGTCCACCATGTTAGCAAGCAGTAAGGACATAACGATGATTAAAGTTGTAACAATTTCAAAATAGATAATGGCTTTAAGAGAAAGCCTACCTAGTGATCCGGTTGATTTTATTTGAGCAATCCCTAATATGATTAGAGGGAAAATCAATGGTACAATTGTCATCTTAATCATATGAATAAAAGCATCACCTAAAATTTTTGCTTCTATCCCTATGGTTTTACTTACCGAACCTAAACATAAACCTAATACCAGAGCAATGGAAATCTGGAGCCATAAAGGAATTCTTCTAAGAGCTTGCATTACCTATCCCCTTTCAATAATAAGGTGTGGTTTGGATTAGCTTACGCTATCTTAGTAAGTGCTTTTTCTATGCGTCTTAATGCTTCCTCAAGTTCCCCTTCGGACATAGCACATGAAATTCGAATGTTGTGCAAATAGCTAGGGCCAAATGCTATTCCTGGTGTAACTGCTACCTTAGCTTCATCCAGAAGATAATTGGCAAGTTCAATTGAATCGAAATTGCGAAATTTGATTTCTGGAAAAACATAAAAAGCGCCTTCAGGATGAGGACATATAACACCCGGAATTTGATTTAGATAAGTCACTACTCGATTCATACGTTTATCATATATGCCACGCATGTATTCTACTTCTTCCTTAGCTTCCTTAAGAGCTACGACTCCTGCTTTTTGGATAAATGCGGGAGTGCATGTGGCGAGATGCCCTTGTATATTTGAAGCAGCGGAAACAAGTTCATTTGGCAATGCCAAATAACCTAACCTCCATCCAGTCATTGCATGCCCCTTAGAAAAACTTTGCACTGTAATGGTTCGATTTTCAAGACCAGGAATACGCGCAAGCGAAGTAAATTGATGTGTTCCATAAACCAACTTTTCATAAACTTCATCTGCAATAATAATTAAGTCTTTCTCTATCACAACATCCCTAAGATTATGGAATTCCTCATTAGTTAGTACTCTACCAGTTGGGTTATTTGGGTTATTTACAATAATGGCTTTTGTCCGCTCAGTACAAGCAGCATCCAGTAAATCTTTTGTAAGTTTAAAATGATCATCTGGATTTAAATCTACTGAAACTGCATGTCCACCAACCATAGTTATTAACGGTTCAAAGCTTACCCATGCTGGATTGATAACCAATACTTCGTCACCAGGATTTATTATGCTTTTTAAAGCAACATATAACGCTGGTTTCCCCCCCGCCGTTACAATAATTTGGGAAGGGTCATAGTTGACTCCATTTTCAATTTTTAACTTTTGAGCGATTTCATTACGTAACTCTGGAATTCCATTATTGCTTACATAGTGTGTCATCCCTAATTTTATGGCCTTTTCTGCTTCTTCAATAATCATTTTTGGTGTATTAAAGTCTGGATCTCCTCCAGCCAAATTAATGATATCGTGACCTTCTTGTTTAAGAAGCGTAACTTTATTTAAAATTGAAAGAGTTTTTGACTCTGGCAATGCTTGTAGCATCGTAGCACTTTGCAAATTCATACATCTCCTCATATTTATCAGGATAAATTTTTTTGTGATATTTTCGGTATTGACCTTAATATCACTGCTTTTTAATCTAACTTCTGACTGACATTCTTTTTCAACCTAAGTATGGTTTCGTTTATAAGCACTGCATCCTAACCATCTACTACGAAAATGACAAATCCTTTGTTATTCTTAGATGGACTTTAACATACCCCCATCAACTAAGAAGGAACTTCCTGTCATATATGTGCTTGCATCTGATACCAAGAATGTCACCACATTGGCAAACTCTTCTGGAGTTCCATAACGCTTCAGCAGGATCGTTTCTTGAGATGCTTTTGCCACTTCTTCACGTGTAGTGCCCAGTTTATCGGCTTTAATTTGATCCAGGAATGCCACTCGGTCTGTTGCAATTCTACCCGGTGCAACCGTGTTAATCAGTATATTAAATGGAGCTAATTCCTCAGCAAGAGTTTTAGTTAATCCTACAATTCCTAACCGAAAGGTATTAGATAGTATAAGTCCCGGTATAGGTTGCTTAATTGATGAAGAAGCTAGGTTGATAATGCGTCCTCCTTGTTTCTTGAGATGTGGTAAAGCTTCACGAATTAAACGGATATAGCTTAACAAATTTAATTCAAATGCCTTTTCCCAATCTTCATCGGAGAATTGTTCAAACTTACCACTAGGAGGTCCTCCTGCGTTATTAATTAAAATATCGATTCCATCAAATGTCTCAGCCGTTTTCCTAACTAACATACGGATATCATCTACATTTGTAATATCAGCCTGACAATATTCAACCCTTCCTTTACCCAAAGAGTGAAGTTCATGCTGTAATTCTTTTAATTTTACGCTGTCCCTGCTTGTTAGCATGACGTTGACGCCTTCCTTGACTAGTTGTGTTGCAATAGCCTTTCCCAGTCCTTGGCTTGATGCAACAACAAGTGCAGCTTTATTTGTAAGATTCATTTCCATTGTCAGTTACCTCCATTAATCTTTAAATCTTTTACATGATTAACTAGCTTTTCAAACCCATCGATATGACATTCTATGATGTCACCATCACGTATGACGACAGCTCCTGGAGTACCAGTAGAGATGATATCACCAGGTAATAATTTCATAACTTTAGAGTGGAAAGATACTAAATGCCAAGGAAGAAATGACATGTTAGAAACAATGTTTTTCCGATGAACCTCTCCGTTAATAACGGTAGAAACATTTAAATTTACTACTTCTTCAACTTCTTCAGGTGTAACCAGGTGAGGACCAAAACTAAAAAATGTATCGAAACTTTTCGATCGAGTCAAATATCTTGGATTTCTCTGTAAAATATCTTCTGCTGTCATATCAATAATGGTAGTAAAACCAGCAATTACATTTGGGGCATCTTCTTCAGAAACATCTTTACACTCCTTTCCAATTACAATTCCAAGCTCTGCTTCTCCTGTTGTTCTCTCAGATTGCAAAGGAATTTTGATCGTATCATTGGGACCGATAATCGTAGTATCCGGTTTAAGAAAGCTTGCAGGTTCTGTATTCGGTGCTTTTTCGTTTAAATCAGCTGCATGCTCTACATAATTCAAACCAATACCCCAAATTTTTCTCGGCTGACGATATAGAGGTGCATACTCTACTTCTTGAAAAGGAATTAGAATTTCTCCTAGTTCTGCGACTTTTTCTTTTCCTTCTGAGTAATACCATTGTTTAATTCCATCTAATTGGCTAGAAGTAATTATTTCAAATAAGTCTGTTGACCATTCCATATTAAAATTAGTATTTAAATCTTCTATCAACAAAATTCCTTCATGAGCTACAAGCCCAGCCATTTCTTCTCCATTTCGTTGAATTGTTGCTAATTTCATAAAATTCCTCCTTTGTTTTTTATGCAGATTTACTTTTTAATAAAATACTATGGTCTGACCATAGTATTTTATATATTTTCATAATAAACAGACATTTAATATTTGTAAAGTATTTATTTTTTAACTGATTTGTATATGAGTCGAGATAATAATGATGTTTTACTTTTTTTAAAAGCAGTAACCTTCTATCGAATTACTGATAGAAGGTTATTAAAGTGGTCAACATTATTTTTTGTCCACTCTTTGAATTTATAATGAGGGAATGGGCTATATTCAAATATCCGCCCATTCCTTCCTTTCGTAAGTTAATTATTAAACATTTTCATTAATAATTCCGTAATGTCTTTTATATAAATATAATTAATTACAATGGCAGGTTCTTAAAATTGAAAGCAGCCAAGTACTTTTTACCCTTGGCTGCTTTTAAGTGGTCACCTTAAAATGTTATATAATTTACAATATTACATTGCAAGTTCAAAAATACATTAAATAAAAGTTTTACAAAAAGAAGAAGTTATTATGGTCTTACCTTTTAAAAAGAAAAAAACTAAAGCTCATTGTTCCAAATTTTCTTTTCATTTTTTTCGAGATGATCAAGCATTGCTAATCGAGCTTCTACTGCATCCCTTTTCTTTAAGGCATTAAGGATTCGTCCATGTTCTTGGTGAGTCTCTTCCAAATATGATTTTGATAACCTCTTGGATTGATTCTTACTGACTTTTAAAGCTTCTAAAAATGTTGGAGAAATCATATCAAATATGGTTTGATAGATAGAGTTTCCAGAGGAAATAATAATTAAAGAATGAAAGCGATAATCCTCTTCTATCCCAATTCCTCCATTTCGATTCACTTCAATCAATTCTAAGTGGGCATTTTCAATTGATTCCAGTTGCTCGATAGTAGCTCTTTGGGCTGCTAGTGCAGCAGACTCTACTTCTACTCCTCTACGGAACTCAAGAATTTCTTTTAGCGTTTGTTCTTCCATCATAAGCTTCTGGGTGATGGGTTCAATAAAGGTACTACCATTTATCCCTTTCAATATACTGCCAACCCCTGAACGCTTTTCTATAATCCCTTTAGCTACAAGAACACTAAGCGCCTCTCTAATAGCTGTTTTACTTACCTGAAAAATTTCTACGAATTCATTTTCAGTAGGGAGCTTATCACCCGGTTTCATATTTTCTTCCTGAATATACTGAATAATTTCAGAGATAATCTCTTCATATAAATTCTTTTTCTTAATATTTTTAAGTACCAATCTTATCACCTCTTTATTACTTCTAAGATAATATGCTTACCCCATTTTAAAGTATCATTTATTACTAATATTATTATACTATATAATCATATATAATTTACATAACAGGTAAAGAGGAATGGATATATGTAGGGATTTATAATCCAATTATGGTATTGAGAATATCTGTAGTAGTTTTTTTAAAAAAATGCACTTCATAAGTACTTTTATTTTATTTGATTAAATCTATAAAAGTGAATCATAACTCGATTTAGTCAGCAATTAATTAAATAATATTCATTCAAGTGTTAATGATCTAATAGCCAGGAGGTTTAATAAGTGAAAGGTAATAGAAGTTATAAAATTCAACAGCCCCCCAAAATGTATCAGCAGGTCATAACTCAACTTGTTGAATATATTGAATCCGAGCAACTATCTGAGGGGGCCAAAATTCCTACAGAACGAAATTTAAGTGAATTATTAGGGGTCAGTCGTTCATCCATCAGGGAAGGTATTAGAAGTCTTGAACTTTTAGGATACCTCGATTCGAGACAGGGAGAGGGAACTTTTGTATCTAATTCACCTCCATTTTTAATTCCATCACAATTAATAAAACAACAGCTGGACCACACATATCTACAAAATTACTACGAGGTATTTATTATGTGTTCCGAGCAGATTGTCTCACTATCCCTCTCTCTTGGTTTATCAAATAAGGAATTAATTGAGTACACATCAGTCCTTAAATTCACAGGTGATTTCTGGTCTGATTTCCCAAAATGGATAGAATACATTGCTACCGGTTTGCAAAATCCATTTTTCCTTTCCTTATGGTTAAATAATTATAGCGTATTAGAAGAAAATAATTATTTTAGTACCCTTAAATTGAACATTCAATTTAATGTCTTTTTTTGCTGTTATTTAGAAAGAAATGAGACAAGATTAAAGGAATTATTTCATGAATTATCCAAGTAAAACGAACCCTCCAACCTAATATGAAGGAAATAAGATTAACCTTTACTTAAGACAAGTGATCATAAGGTTAATGAATCAATTTTTTACATAAGAGAAGCCCCATCTTCTCATTCTGAAGAGGGGGTTATTGCATACCTTTAGTTGCAAAGAAAGAAAGCTGCCTTATTAACTCCTTTTAATAAAGCACCTGTGGTTGAATCAAAACCTTTCAAGACTCCCCAGTAATGAGCAGACTTTTTCAACATTTGGATATGATTATGAGAAATGGGAATTAATTGTATCTTCAACTTTCTTTAACATACCTTTATATGAGTCTTCATCAAGGTAACCAATACTTCCGAATAGTAAATGTTCCACAGGTTCGATTCCAGTGAAATCGAATATCCCAATGTCGGAGGTAACTTTCAAGCCTGCTGTCATACCCACCTTATCGTAAACCTCGTTAGGCGCTCCATGTGTATTGATAATAAACCCCTTTTTACCTTTTAATAACTTAATTACACCTTCTTCTCCAGCAGAATAAGCAAACCCAAATGCAAATACTCGGTCTACATACCCTTTAAGAATCGCTGGAAGACCAGTCCACCATATAGGGTAAATAAATGTTATAACATCTGCATCCGTAATAAATTCTTGTTCCGTTTTAATATCATTTGGAGTATTTCCTGCTTTCATAGCTGCTGTATCTTCTGGTTTCAGTACAGGTTGAAAATCAAGTGCATATAAATCACGGACAACAACTTCATGACCGTTTTTCTTTAATGCATGAACTGCTGTTTCCAAAATAGAGTGATTTAAGCTTTCAGGGTTTGGATGTGCATAAACAACTAGGTGCTTCATTTCAAATATCCTCCAATTATTTTATAATTTTCATTAGATTATTAGGCTTTACCTAATATTATAGTGTTAGACATTTTTTTAAAGTAGTCATTTTCTTATAACATAGTCACAAATTATCAATCCCAACAAAGGAAATGGAGTTCGTGGAATGTAAAAGGCATCCTTTATGAAAAAAAGAGGATTTATGTACTATTCAACGGTAGCTGATTCAGATATTTTTTGTATACAGGAAATATCATTACAACAGACCAATGAAGTTAGAACTAGAATACCATCACGTGAATAATATTCATCAATACTAAATTAGAATTATTACCAATAAAGCCAATGGTTTTCTACATCATTTGCTCCCTTATTTAGTTTTCCGAGTACTGATATTACCTCTTTATTAGCTACTCTCTCCTGCCATTTAGTTACAATGACATCTGGGGACTTAATAAAAAAACAGTCAAAAATGACTGCTCTCCTTTATGGTTATAGTGTGACTGAACAGGATCCAATTTCATTTCCTCCCCAGTTTAGTGAAAGCTTGTCTTGATCTGAAAGAGGACCGACGCCACTTGGAGTTCCGGTAAAAATAATATCTCCTTTTCCAAGCCCAAAATGCTCTGCTGTAAACTCGATTATCGTTTGCAAATCAAAAAGTAAGTCTTTAATATTTCCGACTTGTACACGCTCTCCATTTTTTAAAAGAGAAAAATCTAATTGTTCACATGCTTTGACACCCTGAAATGGAATAAAGTCACTAACAACAGCTGAATTTTTAAATCCTTTAGCCAAAAGCCAAGGATGCTGTTTTTGCTTTAACTGTGCTTGAACATCTCTAAGTGTTAAATCCAACCCAATGGCCATAGCATCAACTATTTCATCTACTTTCATTCCTGTTTGGAACTGCTTTGCGATATGTATGACAAGTTCTGTTTCATAGTGAATGGAACCCTGATTACTTGGCAACGTAATTAACTGGCCATTTGCTTCTGCAAGCGAATGAGTTGGTTTTGAAAATAAAAAAGGGGAAGTTGGTATTTCATTATTTAATTCTTTTGCATGTAAAGCATAGTTTCGACCTACACAATAGATATTTTTAATGTCTTTCATTATTAAACTCACTCTTTTCTTTAAATGTAATTTCATGCTAAAAAATGTAATGATACGATAGTAACAGGAACATACTCTAATAATCTTAAATATATTTTATATTTTTCTGACTTTTTATACAACCGTCCTAACTATTAAAGAAGACCAAATTGAATAACATAATTCGTTCTATTAAGTATGTTCGACGATGTAGGATTTATATTCTTTCAAAAAGTAAAGGCCATGGTTTCTAAGTAGAAGCGATGCATATATTTAAAATGAAGCAGACTCCCCATAGGGGGAAGCCTGCTCAAAGTCTTAAGAAATTGTTATTTCCTCTTGTTTAACAACTACGATTTCTTTTTTTGTGAAGCATTCCCTCCGACTTGGCTACAGTCAGCTTTTCCACCAACCACTACCCCTGACCCTTCATGTAGTGTCATAGCTTCGCTTGTTATACGAGATTTACGTCCCGCCCGTACGTCCTACCCTAGCTACTGATATAATGGATTCTATTAAAAAAGGTCAACCAGTAACTTTACTGGTTGACCTTATAATGCAAACGCTCCCGTTAGTTGCATAAAATATAAAGAATTTACATAGAAATTTAATAATTATTTTTTAGAAATTCCTTAATCTCATCGTTAATTTTCAGAAGGAAAATGCCCCATATCAAAAGGTTTTAAATGCGATTAATTATATATGATTTCTTTTGCCATTTTATTTAACCTGCTTTCAGGAAAAAAAATATCTTTATTCCCTGCTATGATTAAAGTAGGTGATTATAATTTATTAGTTCCTTCTTCTCAGTCAATTTGGGCATTCCTTGTTCGAGTTTTATGTATTTAAGTATATCCCCAATAATCCGTTTATCCACTTCTTTCATACTGTTAGCCGACATAATGTTTGTAAGTACAGGAAATCGACTTGATTATGTTGAAAATTTTCTTAGCGTACAAAATTTCCGAAATGCCGGCGGTACCCCATGCACATCAAGCTAAGCTTATGTAAAATCAATTTCAGCTTAAGAGCTTTCTATTTTCTGAAGACTAAGTATAAATTATTTAAAGGTTCCACAAGAAATAACCCTAAAAGATTAAACAAGATTCGAGAATTGTACAAATGAAATTTGATTTATTTTCAAAGTTTCGATTTTTATTTTACTTACTGTCCAGGGATATTCATTTGTGCTCCTCTCTCATCACTTCCTAGATGGACTCCAATGAAACTTTTGATTGTTCATCTCTTTCAACTTATATCTCACCAGCACAAACATTGTGCCTTTATTTCAAAGGGCACAGTTTTTAACACCATATATTTGTCTTAAGAGTACTGCTGGATTACAAAAAAGTGCTTATGGCACTTCAAAGTGCGTACTTCTCAAGTGTGGTTCCTTGATGCAAAATAACAGTGAACAAAGCACAGTACAGAAGGAGATGTAACACTATGAATAATGAATCTCAATCAACACGCAAAGTCGCCTTGGTCGTAGGCGCAAATGGTGTCATTGGTCGTAACCTCATTGATTACCTTATTACTCTTCCTGATTGGGAAGTTATTGGCGTATCGCGTCGGGGCGGAGAGTCTGTCGGCAGTGTCCGGTATGTAGCTGCAGATCTCCTCAATATAGACGACACCCGCAAGAAGTTAAGTGGTTTAACTGAGATAACACACATCTTTTATGCCGCCTATCAGGAGCGTCCAACTTGGGCTGAACTTGTTGCGCCCAACCTCGCCATGCTAGTAAATGTTGTAGAAGCGATCGAACCAATCGCGGCGGGCTTGAAACATGTCAGTTTGATGCAGGGATACAAGGTATATGGTGCACATCTCGGCCCGTTCAAGACCCCAGCACGTGAGACAGACGCTAACCATATGCCGCCCGAGTTCAATATTGATCAGCAAGATTTCTTAGAACAAAGTCAAAAAGGTAAGGCTTGGACTTGGTCAGCGCTCCGCCCTTCTGTTGTCTGTGGCTTTTCGCTTGGAAATCCGATGAACATCGCTATGGTTATTGCGATCTATGCCTCAATTTCGAAAGAGCTTGGACTTCCGCTGCGGTTTCCGGGCAAGCCGGGTGCTTACGACAGCCTCTTGGAGATGACAGATGCGGGACTTCTCGCGAAGGCAACAGTATGGGCGGCGACCGAAGAGCGTTGTGCCAATCAGGCATTCAACATCACGAATGGCGATCTGTTCCGCTGGAATGAATTATGGCCGAAAATCGCTAACTACTTCGGATTGGAGACGGCGCCTCCGCTGCAGATGACACTGGACGTTGTCATGGCGGACAAGGAGCAGCTTTGGAGCAAAATGGTCGAGAAACATGGGCTTACTCAGCACTCCTATAAAGAAGTATCTTCCTGGGGATTCGGTGATTTCGTGTTCTCTTGGGATTACGATTTCTTCGCCGATGGAACTAAGGCCCGTCGCTTAGGTTTTCACGAATACGTCGATACCGAAGTGATGTTTATGAACATCTTCGACGACTTCCGCAAACGCAAAGTCATCCCATAAACGAAAAGCCGACCTTATTAGGTCGGCTACTTAAATGTCATATACATCTTCAAGCTGTGGATTGGCCCGAACGGTAGCCCTCCCCCCATACTTTCTCTCAATATGCGAATCCCCCCACCTACACATCAGATGCAGGATTTCCTTTAGACTCCAGCCATATTCCGTCAACTCATACTCGACTTTTGGTGGAACCTGATTATAAGAAATGCGTAAGATGACGCCTTCCTCATTAAGCTCCCGAAGTTGCTGCGTTAACATTTTTTGAGTAATTGCGGGTATCAAGCTTTTCAATTCGCTGTTACGTTTCTTGCCAAATGTTAGATGAAAGAGAATCACAGGTTTCCACTTTCCTCCAATCACCTCCAAAGTTGCCTCTACCGCAGTGTTGTAGATCTTTTCAGGTTCCTTCAT
Organism: Peribacillus sp. SIMBA_075; assembly: GCF_046534585.1. Lineage (NCBI taxonomy): Bacteria > Bacillati > Bacillota > Bacilli > Caryophanales > Bacillaceae > Peribacillus > Peribacillus sp. SIMBA_075. Next base: position 62,086 of record NZ_JAWRYN010000013.1, on the reverse strand, counting down.
TACACGCCTCGACTCCCTTTTCCTAATTTTTTTATACCTCTCATTTTCGATAGCAAATTCAATGTAACTGCTCCCTTATTAGGGTCTCAACCGTATCGTCATCAAGATAAAATTAAAACACCCCAAAACGAATAAAGAGTAATTTTATCTGTAGAAATCTTAGAAAAAAGCGCCCCTTCAAATGAAGCCCTGTACATGTATAATATCAAAATTTTTATGCACAATAAAAAAAGTTGAAGGATAACCCTTTAGTAAAAATAATGAAGGAGACTTTTAAATTGACACAAAAACAACAATATCAGCAAGCTATAAATGCAGCTCAAAAAGCCCAACAGGCTGTACAATCTGCTCAAGCTAATGAGAATTCACAACAATTCCAACAAGCACAGCAACAGCTTGAAAAAGCTCAACAACAACTTCAAGAAGTTCAACAATCTTGGTTCTAGCTCCATCTACATAAAGTAACGTTCTTGCTGCATCAAAATGAAAAGATTCACTTGATGAGATTAAAGAAGTTGGATTAGTGAAATATGCTATAGTGCTTTCAATAGTTCTGGGCTCCCGGATGGAATAAATAGGGTCTCTTAATGTTTTTAACATAGTCATAGACTTGAAGCATTCCAGTTATTACATCGCGGATTTTTTGCGTTTTGTGCCTGTAAACGTCAAGTAGCCAAAAAAACGATGAAAATGGTGTTATCGGGACTACCTTGTATTTGCTTTCCTTTTTATTGGTACCTTGAATAAGGGAGGTACATCCATGGAGCAATGTAAGACTTTGTCTAATTCTTTTTTATTTGTTACATCACTATTCATGATGGTACTCCCCCTGGCTCTTCAAGGTATATTAGAGAACATCAAAAAAGCTTCAAGATGATTCCATTGATTATTCTGATTTTTAGTTATAATAACCCATCTTAAACTAAACTGTCCCGATAGGCATAAAGAAAGTACTAATGGATGGAGGTTAAAATGATTATTTAACAGCAATGCTTCTTCTTCAGTAAGTGTATCAAATCTACCCAACACCATTTATTATCCGAATCAGCTAAACGTCGTAAGGGTATAATATTTATTAATTTAAAATTGTTCATTACCGTAAAAGTACGAATCATATGAACACTCCTATTTTATTGTAATTAAACAGTAGTTCTTTGCCTCTCATCAGTTTCCAACTAGTCACACCTTTCTTACATATCAAACCAGTTACAGTTAGGTTGTTTTAACACTTTTGAAACTTCCTAAACATGCGTTGGGGCCTTTCAGTTTCAGATGAGTTTCTGTTCTTTAATTAATTTTTTCTATTAAATTGATTTTCATTACGGAAAAGTCAAAATATTCCTAAACTGATAAACGGTAGAGCAATTCCCATGATTGGGAACTAACCCTCTCACACCTCCAGCGTTAAAAAAAATCAAACCCAATCATAGAAAAAATTCCAAATTAACAGCAAAACGCCAAATGAGCCGTTACTCGATGTAACATGCATTTAAAAGGGAGAATAAGGATGATTACATACTGGATCATTTTACTGGCCATCGCGGTAGGGATTGTTTTTATCGCAGAAAAAATGAAACAACCGTACCCTACATTTCTTGTTATTGTTGGGTTGTTAATAGGGATTTTACCTATTCCCGGCTTGGCTGATATCAAGAGTTATGCTGCAACTGACACTGTATTCCAAACTACAGTCATTTTAATCTTTTTATCAGCTCTATTAGGAGATGCAGCACTTAAACTTCCGATTATGGAACTAAACCGGAGTAAGAAACCTATCCTATTACTTTCATTTGTAGGAACATTCTTGACGTTTTTAATCGTTTCTTTTCTAATGTACTTTTTACTGAACCTTTCTCTACAACAGGCACTAACCTTTGGAGCATTGATGGCTGCCACTGATCCTGTTTCCGTCCTTAGTATTTTCAAGGCTCTAGGTTTGAATAAACGGTTATCCATTATTGTCGAAGGAGAAAGTTTAGCGAATGATGGAGTAGCCGTTGTGTTATTTAAAATTGCACTTGTGACCACTGTTTTAAGTCTAGCAGGTACTTTTGAGGCTTCCATTGAGTTCATAAAAGTAGTTAGTGGAGGTATCGTTATCGGTGGAATAGGCGGATTTATCGCTTCCCATATTACGTCCAAAATCGACAATTATTTGATCGAAATCGGTCTATCCCTGGTTCTCTTTTATGGTGCATTTGATCTTGGGGAACATTTTCATGTTTCAGGTGTGATCTCAGTCGTGACAGCAGGTTTAATCCTCGGGACCTATGGGAAAAATATCGGAATGTCTGACCTGACACATGAGAAAATGAATTCCTTTTGGGGAATTGTTGCCTTCCTCTCAAATGCACTGATTTTCTTATTGGTAGGGTTAGAAGTCAGTAGCATTAATTTTTTAGATAAAGGATGGTTAATTATTGGGAGTATTTTAATCGTACTCCTGGCTCGATTTGCTGCCGTGTATATCAGTCTTGCTTTTGATGAAAACATCCCAACTTCCTGGAAGCATGTAATTGCCTGGGGAGGATTAAAAGGTTCGCTTTCTATTGCTCTTATATTAAGTGTTACACCGGAGTTTGAAGGGCGGGAGCTGCTTTTAGCGATGACGTTTAGTAATGTTGTATTTTCTCTATTAGTTCAGGGAACGACACTCAAAAAATTAGTCGCTTTTGTCGGCGTGAAATAGGATATATAATAAACGTCTAAACTTCAGTTACTTATCCATGGGAAGAACTCCAGAATATCTCCTATTAGTGGTGTACTCTTTATTTTCAAGATATATGCAGGGCGAATTAGATCTTTAACAGTTGCATTTGAAATAACTATGAGGCATAAACCGGATACTATCCATCGGCCGAAAGGAAAAATAATGATTGGATAATCAAAGATATCAGGAGTGAGATAAAAATGGGAAGACAACAATATGGAGTTGTTGGTTTAGGAAGATTTGGTACTAGTGTTGCTCGACGATTACAAGAGGCTGGACATGATGTTTTAGGAATTGATGTTAATGAAGAACGAGTAGAAGATGCTGGGCCTTACGTAACTCATGCAGTCGTGGCGGATACCACGGAAGAGCAAACACTTAAAGAAGTCGGAATTCGGAATTTTGATTGTGTAATCGTAGCAATTGGGAGTGATATGCAGTCCAGTATTTTAACCGTTTTGCTTCTAAAGGAGCTGGGTGTAAAAAAAGTAATCGCGAAAGCTATAGGTAAGCAACATGGACAGGTTTTGGACAAAGTAGGGGCAGATTGGATCATCTATCCTGAAAGAGATATGGGAGAGCGTGTTGCAAATCAGCTCTTATCACCAAATTTATTGAACTATATTGAACTGTCAAAAAAATACAATATAGAAGAAATATTAATCCCTTCAAGAATGGCTGAAAAAAGTCTGCGGGAACTTGATATTCGTGCTAAATATAATATCAGTGCCATTGCCATCGTAAGAGGAGGAGATATTATCATTTCCCCATCTCCAGATCAGATTATTCATAAAAGAGATTTATTAGTGGTGATCGGGGACAAAGAGGAACTAGCCAGATTTTCAGGTGAAGAATAACAGTGTCATGCTGAACACATTAAGATGTTGTCAGTGGGCTTAAAGGGTTATATTTTCTTTCTATTATGATCTTTACTTAACCTAAAGTTCAAGTACCAAGATATAAGATAGGATGGACGATATAATTCCTAAGAAAAAGGAGATAACTATGCTACATTCAAGTAAAAAACACCGTAGGTTTAACATTATTAAACTTCACCCAGCACATATTCTATTGTTTGGTTTTTCAGGGTTAATTTTTATTGGAACGTGTTTATTAATGATACCTGCGGCTACTAGGGACAGGCATCATCTCAGTTTAATTGACGCCCTTTTTGAATCTACTTCTGCTGTATGTGTAACGGGATTAGGAGTTGTGGACACTGGTACCACGTTTACATTGTTTGGACAGATCGTTTTGCTCATTCTAATTCAATTGGGTGGCTGGGGATTTATGACCAGCAGTATACTGATGTTTATTATCATAGGGAAAAGGATTGGCTTGAAACAAAGATTATTGCTTCAAGAGTCTTTGAACACGTTTTCCGTTCAAGGGGTAATCAAACTAGTTCAACGAATTATTATCATTACGTTAATTATTGAAACCATAGGTGCTGTTGCTCTCGCCATTCGCTGGTCACAGGAAATGAGTTGGGGAAAATCCGTTTATTATGGAATATTTCATTCTATCTCGGCTTTTAACAACGCAGGGTTTGGCTTAGAACCTGATAGCTTGAGTAAGTGGGTAGGCGACCCAACTATAAATCTTACTATTACTATGTTGTTTATGCTTGGGGGAATCGGATTTTTTGTAATTACGGATATATATGAACAGAAAAAATTAAAAATAAAAAGATTATCCTTACACACCAAAATTACGTTATTATTTACCTTACTGTTAAATGTGGTGAGTACTATTATCATTTTTGGCTTAGAATTCAATAATTCTGCTACATTAGGAACATTGGATATAGTGGATAAATGGTGGGCTGCTTATTTTCAAGGAGTTGTACCCCGTACTGCTGGCTTCAATACAGTCGATATAAGCCAACTTACATTAAGTTCTCAAGTATTTATGATGGGATTAATGTTTATAGGGGCAGCTTCAGGGTCAACAGGTGGCGGAATAAAAGTAACGACTTTTGCTTTGTTACTTTTTGCCCTATGGGCAGTCATAACCAATAAGGAAGATATAAGCATTTTTAAACGAAGAATACCAAAATCTCAGGTGTTTAGAGCTTTATCAATTGCTGTTTCTGGGGTAATATTTATTTTTATTATTTTGTTTTTACTAACTATAACAGAAAAAGGGGCTGACATGTCCAAGATAGTATTTGAAACGGTCTCTGCTTTTGGAACAGTTGGATTAAGTGCTGGATTTACTGGGGACCTAAGCCCTATCGGACGTATTTTGATTACAATTATGATGTTGGTGGGCAGGATTGGACCTCTGACTATGGCGTTTGCAATTGCCATTCATTCAAATGATAAATCAAAAATTCGTTATGCAGAAGAAAAAATCTTAATTGGATAAATGTTAAGTAAAAAGAGGATATACATATGCTCTTTTCAGACTGTAGACAAACTCGATAAATAATTGAGTTTGTCTACAGTTTTTTTGAGGTTTTGTAAAATTTGAACGTTGATTTCCATTACAGGCACTCGCTTTCGGGCGGGCCATCCGCCCTCGGTGCCCTTTACGCCTACGGGGTCTCGCTTGTACACGGTTTCCCCGCAGGAGTCTAATTTCAATCAACTTTGGTTTAACACGAAGATAGCACCCCTTTTGCCAACAGTCTTTACCACAGATACCAGGAATTCTAATTATAACGAATTAAGAATTTTTATCTTGAAAATGGTAGAGCAAGAAGTGCTGTTTTGCGAGAAAATGCGGTGTATACGGCATGTCGTTTCGCAGCCAAGAAACGATAGTGCCTATCAATGCTGAAGATCCGTGCCAAATTGCTATATCCTTTTGAATTCCTGCTTTATAAAAGTAAGAATCATTTCCCAAAACATCTAACCTTGCAGTTATTATTTCAGTTAGCATATTTAACAAGCGTTCAGTGAAGATAGGTACCCTCTTCGAACCTAATATCACTTTATAAAATTTAGCATGTTTAGCAATATGATCAAGCATCCGCACCAGCATTACAAAATCCGTATCGTCGGCAGTACCCTCGTTCACAGGCTGACTGTTCACAGCGGGCTGAATATCTTCAATCATATCATCAGCCATTTTTTCTAACATATCGGGTATATCCCGATAATGGAGGTAAAACGTAACACGGCTAATTGTAGCGCGCTCCGCTATGCGGCTAACAGACATTCTCTCAATATCCATTTCCTGCAGCAAATCAATAAAAGCCTCTTTTATTAAAAGCCGCGTACGAAGAATTCGGGGATCTGTATGACCCTTGTAATTATCCATCATTTTACTTTCCTTTCTCCTTGGTATTAAAATATACAATTTCTTTAGGTAATGTACTATATTCCTCAAATAAACAACACAATTAGGTTTAGTGTAAACTAATTTACATTTTGCATTTTATTGTAAATTGTAAGAACGGGAATTCCTAACTATAATCTGTTTTATGCAGTGTTAATTATCTTACACATTGTAAAATAAATCTAGTGAGAAATAGAAAGGAAGTTTGTAGGTTGAGTAAAGGTATCAATACAACTAGTAGGTCGATTAAAAAAGGACCTATCTTGTTCATTATGATTTTGGGGGCTTTTCTAGCCACGCTAAATCAGACAATCATGAGCGTTGCAACCCCAGAACTAATGGTTGATTTTAATATTTCGGCGGCAACTGCACAATGGCTGACAACTGGCTATTTGCTAGTGAATGGTATTCTAATTCCTATCACAGCGTATTTCATGCGAAGGTTCACCACCCGCCAGCTTTTTCTAGCTTCGATGCTAATCTTTCTTGCAGGTACGATCGTATCTGCTGTAGCAACAACCTTTCCGGTTCTTTTGACTGGGCGCATGATTCAGGCAGCGGGAGCTGGCATCATTATGCCACTACTTACGAATGTCATTTTCACAATCTATCCTCCCAATAAAAGAGGTGCAGCCATGGGAATGGTAGGCTTTGCGATCATTTTTGCGCCTGCCATCGGTCCTACTCTAGCAGGATATATCCTGGAAAACTATGAATGGGAATTAATGTTCTACGGCATGATTCCGTTTACCCTTTTGGTGATTATCTTCGGCTTTATTTACCTGAAGAACGTCTCGGAACAAGTTATCACCAAGATGGACATTATAAGTGTAATCCTTTCTACTATAGGGTTTGGTACTCTGTTATATGGCTTCAGCCGAGCCGGCAGTGTAGGCTGGTCCAGCAGTGAAGTGCTTGTATCTATTGCCGTAGGAGTCTCAGCACTTGGACTTTTTACCCGGAGGCAGTTAACTTCTCAGAATCCCTTGTTGGATCTGCGGGCCTTCAAGTACAATATGTTCTCCCTTACAACCATTATCAACATTGCGGTTACCATGGTTATGTATGCAGATATGATGTTGCTTCCACTGTACTTGCAAAGTGCACGCGGCTACACAGCTTTAGAATCCGGATTGTTACTTCTCCCCGGTGCGCTTGTGATGGGATTCTTAATGCCTATTACAGGTAGGCTGTTTGATCGATATGGTGCAAAATGGCTGTCCATAATTGGGTTAATAATTACGATTATTACAACTATCGGATTTATTGATTTGACAGATTCAACTAGCTATACCTATTTAGTTCTCATGTCTACGGGCCGTCGAATTGGAATGGCGCTGATGCTTATGCCTATTCAAACAGCAGGTTTAAATCAATTGCCTTCAAGCTTGACTGCTCATGGTACAGCAATATCCAATACCATTAGGCAAGTAGCAGGCGCAGTTGGTACTTCCCTTCTTGTAACAGTAATGACGAACCGCACCGAAACACATTTTAAGGAAATGATGTCCACTGGCGGAAATATGGCAAGTCAAAAACAAATGATAACAGAAGCCACCATTCAGGGCATTAATGATGCTTATGTTGTAATTATCGGAATTGGACTAATTGGATTAATTCTTTCGTTTTTTATAAAACGTGTGGGGCAAGTCTCTGAGGAAGATTCTGGTGCTAAAATACAAAAAGTTATGATCAAAGAGACTTAAGAAAGCGTAATGTAAATCACTGAATGAAAAATAAAGAATTCCGAACAATTTATTAGTGATCATGCTTGTAGTGAATCTGTTCTAAATATTCATTGGTAGTATGGGATTAGCTATGTGATTTAATCATCTATAACTGAGCAGACATCATGTCTATAGTTGTTTCCCTGTATATTGAATAGAAAAGTTTATTTGCTATAAGCATGATTATTTATGAATATGTATCAATTTTGAAGGAGGAATAGTATGAAATAAAAAAGTGTTTTATATCAATAAAGAAGCCCTTGAATATAGATCGCCAAAAACTTTCCATATTAAAAGAAACACTTGATCTTAAGTGGGATGAAACGGAAGTTTAGCTTCCACATACATATTTGTTACGATTTCCTGTTGTCTTGTCAAATTCCGAAGGTCTAAAAACTGATTTCCTCTAATCTTATGAGGTTCTAAATCCACGTCCAGACCAACTACCTGAATTCATTATTTTTTCTCCGCTACTAATTAACCAGCAGCCCTAGTACTCCATGTAGTGTCATAGCTTCGCTTGTTATGGCCGATCTTATCATGCGAACGTACCTGTTAGAGGAACATAGACGCATATATCATAAACTAATATTTAACAAGGCTCCCACCGAATACATCTATCTCACAAAAGAATAAAGTCAATATTAACAGGTTCAAAACCATCTGCTCGAAGTCATGAGTTAATCTGTCCTCGATGATACTGACCTTGCAATGCTACGACAGAGCCCTAATTTGATATTTGCACCTTCAAGCACCTTTTGGATTCGGTTATTCTGTCTTTCACGGTCCACCGATTCTTAACCCCTGATTCCCGTATATTAAATGAGTCCATTTGGTACCCTATTATATCAAAATATCCCAATGTTAACTAAAAAAAGTAAGCGGCCAATATTGACCGCTTACAGGAATTTTTTAATTATATTTTCTTTTGCTTCATTATACTTATATTGGTAAATCGGTCTCCCTATGGTTCCATAATGAACTTGAACATAAAGAGCATCCATGTCACTCAAAAATTTTAAATACTTTCTTACCGATACCCTTGAGATGCCGACACGGCCTGCGATCTCTTCAGTTGAAAACGGAGACCCACCCATGCTTTGTGCTGTTTCCCATATTATTTGTAACGTACCTTGTGTCAATCCTTTCGGCAGTTCTTCTGCCATTACTCTTGGATTCTTGTGAAGGATTTGCCGATCTAACTCCTTTTGACTTAATACATGCTGATTTTTCATAAACATGAATTTCTCTCGATAGGCTGATAAAGCTTCATTAAATCGGTCAAATTCAAAGGGCTTAATTAAGTAATCAACTGCTCCGTACCGCAGTGCTGTTTGAATCCTATTCATATCCGAAGCAGCTGTAATAAAAATTACATCTGCTTTCATCCCTGTTTCCCTTATAAGCAACAACAAATCCAATCCATTCATCCCAGGTATAAAAATATCTAGTAAAATTAAATCGATTGTCTGTTTCTCCAATAGGTTTAAAGCTTCATTTACAGAAGAAACAACAGACACTAGCTGAAATCCTTCTACTTGCTCCAGGTAGCGTTTGTTAAACTCCGCTACCATCGGATCGTCCTCTACGATGAGCACACGTATCATTCTGTATCACCCTTGCAATCATATGGTATATAAACAACAAATCTCGTTCCTTGAGATGGCTTAGAGGAGATTTCTAAATCTCCACCAAGCCTTTCCAGGCTTTGACTGACTAAAAAAAGTCCTAATCCCCTTTCTTTTCCCTTAGTAGAAAATCCTTTATCGAACATATAATCTTGCGTTCCCTTTTCCATCCCGACTCCGGTGTCCTTTACTTCGATTGTTAAGATATCCTCTCCGTAATCAAAATGCACTTCTATTTGCTTACGCGGACAGCTTGTTAGTGATTCTAGAGCATTGTCGATTAAATTCCCCAATATTGTAATTAGCTCGTGGGACATATAAGAATTAAGCGGCTCAGGCACTTGACGTTCGCTCGTTATATTTAACTCCGCATCGGCTTCACGAGCATGACTTAATTTTCCTATCAGAAATCCTGCCAGGACAGGATCTTTTATATTTCTGGTTATAGCATCAATTTCATTGTTTCGATGATTTACCAATTCCTTTATATAATTTGTCATTTGATCATGATAACCCATATGTGACATTCCTAAAATAACATGCAGCTTATTCATAAACTCATGAGATTGAGCACGGAGCGCCTCTGCATACGAACGTACCCCAGTCAATTGTTCAGCCAGTTGTTGAATTTCTGTTTTATCACGGAATGTCGAAACAGCTCCCACTATCTTGTCATTTAAAAAAGTCGGCACACGGTTTACCACCAAAGTGATACCGTTTAAAACCATCTCTTCGTCTAACTCTGTTTTCCCGGTCTCCAATATCCGGCACAGTCTTGAGTTCGACAAGTATTCTTCCAGTTTCATTCCCAACGGGTCTTGAGTTAACCCTGCCTTATTGAATAAACGTAAAGCCGTTTTGTTTACCAGTGTAATCCGGGACTCCTGGTCAACGGCTATAATTCCCTCCCTTACTGATTGCAAGATAGCATCTCGCTCTTGAAATAACTTAGCTATAGCAAAGGGCTCCAGACCAAAAAGAATTCTCCTGACATACCTTGCCAATAGTATAGCACCTAAAATACCCGCTGCTATTCCAAATAAGGTTCCCGTATAGGTATTTTTTCGACCTTGACTTACTGCTTTTTGAACGTCATTTAAGGAAATACCTACCGCTACAACACCTAGCTGCTTACCCTTACGGTCGAAAATTGGTGTAAAGGAACGAAGGGATGTCCCTAAAGTGCCCTTTGATACAGAAATATGTTCTTTTCCATGTAAGGCAATCGTCTCATCCCCGCCGACGAATTGCTTTCCTATCTTGGCAGGATCGGGATGCGACTTACGAATTTTATTCATATCCATCACCACAACAAATTGTACATTAGTAAGACGGCGGGTTTCCTCTGCAAACTCTTGAATAGAACTTTCCTTTTCTTGCTTACCCAAAGTTTCCGTTACAAGTTGTGAATGTGCTACCATACGCGCCACATTGGTTGCTTTTTCTTCCTGATCCTTTTCTATGCTCGCCGCTATTGTTCTACTGATTAGTAAATCAGTCACGAGCAATGAAAGAGCTACTACACTACAAACCAATATCGTTATTGTCGCTTGTAGGCTCCATTTTCTTCCTTTCATAATTTCTCTCCCCACTCTCTTGGAACCCATGGCACTGTATCCCTTTGCAAGCTGTCATTTACCAGCATTTTCATAATCCTGAATATTTTTTTGTTAGCCATACCTAATTGGCCTATAGCTTCAATCATATTAGTATACCCACCAGCAAAATAATACAAAAGTGGTAAAACCTAAAGATTTATAAGTCTTATAACTAGACTGTTTTCACATACTTTGTTGCTATTTACCAGGTAGTGAGTTGTGGTTGATTTCCCCTCCAGATGCTCGCTTTCCGCGGGGCGGCGGTGCTCCCGCAGTAGTCTCGAACTTCCGCTCCAATCAACTTTAAATAGTTTCGTTTTAATAACAACAGTCTTTACGAAAAGAGCCTATAAATAAAAAGAGGCGAATCATCTACATACGGCAGATGATTTGCCTCCTTTTACTTTAAATCGACTTTTTCAATCCCCTTTTTACCATTTGAGGATTATTGAGTTGGTTGCTTAGTTAATGATTCTAAAAGAATCAAACAATATCATTTCCAAGCTTTAAAATTCGAACCAGAATTAAAGCGATTCATGAATTTCCTTAATACCGGATAAACGAATGGTCAAAACCTTTTGCTGTTCCACTTTTAAAGACAGGGTTTGTTGATGTAAATCAAGATTACAAATACGGCCCTTGCATTTTTGTAACGATTCATTTTGATAATAGGTAATGGTCATTAAGCAATTTTTTGATAATTCTTTTAAGAACATTTACTCTCTCCTTTCTTACTAGTGGTTTGTATGAAAAAATATTCTATAATGATTGACTAGCTAGAAAAGGTGGAGGGACGGGCATCCGCTTTATAAGTCTTTTTACTTTTTATATCAGAAATTAGGGAACGCTTACATCGATTTTTGAACAACTTCCATTTAAACAAATTTGGCTTGGATATACTAAGTCCACTCCTGTTTAATGGCATTCAATGTCCAATTGAAATGTTTTGTGAAACACCGGTTTCCATTGGACGTTTGCAACAGCTGCTGTAACATATGCTCCTACTCGGCGATTAAAAAGATCTGGAATCACATATTCCTCGTAAAGGTCCTGAAATTCAATCCAGCAATTGCATAAACTACAAGCTTCATATCCTCATTGATTGTTTTCCCATGAACGTCAAAGGTACCACCAAAATGCAAGGGAATGCGCGGACATTATTGATTTGATTTGGGAAACCCGAGTGTCCGGTTCCTGCTACAAGTGCTCCCGCTTTTGTTGCCTCTAAAGGCATTATTCCGGAACCGGATTGGCTATGGCAAAAATGAGTTATTTTAACAATATAGTATCGGCGCATTTGACTTAAAAAACTTAGTTTATCATCCGTTCACACTATTTTATTATAGTTTTTAACTTAATAATTTCATTAAGAGTGTTGCTAATATAACAGTGGCAGCACCACCAAGTCTTGTTGAAACTTGTGCAAACGGCATTAATGACATACGGTTGGAAGCGGATAAAATGGCTACATCGCCTGTTCCTCCTAAACCGCTGTGACAGCCTGTTACAATCGCTGAATCAACTGGATACATATTCATAAATTTCCCAACAACATACCCAGTCCCTACCATCGTTATAACAACTACAGAACAAACTAAAACATAAGCTGGAGTTATAATTTTGACTACATCTTCTAATGGGATATAGAGCATACCTAACCCAACCATTAGAGGCCATGTTAAACTTGTGGAAATAAATTTGTATAAATGATAGGCGCCCTGTTCCATTTTTGCAGGCATCACTTTCAAACATTTGACAAGTGTTGCAGCTACAATCATGAGTACAGGACCTGGAATGCCAAGAAATTTATGCGCTAGGCTTCCGAAGATGAAGAAACCGCAGGCAATCAATAATCCGGCACCCATTAGTGAAAAATCAACTGGTTTATTAATATTTGTTTCTTGGGTGATCCCGTCGCCACCTTTCGTTTTCACTAATACACCATTACCAGTAAGTTCCGGTTTTTTCTCCCCTAAACGTTTCAGTAAACCGGCACAAATAATCGCTATGATATTTCCAATGACAGCGGCCGGAATCATTTGGGATACAAATGTTTCAGCAGATGCACCTAAAATTTGAGAATATGCCAGGGAAAGCGGTAAGATTCCTTCTCCAATTCCTCCGCCAATAATTGGTACAACAATAAAGAAGAATGTATGTTTTAGATCATATCCTAACATTGAACCTACTAAAACTCCCGTTGCAACAGCAACAAGCGTACCTACCACGAGTGGAACAAACATACGCGTAAATCCTTGTAATAATACTTGACGGTTCATACCAAGAATACTGCCTGCAACTAAACAAGATATATAAAGGTAAAGGAAGTTAGATGTTTTCATCAAGGTTGTTACCGCTTCCATTGCAGCCGGATTAACCAAATTATAAAATACCATAATAGACGGGATTAAGAGCGCTAAAATCGCCGGACCACCAATATCTTTCACTATAGGAATTTTCAACCCTATATCCCCAAGTAAAATTCCCATAACCATGATAACGGCAAAACCACCAATCATATCAGGCGGGAGCTGATTATATACTGATGCACCATAAATAATAAGCGCCAAGGCTATATAAAGAGGTAGCGGAATAACGCCTACTTTCACCTCTTTAAGTTTGGATAAAAAGCTTTGGTTATCTCCTTTTTCTTCAATATAAGGAAGCGGTTTCATTTTCATTGCTGATTTCATTTTTTAACCTCCTGTTATTTGACTCCTATTATTTGCTATCCTTAATTTAAGTGATTTTCAAAAAACTTTATAGCTTATGTAACTTTTGTAAGCGTTTTTTAATTAAAAAAAGTAAGCAAATCCACTTACAATAGATGATTACGAATTCAGTATTGTTGAGGAAACGGAAAAGAATAAAAAAAATCATTATGTTCCATTTAGCTTAACTTGAAAACGGGCAATTTATTGTAATTGCCCATATTGTAAATCAATCAATTTTAAGATGATGTATTAAGTTAAATGAGAATTCTTCTAAAGTATTACGTTTTCATCATCGTTAAGGGAACAAGTAAAGAAGACGCGGGAGAAGTAACTCGACAAACTAACAGCATTTCTTCAAAATTCATTTAACCATAAGGATGACCGGTTAATTGAATTTTAAGGAGGAGATAGCGAAGAATCCAGTCATTGGTCTGGATTTGGTAAAAGGTGAAAGTCAGGTTCAAGCATTCTTGGATAAAAAATAATGGCTCTTTTCGTAAAGATTGTTGTTTTTAAAACGAAACTATTTAAGGCTGATTGGAGCGGAAGTGCGAGACTCCTGCGGGAGCAGCGGGACAGGTGAGACCCCACAGGCGTTTACGCCGAGGAGGCTCACCGCCCGCACCAAGGAAAGCGAGCATCTGGAGGGGAAATCAACCACAACTCACTACCTGGTAAATAGCAACAAAGTATGTGAAAACAGCCAAAATAATAGAACGAAACTTTCCAAACATAGTTCAGTGGAAGGCATGCACTAATTTAGCATAGCATGAAATTTTTTAAGTTTTTCATCGAAAAACTATTAGCTGGTTTAGCTGTAAGAAAAACAACCTTCAAGAATTCTTCAAGCATGTTTTTGTAAGGAATGGAATAAATTCAGATGAAGACCAATTTGCCGAAGAGAGTGATATAAATGAAACCAATTACCTTTAAAGCATTTGCAATCACTAATGAAATTGATTTGAACAAAATCGCCATTCATTGCGGCATTCCTAAAAAATTCACCTGGGAAGAGCCTTTAATCCTCAAAGGTGATATTCTAAATTCCATCCTTAATAAAAAGATGAATGAATCGCAACAGGTGCTGGTTTTTTCCTTTGGCAGCATTGTCTTCATTAATTCCTCACACGCTGATGAGATAAAAGAGTTTTCAACCTATATCCAATCGTTCGAGCCTGATATTGATCTCGTCCATGTAGATCGATATACGGACGATTACAGCCTTCACATTAGAGAAACTGATAACATCAAGCTGACCGACGAATATGTAGCGGTGCCTAAATATGAATTTTTCTACCCTGAATTAATTTCCACTGTTCTCGCAAAATCGGTGGCACTCGAAAAAACTGAGGAACAGCTCGGAAAAATCCATGACAAGCTCGAAACCATGATAGACCGACTGGAAAAAGGCAAGCTAAGAATCGGCAACAAGGAACTAGCGAGGACGACGGCAAAAATCGTACGTCACGAGTATAATACCCTTGCGTATATCATGATTCTGGATAAACCTGATATTACATGGACAAGCAGCGTTGCGGGCGAATTTTATGACAGGATGCTGAATTTTTTTGAATTGAATGATCGGTATAAAATCTTGAAAAGTAAAACAGAAATTTTATATAACATTATGGATGGGTTTTCTAACATCAGCCATTCGATAAGGGGGCTATTCGTTGAATGGATCATTGTCATTCTCATTGTCTTTGAGATTATCTTGACGATTTTAGAAATTGTAGGATGGATTCCATGAATCCTGATTTAAGTGGCATAGAAACTTTGAAGAAGTAGGGAAACCAAATTTCCATAATAGATTTGGGTATCCGAAAACAGGTATTATTTGTGACAAATAAGAACGAAATGAAAAACTACTTCAATAAGAGGGTTGCTCCGTCAACCTGTTTCCTGCGGAACTAAAAAGCAGTAGACATTTTGCATCCTCAATGTATTCATTTCCGATTCATCTTGACAGCTCATTTTTTCATTTGTATATTCCTCAACCTTTAGCCCTTTTTAAGCCAAAAATCCCCTTAAGATACCATTGTATCTTAAAGGGAAACTATTAATAGAAAATCCAAGCAGTCTTAATTCTCTCGTTTTATCTTAGTCCATATTGTTTTGGACTTGCCCAAAACTTTCGAACTTCTGTTCAAAATAACTTGAAGTAAGATCAGAAATATGAACGCCAGTATTTTTTGTTGTATGTATAAAGAGACCATCCCCTAGATAAATACCTACGTGGGTTATCTCTTTACTTAAATCTGACTCTTTAAAAAATACTAAGTCCCCTGCCTCTGGATTTTTGAGTTTCCGCAGCAAGGAATAGTAGTCCGCTGCCGAACTTCGTTTAACGGAAATTCCCTGCTCCTTCATGACCCAATAGATAAATCCGCTGCAATCCATTCCAATAATCGGGTCGTATTCACCAAAAACATAAGGAAATCCACGTAGAGTATATGCATACTTTATGACATCAAGAGCTTTATCATAGGAAGCCTTTTGATTTGCATAAAATGGATACAAGGGACTGCTGTATATTTGAAGATACTGCCCCTGCATCAAACTATCAGTTGGTAAAGCGTTACGCTTTTTGATTGTTTCCACAGATACACCGTAATTTTCCGAAATGCTTTTAAGGGTTTCATTATTTTTAACGACATGCTCTCCCTTAGGTGTAAACGTTTTAAACTCGGCTTGGAATTGTGCAAAATATTCTTCTGTGATAGATCTCACCTGAACTGTCTCTGCTCCATATCCAGAATTAACAAACTGATTCCCCCCCAGATAGATCCCAGCCGTCACGATTTTTGAGCTTTCCTTTTCCAGAAAAAATATAACATCTCCAGCCTTAGGAGTATCTGTAACCATTCCTTGCTTATAATAGCCTTCAACTGACAAACGGTCGATGGGCACCTGTTGTCGGGAGAGTACCCAATAAATCAACCCGCTAGAATCGAACCCATTTATCGGTGTCTCTTCTTCAGCCGCTTTTTTAAATCCTATAAAAGTTTTTGCATAATTCCCAATTTGTTTCCCTCTCTCTGTCCATTGATAGATGGAAGGAGTATAAACCGTCTGAATGATTAACTTCTGGCCCACATATAACGTACCATCCGGTAAACCATTCGTCTTCATTAATTGCTCTGCCGATATATCATAATTCGCTGCAATCGATTCAACCGTTTCCTGGGAGGATACGGTGTGCACTTGCTCTGCCGCTTCAACTTTTAAGCCAGGTAAAAAAGTAAAACCAACCATCCCCAGCAATAAAAGCAACATACTACCTAATAATTTTTTCCCCATTTTAATCCCTTCCTTATAACCAAAAATATCTTTTAAAAATAGAGTCATACAATCATGCAGATTTTCTTCCTTCTTAATGAAATTATAAAATTCTGCAATAATAAATATTCCATGTACTACTTTAACACAAAAATACTATTAATTGGGTTACCTTCCACTTTTTCTTATCGAGCAAATCCGTATTGATTTCCCCTCTAATTTGAATGCATGATTATTGCAAGCATTATACATTTCAAAAGGCCGCCAAATACGGTATCAAATAAATAATCTTTGAATCTAGGGCGGTGAAAGGGCAATTTCTCAAAGAAGTATTTCAGGGCCCCGAATCCAAATACCTGCTATGATTAGAGAGAAAACTATTCTTATGTCATTGGAAAATAAACAATCAAATCTGAAAAAATGATTGTTCGACCTAACAAAAAATTATAGTATATACATAATTTATCTATCCGACCATATATTCTGACTTAACATACAAAAGGCCGCCATTTGGCGGCCTTCATATGGGTGCTAACGACCCATTACTTTAAGTGCAATCCTTTACAAACTTTTTAAATTAGACTGCTTTTATTGTTTTGTCATCACTTATGAAACCTATTAAATTGGTAATTAGAATATACCAGGCATGCCTTCATATGTAGCAAGGAATAGATGTGCGATTACATAAACAAAAAGCTAAAATATGGAACCTATAGGATAACTGTCAAAAGGTTAGCGTTTCGACCATTTAACCACTTTTTTGTCAGGAGAAAGAGTAGGATTGTACCCAAAATGAATTAAATTCAACAACAATAGCTACTTTACAGTACCAATATTCCATCCCGTCAGTCTACTAATCCTATATTCAGAACAAAATTTATTTATTAGGCACTAAAAATACTGTTTTTTTAAAGTAAATAAACAAATTAAATATACTTAACCCTAAAATTATAAGAAACATATATAAGGAAATAACGTCTCCTGCTAAATTTAATTCATCAGCTATGTATCCCATAATAATAAGATTAATACTTGAAACAATTATTGACATTATTGAAATGATACTAACAGTGAATCCATTAACAAGGTTACGACGTTTCTTAGCAAATAAAATAATGGAAATTATAAATAAACTAATTATTAAAGTAATAAAAACTAATCTTAAAAAATCGTAAATTTCCAACCCTTCCATAGTTACCCTCCCTATTATTCTATCCCTGTATATATTACCACAAAAAACCATTTTCCCAAAAATGGAAACGGCTTAATTGTTGTTATTCATATTATATCAGCATACAACTAAACTGCCCAAGAGCGGCCGCAGCACCCTCTGTTATATGAAATAAGTATTCAATTATAAAAAAAAAACAGTTTGATTACTTTTGTGCTCCTTTCATTCAATAAAAGCGCTTGATTATGGAGGTTTTTCCACACCACAGTGTTGCTTAATACCCTCCTATAAACTAAACCGCTTGCTTATATTTATTTAATTTGCTAATATAACTGACGAACGTTCGTTAAATTAGAGGTGATATTATTGAAAAGCGATGAAATTAAGGTAGCAGCTTTAAAATATTTTACGATCCATGGTTATGAAGGAGCATCCCTATCTCTAATAGCTGAAGAAGTCGGCATGAAAAAGCAATCCATTTACGCCCATTTTAAAGGCAAGGATGATCTTTTTCTGAAAGTTTTACGTGATGCGAAAGAGGCGGAGCTATCTTCAAAACTCCAATATTTCAGTAAAGTTGATTCAAAAAATCCAGAAAAAGATTTATACGGATTTCTACAATTGATCATCGATCTCTTTCAAAAAAATGAGCATTTAAAGTTTTGGCTGCGTATGTCCTTTTTTCCGCCAGCCCATCTTGAAAAAGCAATCGGACAGGAAGTCATGGATATCGAGGAAAAGGTGCAGGCGATATTGGAAAGAAAATTTCAGGATTGGATCAATGCTAAATTAATCGTCGAAGAAGCAGCAATTACGCCGACCTTTGCTTTCTTAGGAGTAGTTGATTCCATTATGCTGGAGCTTGTATACGGCAATGATGAGAAACGGCTGAACGATAAATTAGCATCCTCTTGGAAAGTATTTTGGAGAGGTATTTCACAAAAATGATTCACATAGAAAGAGGTGTTAATACATGAATAAACCAATTAATGAACAAAAGGCGATATTAATTATTCTTCTAAGCAATATATTCATTGCCTTTCTAGGAATTGGACTCATCATCCCCGTAATGCCATCGTTTATGAATATCATGCATTTATCAGGAAGTACGATGGGCTATCTTGTTGCCGTATTTGCAGTATCACAACTTGTTATGTCACCATTCGCAGGTCGTTGGGTCGACCGTTACGGCAGAAAGAAAATCATCATTATCGGCTTATTCCTTTTTGGTGTTTCAGAACTTATCTTTGGTATAGGCACGAACGTATCCGTGTTATATATATCAAGGATCCTAGGGGGAATTAGTGCCGCCTTTATTATGCCAGGTGTTACTGCATATGTTGCAGATATTACATCAGTTCAGGAACGGCCAAAAGCAATGGGGTATATTTCGGCCGCCATTAGCTTGGGCTTTATTATAGGACCTGGTATCGGTGGTTTTATTGCGGAATATGGTATACGTTTGCCATTCTTTCTTGCGGCAGCCATTGCTTTTTTAGCATGCCTTGCATCAATATTTATTTTAAAAGAACCGCTAACAAAGGAACAGCTTGCAGAAGTTTCTGCTAATACAAAAGAAACAAACTTTATAGACGATTTAAAAAGATCACTTAACCCGCTTTACTTTATTGCGTTTATCATCGTATTTGTACTTGCTTTTGGTTTATCAGCATATGAAACTGTTTTCAGCCTATTTTCTGATCATAAATTTGGCTTCACGCCGAAGGATATTGCAACTATCATTACAATTAGCTCAATCTTCGGAGTTGTTGTCCAAGTATTTATGTTTGGAAAACTGGTAGATATCCTCGGTGAAAAGAAACTGATTCAATTATGTTTAGTCATCGGGGCAATATTCGCGGTGGCTTCCACATTGATATCTAGCTTTTTGGCAGTACTGGTGGTAACTAGCTTCATCTTTCTTGCATTTGACTTACTTCGTCCGGCATTGACGACATTTTTATCAAAAGCCGCCGGGAAAGAGCAAGGGTTTGTTGCTGGAATGAACTCAACCTATACGAGCTTAGGGAATATCTTCGGACCAGCAATGGGAGGAATACTATTTGACGTAAACATCCACTATCCTTATCTTTTTGCTGCTGTCATTATGGTCATTGGCCTAGGTATTACAGTCATTTGGAAAGAAAACCGATTAGCAGATAGTTTAGCTTAATAACGAGGCGCCATTTGAATAATAAAGGCCAAGATTGCCCTAATATGATTTTTCAAAGTACATTTCGAGCTGGAAACTCTTAAACTTGTATTATACTTTGCCTTTAAACAAAGATCCCCTGTCCATTTTGGGCAAGGGGTCTTTATGCGTCAAGGGGTTAAGAAGCTTTTACTCGATGCGGACTTTTAGGCCCTTATATCATGATATTCATGAGCCGGTGCGCTAGGGATATCGGTTTTTTTATTGAAAGTGTCTTAGCCTGGGTTATATGTCAAAATGTTTACGGTAGCACAGTTCCAAACGCTTATCGCATTGGCTGAAGCTCGTTTATTATTTTTTCGCTGAGTGATCATCGTTTCACGGGTGCAGCACTTGTACCTTATCGCCTATTTCTATGGACATCAAATCCTCACCTACTACAACTGTTCCTTCATATGTTTCTTTTGTTCTTCCGGGCAAATTAGCTTTTTCTTCTGTTAATCCACCTAATAATACAATATGTGAATACACAGCAAGCTTTGGTTGTATTTGGCTAAAGACTTTACCTGCTTCCTCGGGTGTAGTGTGAAGGTCAAGAATATTGGATATCGATTCTGATTCATTATCAGGTCTTGCGGCTGCAACCTCATGAATGACTACGTCAGCACCTTTAGCAAATTGAATTGGATTTTCATTATAACGGGTGTCACCTGAGATAACTACTGAATGTCCTTTGTAATTAACCCGATAACCGAAAGCAGGTTCAATTGATTTATGGTCAACCTTGAAAGCTATTACCTCTATTCCCTTTTGTTGATACACAACGCCTTCCTTGATATCATGTGCTATAATACTCGCTCCTTCAACGTTTCCATTTCCAGAGTCTTCCCTTGCATCCAAATCGGCTTTATAAGCTTTATTCATATGCAACATCATTTTCTTTGTTCCCTTAGGTCCCCAAATGTTAAAGGCTAGCTCTCTTTTCCCACCTGTTGGCAAAGAACCTGTAAGCCATATGTCTGGGATGCCAATCGTATGATCCGAATGCAAGTGTGAAAGGAATAACTTGTCAATACTGCCTGGTAACATATTCGCTTTATATAATTGCAAAGCAGTTCCACGTCCTGCATCAAAGAGGAGTTTTTCATTACCAACTTCCACAAGGGTAGCGGGACCGGACCGGGATGTACTTAAAATAGGAGAACCTGTTCCTAATAGAGTTACTTTAAAATCCGATTGCATTCCAGCAGATTGGCCAAAAGAAGGAAGTAATAATGATAATGATAGTATGATTGAAACTACCAACAAAAAACTAATAGAGGTATTCCTTATTCTTTTCTTCATAGCAAAATCCTCCTTAAATTATTTGACTTTACTCTGGGGATTCTGTCCCAGCCTCCTTCCGATGTTTGTTTTGAATAGAAAACGATGTTTCGGTATTATTTTCCACAAATAAATACTACAGTATTTTCAATATTCAATCAACTATACCTAAAGCAATTTAGGATTTACAATTCGAATGCTGTTTCAACATTTCATCAAGAACAACAAGATAGCGGAAGATTATTAATTACAGGTCCCAGTTCGTGATTGAAATTGAAAATAATCCATAAAAAATATTGGATTTTATTTTGGTTCAAATGTTCATACTAAATAAAAAATACATGTTAAAGAAGGAGTTTATATGCCAAATCAAAAAAATAATGACCATAATCCAGGCCAACATAAAAGCCGGGACAGTCGATTAAATACAGAAGATGATCCTTTCGGCATACTTAAACAAGAAATGGAAGTGGATACAGATGTCAATGAAGATCCAAATCGGGAAAAATTATTAGATGAATCAGTTGTTTCTTTTCTAAAATCGAAAGAAGGACAGGAATATTAGAGAAGGAATTGTGCTCGCTAATGGGGTGTTTTTATAGCCAACTAATCCACCATTTTCACCTATCCTCCGATTAAATGATTCAGAAAAAGCTAGAAGACAAAGACAGAGTCATTTCTTACCAAAGGAAGTCAGATCAAGGTGCCACTCATGAAGCTTTTGGGTGGCCCTTTTTGTATTGTTTTCTAAAATGTTGGTTAGATTAACTACTTTAATTTTTAATGTTTTCTTATTCGTAAGATTTCAAATATGTACAGAGTACAAGGTTTCTTGAACAAAAGGGCACTGTGACCCATCAGGTTAGCATAACTGGCCTCCACCCCTTGGATAGGCATGACGAAGGATTGAGAGGGCAATTGACCCACGGGGGAAAGCCTCCAGGGACGGTGTGGGGATGTACATTGCATGGTAAAATATGGAGTGGTGCTGACTCCTTTATTTATGAAGCCAAAATGATCTGACCTCATTTCAATTACCCGGAAATCCAATTACAAGGGTTATGAAATCCTGCGAATAAGTGAGCTTCGAGAGATATTCGTATCAAACTGATGGAGTTCAATAAGATAAATGGTATTTCCCATTCTTTCACTGCCCATTGATATTAATAAAAAGTCCTCCCCTTCACCTCCGTTAAACTTTTTGTAACCGACAATCGATGTATCTTCTAATAATTCTGGAACTGGATTAGGGCTGGCTATTGCAAGACAAAATTTTTATAGCTCATGGCGGAGATCTTCACATAGATAGTAAACCTCAACCAGGAACCCAGTGTCGTATTATATTTCACTCGAACTAGAAAAAAGAAATTAGCGAATTATTGTATAAGTGATTTAACGAATAAAAGCTGATACTTCCTTAGTGTAGGGAAAATCGGCTTTCTTTATTTCGAAATTTGCTTAGCGTATGTTTTTCGTTTTTTTTTGGTATATAGCTTCTTGGTTATGGTGAAATACTTTAAAAAACACTTTTGAAAATAAGAGAATTTACCTCCTGATAAATTAACGATATAGTAAAATATATCCTTGTATGGAAATAATATACACTGTAGACTAGAGGAGAATCATCCTTTGACACATTTCGTATAAACGGCTGGGGAGCGAAGCCGGAAGGAGGGAATATTAATAAAAGTGGAATTCAGCCATTCGTGTACAAGCCGGTATCGGATATTCCGTCAAGATTTTACGCAGTGGCTGTCAACTTCCACTTTTTCCGGCCAAAGTATCTAAATTTCAATAATATGGGAGTGGAGAAATTGCGAATAAAACTTTGTCTTTCCGTAATATTATGTTGTCTTTTCGTTGCCATGGGATTTACACCAGTATCGAAGGCCGAGACGAATGCAGAAAAGGATTATACGATTAAATCGTTCCATTATTTAAATGTAGATGGAAAAGATGTGGATTCCCAGGCCAAAGTGAGTAACATATCTAACAAAGAAATAAAAGTAACAATGGTTCTTCCTAAACAGAATAACGAGGGCGATTGGTTGGCATATGGATTTACGAGCAGGGAAACTTTGCTGGCATTTATCGAAAAAGATAAACAGAGACTTCAAAACAAAGTCACTACCATGGGCAGCGGTTCTTGTTGTACCGATTTCTATGAGTATAAAAATAAAGGTGGGAATTATATTTATTGGAGAGACGGTTTTACAAACTTGTCTTCCAGCTGGAATGACAGAATTTCCTCCTTAAGTACGGCGTCACCTTCTTCAAGCTATTCGACGACGCTGTGGGAGCATACTTCATCTCAAGGGTATGGCAGAGGAGTCTCCTTTAGACACTCCGATTGGTATGGTAAAACTGCTAATATGGCTTCGGATTGGGACAATAAGGCTTCGGCGATCGAAATCAAATAATGGGAGATCGCCAATGACCAGGTGAAGGATTTTTAAAATCACTATTCTCTCATTTATTTCGAAGAAATGGGAAAATAGTGATATTTTTTAAAAGTTTCGTCGCAACTGCCGACCGAGCACAAGCAGTAGTAAAGAAAAATTTTAAGGGATTATTTTTGACTGTAATTTTGTTTATTGTAGTAAACGTATGATTATGTAAAGAATCGCACGTTCAAATGTTCAAAAGGCCGCCAATTGGCGGTCTTTTTATGACGCTAGCCGAGTAGAAGGGAACCTCACGGAACCGTGCTTGCGCTATTCACGCACACGGCTCCTCCTAGTTACCATTCACAAAATGTAGCTAATCTCTCAGATTCAGATTTTGCTAATTCTGCTATCCTTAGTCGTTTTTCCATTTACCTCTGCCTCTGAGTGTAGTAAATGTTTCCCTAGTAAGGGCAATAACTGGTAGCTAGCCTTTCCTCCAACGGCATTACCCAACTCCCTTCACGGATCGGTAGGGTCTCCCGAGTTGCCGTATCATATCGATGTGTATAACGTGCCAAGGTCCTCTGACCCCAGAGAGGTTTTATCCATCTTGCCCTTAACGAAGGATAAAATATAGCTTTCTGCTGCGCGTAAGGCATCAGCCCTCTCGATTTACTAACATTATGGAGCTCAATCCCTTCAACCATTTGGCTTTCGGCCCGCCACCTAACTGTCTACGCTTAAAGACTAACGTTACCATTAGCCCTCCAAGACTCGCTACGAACGAATGGCTAGTTCTTACTCGACGGGAATCCACCCGCTATATGATACGACCTAGGCTCGGCCGCACAGGCACCCGTTAGTAAAAGAAGAACTATTTATTTACCAATTAGGTACTGCTCGGAATAAGACTTAGAAGCAAAAAGGTCTATACCTAAAAAATCTTCACAGTTAGTATCCGAAAAATGAAACACTATTGATTCAACATTAGGATGAGGAATTGAATTTCTTATTATTTCATCATTCAGTCTAAAAGAATAATAAGTCTTTCCATCAGTAGTAACTTCCTAATGTGTACTTTATTAGCAATCAGTTCAATTTTCCTTGCAGTTTCTCCTTCTAACTCTATTCCAAAAATCGGGACTTCTTCTCCAAAGTCTAACATTATATCATCGTTAATAATTTCTGTTTTTGGAACCTGGGCCATTTTTTTCATCTTTATTTCTCCTCCTATTCATAGGTTCTTCCTTTTCTTTATAAAAAAGTTTGATTATCTTATGATGACTTATTGCACTAAGGCTATCATTAGTTAAAAAAGACGATATAATAACTTTTAAAGTGTAGTGTAATATTTGTAAAAAGGAGGTTCATTCTCATGAAT
This sequence comes from Peribacillus sp. SIMBA_075, assembly GCF_046534585.1. Lineage (NCBI taxonomy): Bacteria > Bacillati > Bacillota > Bacilli > Caryophanales > Bacillaceae > Peribacillus > Peribacillus sp. SIMBA_075. Next base: position 36,731 of record NZ_JAWRYN010000013.1, on the reverse strand, counting down.
ATTTTAATATTAGGTGCATCTGGACGAGTTGGAGGTCAAATAGTTACTTATGCCCTTCATGATAGACACCATGTTACTGTATTAGTTCGAAATCCAGAGAAGCTTCAAATAAATTGTGAAAATTTAACTATTATCCAAGGTAATGTTTTAAATAAAGGTGATATCTCACATGCAATGCATGGGATTGATGTAGTTATTAGTGCGCTGAATACTGATGGGACAACCACTCTATCAGAAAGTATGCCACTAATTATCGAAGCAATGGAAGAAGAAGGAATACAACGAATTATCACTATAGGAACTGCAGGTATCCTGCAAAGCAGAACCACCCCAAATTCATTGCGTTATCAGTCAAGTGAATCAAAGCGTAAGTCTACCCGTGCAGCGGTAGAACATCATAAAGTTTACGATATGCTCAAACAGTCACCACTCGAATGGACTATTGTCTGTCCTACGTATTTGCCGAATGGGGAAAGTGTAGGTAAATATCGTGTAGAAGGTAATTTTTTGCCGGAGGACGGCTTAGAAATATCCGTGCCGGATACAGCAGAGTTTACATTTAGTCTAATAAAAAGTAGCGATTATATAAAATCACGTGTAGGTATCGCCTACTAATAATCTTCTTATGCTAAACACCATGAGTAATCAAAAAAGCCGATTAATGGAAAAAACATGTTTTTAATTTTTGGCCAGCCAAAAAGCCCTTCAAAACCTTTTTGGAGGGCTTTTTCTCTGTTTTAATTAGGCCAAATACTGGAACGTTTCTTTACTCCTTGAAAAAGCGTACATCCTATGTTTGATTCTTCCGCATATATCTGCGCATTCACAATCCAAGCGAATGCCCTCCTCCATCATTTTTAAATCCTCTTCCTTCAAGTATCCAAATTTCTTTTGGTGAATTTCAATACAGATTCCCTTGAACGTTCAATTTCATTTTTATTTTCATTATAAAATTTTGAAACATACGCATAGAAAATAATGCTGACCGTTAGAAATTGTGCAAAAAGCGAACTTGTTGCAGCACTTCGGAACTTAGCCTCCGGTGCACGTACATGATTTAGGGACATATCAACTTTTTTAGTTAGTCCATTGTTCCCCAACCGCGATAAACCAATTGTTTTAATTCCATATGCTTTAGCAATATCAACGAGTTCCAGAATTTCTTCAGTTTCGCCACTATTGGATATACAGAAAAAAACGGTGTTCTTTGATGATGCAGCAAGCGCAGTGGCCGTAATATGCGGGTCTTGATTGGCACTTACAATTTTTCCTAACCGTAGCCATTTCTGTGTAATATCTTCAGCAACGAGCCATGAAGCTCCTAAACCATAGACATAAATTACATCTGCACTCCTCATGGTTTCAATGATATTGTCAAGAACGGCCTCATCCAAATAATGTGCCGTTTCTTGTATAGCTTGTACAGAGTTGGAGACTATTTTATTTTTAATGGACGCTATTGTTTCATTAGGCTCAATGTCATGGAAACCTTTTTTCTCCGGTTGGGAAATTAGGGATGATAGGGATACCTTCAGTTCCGAAAAACTGTTAACTTTTATTGAATGACAAAATCTCGTTACGGCCGAACTGCTGGCATTGGCATGGTCAGCTAATTCATGTATCGTCATTCTTATAATTTCTTGTGGATTTTCTAAGATATATTGTGCAATTTTCCTTTCTGATTTGGGCAACTGGTTCAATAAACTTTCAATTCTCAATATAATATTTTGGACGGGCATATGATTTACTCTCCTTGATCTTTACTTACTTTAAATGCTTCATTGCTATGTAGTAACAACCCAAGGTAGCTGATACGTCTTCTACAACAAATTTCACATTTGGGTTTTCAAGTTTAATATGATTGATGAAAGAGCTTTGCACCAATGGTATATTTGTCAATATGCTACCTTTTATTGCAATTGTAACATTCTCACTTAACTTTAACTTCTTGATAACCTTAAGCGTTTGTTTTGAAAGGTGGTACCCGGCCTGATTCAGAATATTTTGCGAGGAGCCATCGCCCTCCTCCGCATGTTGGACAATTAGGGGAACAAACGCGGCAATCTCGGATTTCGTGGCGGAATAAATGAATTTCTTCAGTTCCATAACACTATGAAGCCCAAGTTTTTTAAGTATTGTCTCGGTTAAAAGGCTATAGTCATCTCCCTCATCCTCTTCTTTCGTCATTTTTATAAAAGCCTGCATGGCGATCCAATAGCCACTTCCTTCATCCCCAAGAATGTGTCCCCAGCCACCAGCCGATTTCTCGATACCTTTATGGATGCCGATACTTACAGATCCAGTTCCGGATATGGTCAAAATGCCATCATTTCCTTTTAGTAAAGCAGCATGAGCGATAATTCCATCATTTACAATCGTGAACGGGGCATTAAATGCCTTTCTTAATGCACTTTTTATGCCCTGCGGATTTTCAACTCCTCCATACCCGGCTAATCCTAAGCAAATGTAATGGCAGCTACCATTATCAATAGGAGCTATGCTTTGTTCAATTGCCTGTATAATGTTAGCGATGGCTTGTTTTTCATTTATAAGCAGGTTTCCAAACCCAGCTTTGCCTTCACTTATTTTATTACCATCTAAATCATAAGCCGCTGCTTCAGTTTTAGTGCCCCCGCCGTCAACACCGATAATATAATTCATATCATTCTCCTATTCAGTAAAAAAGGAAGGAATATCACCGTTCCTTCCCTGATCATTTAATATTGAATTGGAATTTCCCCCATGGTTCCAAATGATCGAGGAGAAAAATTTCCTCTTCTGCTATTCGGCCCACTACATTTGTTTTTCCCGAATTCTTCATTTCCTTCAATGCAATCTGCAATTCCCCTTTATATTGTCCATAGAGCTCATTTTCAATTAAAATATCACCGCGTCTAATATCAGGCGTATATGTTGGTTTAAATTCGTCGCTCTTATATTTCACGCGTGATTGAGTCGAGCGAATAAGATAATCGGAAACATCTCCACGGTAAAAATGGAATTCTTCCAATACTATTTTTTTCTCTAAAGTTGTTATGGTTTCGTGAAGGTTAACATTAAATGTTAATAGACCTCTGTTTAACTGGCTAAGCTGCTTCAATTCTTCTTCAGATGCGTAGGCATTCGCAATAATTACATCATCAATCAACCCTGTCGCATACAAGTGTTTCGCTTGAGTTGTAATGGGTAATTCCCGGTGCATTTCTAATGTACATAATCCTTCCATTATAGGCCAAGGTCCGTACGTTGCTGCATGGGAGCTTATGAAAGCTGCCGTGCGGATATTATGCTTTTTGAATGACTCACAGCATTTTATAAAATGAGGATAGCCCAATCCTGCATAGCGATGAGGATAGAAGTTATGCGATCCAACTAAATTCTCTTTATTTGGTTTGTAATCGATAATATTTTCTAAATATTTTGTTGCATTGCTCATGTTTATTTCAATTTTTAGATCATATGGATTATGTGTCATAATCGACTCTTCGTTACCTGTGAAACCTATGTCCAGCCTGATTCCATACGCACCTAATTCTGCAAAAAACGATAAGTCATCATAAGAAATGCCTAGTGAACCGAATACTCGGGGAGCAATATCGACCATCACTTCCATATTCAATTGATTGGCAAAACGAATCGTTTCTTTAAATTCTTTTAAAATCTTTTCTTTGTCACCTTCGACAGAAAGCAGGCAAGTAAAGATCTTTTTGAATCCATATTTGTGTGCAAGTGCAATGTATTCGATATCTTTTTCAACGGTTGAATGCTCTGGATAGATAGATATACCGAGTTTACCCATTATTTAATCACCTCTTTACTGTTGTGGGGCTAGCTTTTTTACAATGCGAATCATATGTTCAATTAGTTTTTGTTCACTCATTGCCGTCATCAAGTGATCCTGTGCATGAATCATTAATAAAGTTTTCTCACTTGGAACTCCATTCAATTCTGCTTGAATGAGCTTGGTTTGTGTCTTATGGGCCAAGTTCAATTCTTCCTGGCCCTGTTTAATTAGATCCTCTGCCTTTTCAAAATTAAATTCTTCCGCTTCTTTTAGTGCTTCGAATGCTAATCCTCTTGCATTTCCACTATGTGATATTATTTCAAAAATTTCCATTTCATTATTGTTCAATTCAGTTGACATATCACTACACTCCAATTTTATGTTAGATTATGAAGTTTCATTGGATTGCTGTAATCCAACGAAACTTGATGTCGATACTGCACTTTCACTGAAGAATCGCGGTAAGTATTCTCGATGCACTTTTAACAGTTTTTGTAAAACAATTTCCGCCAGGTCATCACTTGGAATAAGCGGGTTAATCGTTAAAGCTAATAACGCTTTATCATAAGAACCTGTAACGGCTGCCTCTGCACCAATTCTTTCAAATGATTTGATTTGTTGAATCAAGCCATGCACTTGTACGGGTAATTTACCCATAGCCAAAGGAATTGGTCCATTTTTGGTGACAATGCAGCTTACTTCGACAGCTGAATCATAATCAATATCAGTAAGCGATCCTTTGTTTTGTACATTTAGCACTTGAATATCTTTTTTATCATTATAAATAGAAGAAATGACATTACACGCTGCATCACTATAGTAAGCTCCACCGCGCTGCTCTAGTTGTGGAGGCTTGATGTCAAGGGTTTCATCCTTATATAGGTCAAACAAACCTACTTCTAATTCTTTCACAACTTCTGCTCGAGTTTCCCCAGATTTGAATGCTTCCAACTCTTCTTCTAAAATCGTTTTAGTTTTGTAATAATAACGATGGTACGGGCAAGGCACAACACCTAAAGATTTCAAAAACCTTCTGTTCCAAGCTAATGGGGCAATATTCTTCATCGTCAGCTGAATTTCAGGATTGCCCAGCATTTCAAGCACTTTATCTGTTACTTCTTGATCATCAACGAACACATGCATCCCGAATACCATATGGTTTAACCCTGCGAAATCTATGTGCACTCTTTTCATATCAACACCAAGCATGTTGGAAATAGACATATGCATATTAAATGGAACATTGCATACACCAATGACTTTTTTATGCTTGCTGTAGCGGAGAAGGGCTTCCGTTACCATCCCAGCCGGGTTTGTGAAGTTAATTAACCATGCATCAGGGCAGAGCTCCTGCATTTCTTCTGCAATTTCCAGAAGAATGGGGATAGTTCGTAATGCCTTGGACAATCCTCCTGCACCATTTGTTTCCTGACCAATTAAGCCTAATTCCAACGGGATCCGCTCGTCCTTGATTCGTGCATCAAGTAAACCCACCCTCATTTGCGTTGTGACAAAATCAGCATTTTGCAAGGCCTGACGACGGTTTAACGTTAGATGTATTTCCATTGGAAGTCCTGCTTTTTCAACCATCCGTTTTGCCAATGTTCCTACAATCTCCAGTTTTTCTTTTCCTGCCTCAATATCCACTAACCACAGTTCCCTAATAGGCAGCTCATCATATCGTTTAATAAAACCTTCTATTAATTCTGGTGTATAACTGGAGCCTCCGCCGATTGTGGCAATCTTCAGCCCTTTTTTCATTTCCATTCCCCTAACACCTCATCGTAAGCTAATCTGAATTTTTCATTCATTTATAGATGATTGCATAACAAACCAGTGCGCTTACCGCTAATAAAGACAAGAATAATAGTGATGCTTGTTTCTTGTTTTTAAACTTACCTTCAACAAAACAAACAACCATCGTTAATCCTGCGCTTATGGCAAAGGTATTTCCCAAGTATAGTGAGAATTGTTTATTTATTTCAAAGGCATCCATTAATCTGTTAAAAATAAAATTAAAAACAAGAATGAAGCTAAAAAATAGAAAGGCACTTTTGTAACTAAAAAAGTGGATTCTGGAAGTTGAAGTCATGTCCTTTCCCCCCTCTCAATTCATAAAAGGAGTTTGGAGCATTTAGTCCCAAACTCCCTTTTAGGCATTCCTTATAAAGCAATATTTTTACTATCTGTTGTTTCTACCATGTTTTCCTGCGCTAAAAGCTTTTTATCGTACATCTTAAAGAATGGCAGATAAACAATAACGGAAATGGTTAAATTCACCATCACGAGAACGATGGCTCTCCAATCACCGCCAGTTGAAAGGTAGGCGCCTATTGGAGCGGGCAATGTCCAGGGAACCATTACATATGTCGGGTTCACAAGTCCGATGGATGTTGCAATATATGCAAGTGTCGCACCAATTAGCGGTGTAATGATAAATGGAATGATCAGTACCGGGTTTAGTACAATTGGCATCCCAAAGATAACAGGTTCATTGATGTTAAAAATGCTTGGAACAATTGTTGCTTTCCCCATTGCTTTACTATAGGTGGACTTTGCCGTTAAGAGCATGGCTATTACTAAACCCAAAGTTGCACCAGACCCGCCAATCCAAATAAACCATTGGAAGAAAGTTTCAGGAGCGATGTGGGGAATTGCCTTTCCAGCTGCAACTGCCGCCGAGTTATTCCCCAAGTACACTTCCCATACCGGACGAGCTACGGCACCTACCACTGAAACGCCATGAATACCAAATGACCAGAAGAATGTAATCAAAAATACTGGAATTAATACACCTGGCAATGTGTCGCCTGCACTGATGAGTGGTGCAACCGCTTTATCAACGAGTGAATGTAAATCAACAGCAAAAACGACTGTAATTAAAGTCATGACAAGCAGGACAATTGAAACTGGAATTAATGCTTCAAATGAACGAGCTACTGAAGTTGGAACAGAATCCGGCATTTTAATCGTGATATTTTTTGTTTTACAAAAACGTAGAATTTCGACAGCAAAAATGGATACAAGCATTCCTACAAAAAGGCCATGGCCTCCGAGATTTGTCATTGGCAAAACAAACCCCACATCATCCATCATCTCTACACCAATTGTGAACAAGAAGGCTGCCAATGATAGTAAACCTCCAGATAGCGGATCAAGTTTATAGCTTTGAGATAAGCTGTAGCCTATACCAAAAGTAATATATAGCGTCATGATAAACATCGTTAATCGATATGGTATTAAAATTTCTGCTATATGTTTTGCAGACCATTCACCTAATGCAGTATCTGCTGCAACGGGCGGAAATGCAATGATCAAGAATAAACTGCCAAAAATGATGAATGGTAACGCAGAAACCACACCATCCCGAATTGCACGTAAATGTTTTTGCTCAGACAATTTAGCCATAGGTGTTGAAAGATTATTTTCTAAAAAAGCTACAAACTTGTCCATTCGTGTTTTCCCCTTTTACGTTTAGTGAAAAGAAATAGTAATTAGTTTATTATTTTGCTAGTTCCGTTACCAGTTTTAGTAGCTTAGGTCCGCCAAGAGGGCTGTAAGCTTGAGCTGGTATGGCTTCACATGGGACGCCCGCTTCATCTGCAGATGCCTTAAAGCCATCGAAACGATGTTTGACTTGCGGAGCTACCATTGCAACATCCCAGCCATTTCGTACTTCTGCATCAAATTCTTGAGTGCCGACTGCCAATACTTCTATAGTTACACCCTGTTTTTCCCCCTCCTTTTTTAAAGCGCTTACAACGATTGCACTAGACATTCCACCTGAACATACGAATAAAACCTTCATTCTTTGTTCCTCCAATTTTTTTTATTTTTTTTATTGGCTGTTTTCACATACTTTGTTGCTATTTACCAGGTAGTGAGTTGTGGTTGATTCCCCCTCCAGATGCTCGCTTTCCGCGGGGCGGGCGGTGAGCCCGCAGGAGTCTCGCACTTCCGCTCCAATCACCCTTAAATAGTTTCGTTTTAAAAACAATAATCTTTACGAAAAGAGCCTTTTTATTAAAAGCGTTAAATCGTTTTTCTTATGAATCCTTGTGCCTTCACTAAACGATTTGAGGCTTCTTCATACGATACATTCGTTAAAATCATGACAATTGCAATTTTGGGCTGGGCATGTGCCTTTTCTAAAAATTCATCTGCAATTTCATAGCTACAGTCAGTAGCATCCATGATAATGCGTTTTGCGCGTTCAACTAGCTTTTCATTAGTTAACTGTAAATCTACCATTAAGTTACCATAAACTTTACCCACTCCAACCATTGAGGCGGTGGAAAGCATATTGCATACTAACTTTTGTGATGTTCCAGCTTTTAAACGTGTAGAACCCGTCAGGACTTCAGGCCCGTTTACTACTTCAATCGCAACTTTTGCAATCTTACCTATTTCTGAACCTTTGTTACAGCTTATCGACACAGTTCCTGCACCAACTTGATTAGCATATTCCAAGCCAGCAATAACATATGGAGTGCGTCCACTAGCCGCAATGCCCACTACGACGTCCCTGTTTGTTAATTCGATTTTCTTCAAATCTTCAGGACCTAATTCAAAACTGTCTTCAGCACCTTCAACTGCCTTAATGAAAGCCTTTTCCCCACCAGCTATAAGACCCACTACTTCACTCGGATCGGTATTGAATGTCGGTGGACATTCTACTGCATCCAATAAACCGATGCGCCCGCTTGTTCCTGCACCCATGTAAATTAATCTGCCGTTTTTATTCATGGCTTCGACGATCATCTCCACGGCTTTAGAAATTTGCGGAAGTTCTTTTTTCACACAATGGGCAACTTTAATGTCTTCTTCGTTCATTACCTCTAAAAATTCAAGTGTTCCCATTTCATCCAAACTCATGGTCTTTTCATTACGGCGCTCTGTCGTTAAATGCTCTAGCATACATATCATCCTTTTTTATTTCAGTGGTGAAAGTGGTGAAACTTTTTTAGCTATAGAGAATATATCATTATTAAAAATTAATTTCAATATTGTGTATACATTTTTAAAAATTAATTTTAGAATAAACGTAAGATACATAAAATTATTTTAACTTTCTACTAAAAATGTAAACCGCTATTTTCATGAACCAAACCCATGATCCTTTTATTGATTAGACATTAATTCTATTCGGATAGGTGACAAATTCATATATTCATTATTTGTTAACGCTTACAAATAATTAAATATAAATATTAGTAATGAAATGAGGTTGTACTATTGATGAATGAAAGAATTACAAAAAGAAAATTAGGATCATTAGCGCTAGCCGCTTTAGTGGGAGGTTCACTTCTCCTTCCATCCGATTTGATTGCAAATGCAGAATCCGGGACTATTCCCCAACAAACTACTTATGTAAAACAGGAACTGCGCGCAACTTGGATTGCAAGTGTGTTAAATATTGACTGGCCGTCCAAACCCGGTTTATCCATATCAGCACAGAAAGAAGAATTCATAAAATACTTGGATGAACAAAAAGCAATGGGGATGAATGCTGTCGTTATGCAAATTAAACCAACTGCAGATGCTTTTTACCCTTCTGAATACGGTCTTTGGTCAAAATATTTAACAGGAGTCCAAGGAAAAGACCCTGGGTATGACCCTCTTGCATTCATGGTAGAGGCAGCACATGATCGTAATATGGAATTTCATGCCTGGTTTAATCCATATCGCATTACCATGCCTTTAGGTAAGACAGCTGAATTATCGGATATTGATAATCTTCCAGAATCACATCCTGCTAGAAAGCACCCGAATTGGGTCATGCCATATGGACAACAATTGTACTTTGACCCAGGCATTCCTGGCGTACAACGGTTTGTGATCGATGGAATAATGGAAGTTGTTAAGAATTATGATATTGATGCAGTCCATATGGACGATTATTTCTATCCCTACAAGATTGCAGGAGTACCTTTCCCAGATGAAATTTCCTATCAAAAATATGGAGCAGATAGATTTACAAATGTGGAGGATTGGCGCAGGGATAATGTAAATAACCTTGTTAAGGAGATAAATGAAGAAATCAAGGCAGAAAAATCATATGTGAAGTTTGGTATAAGTCCTTTTGGAGTTTGGCGCAACAAAACAGTTGATCCCACAGGATCTGACACTGCCGCTGGACAAACGAATTATGATGATTTATATGCGGATACCAGAACGTGGATCAATAATGAATACATTGATTACATTGCCCCTCAATTATATTGGAATATAGGATTGCCAGTAGCTGACTATGCCAAACTTCTTGATTGGTGGACAAAAGAAGTCGAGGGTAAAAATGTTCAACTCTATATTGGACAAGGAGACTATAAAATTAATACAGAGTCCAATGGTGTCCAAAACTGGTTCAATCCTGAAGAAATGCCAAACCAGTTAAAACTGAATCGAACATATAAGGAATTTGATGGAAGCATGCATTTCAGTGCCAAAGATTTACGGAAAAACCCCCTTGGGATAAAGAATCGCTTAAGCGAGGATATTTATAAGCATCCCGCATTGGTTCCTGCCATGCCTTGGATTGATGATCATGCCCCAAAGGCACCAAAGGTGAGCAAGGCAACACAAGCTGGAGATGGAATACAATTTGAAATTCACGATCACAAGCAATCAGATGCATCCTATTATGCCATTTATCGTTTTGATGGGAAGAAAAAAGGAAATATAGATGACTCAACGAACTTACTTGCCACAGTGCATAAAGAAAATAAACGACAATTGTTTAATGACCCCAGTGTAGAAAAAGGAAAGACTTACACATATGTTGTGACTGCCTTAGACCGAACCCACAATGAAAGTAAACAAACTAAACAGATTAATATAAACGTAAAATAATCTTCAATAAATAGCTTTACGGTTCAAGTGGCGCATGTCAGTGAACAATGGACGTAAGATATATATTAAACAATATGTTAGAAATGGTCTTATCTTAGTATCATATACTGTTCATGCTAAATCAGGATTATAAAAGAATCGAAGTAGGTGGAATGATGATGTACATAGTTGGATTAATGTCCGGAACATCATTGGATGGAATTGATGCCGCACTTGTTCGGGTGGATAATAGTGGACTCGAGACTGAACTGGAAGTGATTGAGTTCATGACATGCCCTTTTCCAAAAGATATTGAAAAAGAAATTATGCAGTCTTTATCTGCGGACACATCCAATGTGCAGTTAATATGCAGTTTGAATTTTAAATTAGGAAAATTATTTGCCAATGCGGTGAAGGAAGTTTGTCATAAAGCTAGATTTCCAATTGATAAACTGGATCTTATAGGATCCCATGGCCAAACGATTTACCACCAGCCTTTAAAAGAACAAAATTATATACCCTCCACTTTGCAAATTGGGGAAGCCGCAGTAATTGCTCACGATACAAACACACTTGTAATCTCTAATTTTCGTACGATGGACATGGCAGCTGGTGGACAAGGAGCTCCTCTTGTTCCTTTTACCGAATACATTCTATATAGAAGTGAAGGGAAGGGAAGATTACTTCAAAACATAGGGGGCATTGGAAATGTAACCGTCTTACCGAAGCAAGCTTCGCTTAATGACATGTATGCTTTTGATACAGGGCCTGGGAATATGATCATTGATGAAGTATGCCGCCAATTGTTCAATATAAACTATGATGAAGCTGGTAACATAGCTAAACAAGGAAAAATTAATGACGAACTTTTATCTTATTGTATCAGTCATCCTTATATTATGACCCCTCCGCCAAAATCAACTGGCAGGGAATTGTTTGGCAAGCAATATGTAGTAAAACTATTAAAGATGTTTGAATCACTTCCTAGTCAAGATATTTTAGCAACTGTAACGATGTTTACAGCAAAGTCCATTGTGGAGAACTATCGAAATTTCATCTTTCCAAAGACCAATATTGAAGAAGTGATTATTGGCGGCGGTGGCAGCTACAACAAAACGTTATTAAATATGATTCAATCACTTCTTGGAAATTATATACAAGTATTGACTCAAGAAGAGTTGGGATACTCTTCTGAAGCGAAAGAAGCGGTGGCCTTCGCTTTACTTGCAAATGAGACTTTCCATGGTAATACAAGTAACGTTCCCAAGGCTACCGGAGCTGACTTCGATGTCATCCTTGGCAACATGACCTTCCCTCCTTCACATCGAATTGGTAAGGAAACAAGTATATAATAAGTTAGATAAAAGCCTCCCTTCCCCTCAAGAAATGTCTTAGGGGGGTTTTTCATTTAATTCGTCATAACTTTACTCGGTATCTAGCTATGGCCCCCGTCTAATGTTCTTAGGCATCACCTAATTCACTCAGACCGTAAGCCGATAATTGGTGGGTAGTTCAACATTCCAATGGTGTTTTATATGCTCAAATCCATTTTCTCGGTAATTATTAGCTTAAGAAACAACATCTTTACATTCCTTTTTAGGGCTATAAAAGTTTCTCGGCAGTATGAAAAAACCTAATCCGTATTTGGATTAGGTCAGTTTGTAGACAAAAGGGGTTCGGAATTAAAAAATTCCGAACCCCTTTTTGAGATTCCCTTTGAATTTTTGCCTGAAGTTAAGAGATTGGGGCTCTACGAGCCCACTATGTTAGGCCATTTTTGGACCTCGCCATGTCCAATTGGCCATCTTCTTTAAATTAATGGCAGCGAAAGTAAGCATCGCCTGCATCGACAATTTTTTAAGTCCCCTTAAAGTAGTCCAACGCATACCATGCTTTTCTTTTGCATCTGCGAATACACGCTCAATCGTTTCTTTACGTTTTGCATATATAGGTTTTACATCTTGATGATGACGCAGATGATCTGCCTCTTCCACATGTGTTTGCCAAATATGCCGTGTCACCACTTTTTGACAGTCTTTGCTTTCTGTACACTGAGATAAAAATGAGCATGTTGTACAAATTTGTTTTGGCGATTTGTACTCGCGATAGCCCTCTTTATTTGTTGTTGAATACTTTAAAGTTTCGCCCGAAGGACAAAGGTAACAAAATGTTCATCGTATACATAGTCCTGTTTGCAGAAAAATCCTTCTTTGGTGCGAGGACGTGTATAAGGAAAAGCTGGTATGATTTCTTTGTTTAATAGGTAGCTTGTAATCGCTGGTGTTTTATAAGCTGCATCTGCGGCAACGGCTTCCGGTTTTCCAACTTTCTCAATCACTTGTTCAACTAGTGGCTCTAAGATCTGACTGTCATGTATATTTCCAGGTGTTACAATCGTTCCCAATACAAAACCGTTGCGGTCTGCGGCCGCGTGGAATGAATAGGCAAACTGTTTTGTTCGTTCATCTTTCACATAGTAGCCACTCTCAGAATCCGTTGTACTTTCTTTAATCTCTTTGGTCTCTTCTTTATCAAATTTATCTGATGGAAAAGGCTTCTTTCCATGGTTTTCACGATCTTGATTGATTTCTTCTTGAAGACGCCCTTGATACGCTCGTGTTTCTTTACGAACGATTTTCTTTTCAAATTTCCGTTTATTCGCACTGGCTTTCACATGTGTGGAATCCACGAAAACGTGTTCAGCACTTATTAACTTTTTATTAGCAGCTATCATTAAAATGCGATAGAAAATCTGTTCAAACAGGTCTGTATCTTTAAAGCGTCGCTCATAATTTTTCCCGAACGTGGAGTAGGAGGTACTTTATCATGGAAACCATAGCCTAAGAACCAACGGTAAGCCATATTCGTTTCAACTTCTTCAATCGTTTTACGCATGGAACGAATACCGAAGGTATATTGAATGAAAGTCAGTTAACTAAAATAACTGGATAGATACTTGGGCGTCCTACCTCTGAATACATATCTTTCACCAAGTCATAAATGAAAGTGAAGTCAATGGTAGCCTCCAGTTGATCTAACGTAATCATTTAAAGTTGATCTCGCTGAATAGAATCATGTTTAGAAAGCATCCTCATCACCTCAAGTTTTAATACTTCCATTTTAAAACAAAAGCGACTCAGGGCAAAAGTGTTTACCTAAAAGATAAGACAAAGTTGATTGGAACGGAAGGTACGAGACTCCTGCGGGAAAAGCGCGTCTAGGGGAGACCCCGCAGGCGAAAGCCGAGGAGGCTCCCCGACCGCCCGCGGAAAGCGAGTGCCTGGAGTAGAAATCAACGGCCAAATTGTACAACTCATAAAAAATAGACAAACTCGATTTTCATCGAGTTTGTCTACAGTCTGACCTAATCCGTATTTGGATTAGGTTTTTTTGTTTAATTAAAGAAAGTAGGGTTGCTTCCTCTCTGATATATGATTAATTTGGGAACCAGCCGACCGGTTTTACATCGAGATTAATGTTGATTTGTTTAATTTCCTGGTATTCATCCAAGCCGTATTTTCCTAAACTGCGTCCGATCCCGCTCTGTTTGTAACCGCCCCATGGCGCCTCGACATATGTTGGATGATAATCATTTACCCAAGTGATGCCTGCCCGTACTTTCTTGATCACGCGCAATCCTTTTGCGCCATTGTTAGTGAAGACGCCGCCTGCAAGGCCGAAGTCAGTATCATTTGCAAGTTTAATAGCTTCTTCTTCATCTTTAAACTTTTGGATGACAACGACTGGTCCGAAGATTTCCTCTTGTACGATGCGCATGTCAGGTGTTACATCGGTGAAGACAGTCGGTGAAATGAAGTATCCTTTGTCAAGGCCTTCATCAACAAGACGGTAACCGCCTGCTGCTAGTGTCGCACCTTCCTGTTTGCCAATTTCAATATAGTTCAAAATGCTATTCATCTGCGCTTCACTGACAATTGCCCCCATGTTGCTGTCCTCTGCAAGGCCAGGTCCTACTTTGATTTTATTTGCGCGTTCCACATACTGTTTTACATATTCATCATAAATACTTTCTTCAACTAGAATGCGGCTACCTGATGAACATACTTGGCCGGCACCGAAGAAGATGCCAAATAATCCGTAATCGACGGCTGTTTCTAAATCTGCATCTGCAAAAACGATGTTAGGTGATTTACCGCCAAGCTCAAGGGAAATTTTCTTTAAGTTGCCCGCGGCCGCTTTCATGATAGAGCGGCCAACATCCGTACTTCCCGTAAATGAAACAATGTCAACGTCCTTGCTTTCTGCAATTGTTTGACCGACAACAGTGCCGCGGCCCATCACCATATTTGCCACACCTTTAGGGATGCCTACTTCCTCTAGGATTTCAAATAATTTCATTGCTGTTACAGGTGTCAATTCAGCCGGTTTATAAACAATGGTGTTACCTGCCGCAAGTGCCGGTGCGATTTTCCAGACACTCATTAAAAGAGGGAAATTCCAAGGTACAATTAAACCGGCTACACCTACTGGCTCACGAACAACCATCGCCTGCACGGGAGCGGGAACTTGGTAAGTTTCACCTTCTGGATGAAGGATTAAGCCAGCGTAGTAACGGAAACACGTCGCGGCATCAGCAATATCGAAACCCGCCTCTGCTTTAAGTTTCCCGTTGTCCATTGTTTCAAGAATCGTTAACTCTTCCGCACGTTCATCAATTTTATCCGCAATTTTATATAGGTAGGAAGCACGCTCCTGTGCTGTTAGGCCTGACCAGATTCCACTTTCGAAAGCTGCTTTCGCAACTGTGATTGCATTTTCTGTATCTTCCTTTGTGGCACGCGGAGCCCTTGCAATGACTTCCTGTGTTGCAGGATTAATTACCTTGATTACTTCATTTGAAGATGCAGACTGCCATTTACCGTTGATGTAATTTTTCAGTTCTAAAACTGCCGTTTCTAAAATTGTCATGTTTTATGCCTCCGGTTTTCATTTTTTTTATTTAACCTATACGGTATCTTTAAAGTTTTAAGACAAGTCTGCCGTCCTTCGCACGTGAGCAGCATGTCAAGATTGACTTGCGTGTTTGACGGTTTTCTTCGCTAAGGAAGTTATCCCGGTGAACCACTTCACCTTCCGCAACATCTACCTCACAACTTCCGCACCCGCCTACTTTACAAGAATAAGGTGCATCAATTCCTTCCCTTAAAAGCGCATCAAGCAGAGTTTCACCTTCATGAACGTGAATGGTCCGATCGCTATCTGTAAGGTCGACAATGAAAGGATCTTGAGGCCCATCATTTTTTGTCCCAAATAATTCGAAGTGAATCGCATGTTCCGGATAACCATATGAACTGGCAGCTTTTCGATACTCTTGTACCATCTCGAGAGGTCCGCAAAAGTAAACATGTGTGCCAATGCGATGATCCATCATCGTCTCAGGCATCATTCTGTGTTTGTCTTCTGCCTGCGAAAAATAAAAGGTACATTGATCAGGATACTTGGCTTTTAACAAATCATAAAAAGCACATAACTCCGGTGTGCGTGCTGCATAATGGAGTTCGAAGGTTTGCCCTTCGGCAGCCATGTCTTCCATCATTGCCAGAAATGGGGTGATGCCGATTCCAGCTGCATAAAAGGCATGATGCTTTGCTCGAAAGCTGAGAGGGAAGTTGTTTTTAGGGAAACTGACTTCCAGCCTGGAATCTAACTGTACATGATCATGCCAGAAAGCGGAGCCTCCACGTGACGCCCCATCTCGCCGAATGGAAATGGCATATTTTATACGGTCCCTTGGGTTGCTGATAAGGGAGTATTCTCTCTCGAATATCGTATCCCCGGCCGGCATGAATGTGGTCAAATGCGAACCGCCTGTAAAAGCAGGCAATGGTTTTCCATCAACTGGTGTCAACTCGAATTGTTTTACGAATGGAGTTTCTTGAATGATCTTGTTTACTTTCATTTGAATATTTCCTACTACCCGCATGACGATCAGCTCCCTACGTCTTCTTTTCCGATTAGGATGAATGGGTAACCAATATAACCTTCCCGTACTATAGAATAAAAAGGTCCTATTTCAAGACTTGCACTGCAATGGTCACATTCTGCAATCTTTGCTTCTTCTTCGACTTCCGACACTTCAAAACATTTCATGCAATATACGTACCGCCGTTTAGGCCCGATAATCACCGTCTGGATCTCAGCTTCAGATAGGCCAGCTTTCACCCCGAGCGAGAAGATCATTACGGCATTGTTCCATGCAGCCGCAATATAAAATTGGGTGCCCATCTTTTGTGCCAAGATGAATCTCTTAATCTCCTCTTTATCTTCCATTCCATTAATGGAAAGACATTCAACAGGCACTGTTCCTGCGATTTCAGAAGTGAAACGTTTCGCCTTTTCATATCCAGCTTGATCAGAAATGATGACAAACTTTCTTCGTTCATTCCGAGGAGTAAATTGATTTACGATCGTAATGGATTTATCAAACAATACTGGACTATTGTACATGCCCTATCCTCCTACTTTTTGTTTAGATTCGCTTTTTGTTTTTCATCAATACGCTTCAAATATTCGACCGATTGCGGAAGAAAAGGGGCAATTCCTTTATATTCAGCCATAGGTTCCGGAATATCCTGCAGTACGCTATATGTCAGATCAAACCACTCCTGGCGCAATGTCAAATCCTCCAGTGGCAGGAACTGTGTATTCAATACGAAAAGAATGGCGTTGCTTCGCGGCATGTTATAAAATTTTTGTTCTTCAACACGCAAACGTACTAGTTTACCTGCATTTTCCGGTGTTATCTCAGAACGTTGCGGTCCCCAGACATCCATCGTTTCATAGTTGACATCCCAACGGTCCGCCATCAGGTTCCAGTTGATGCGCGTCCATGGCTTTCCAGGCTCAATGGATAATAAAAACTTACGAACGCGATCTGCCAGTTCATCGCCTTTCCGCGATACAAATGGAACGGGTGCATGGATCTCATCAAAGGACATGCCTTTATTCCAGTTAGCTGAGAAGAGTGCGGCGTATGAAACTTGCCCCACTTCCAAATAGAAATTACTATCGCGATGAACCATTAAGACAAAATCATTGTGGAAATGGCGGCCTATATAATCCAGCGGCTCATTTGGAAGCGTGGTCGCATCGCCATAAACGAAAGAATCGGATTCCCCGAAAATGTGGTTCTTGAAAGTCCAGTTGTCTCCATCTTTAATGACCTCGAAATGCTCCGGATAGCGATCAGCTGCCATGTCGATGAGCATTTCCAACACTTCCCATTGCATTTCCATTGTGTGTGAAAAAGATTGAAACCTTATATGCGGCTGTTCTTGAAGGAGACGGCGCTTCGTTTCCACTTGGAGTCTGTATTCTGGTGTAACTTCAATACAGTTAATGTTTGAGAGTCTTTTCAAATCGTTTGAATAACGATAGTTACCTGAAGTGAATGGAAATGGGAATGTATCTAAATCAGTTGTTTTGAAATCTAAACTTTGTGTAAACATTGAACAATCTCCTCTCGTTCCCTAGTTTTTTTAAAGTGAGTTTTTATCTATTTAGCTTCCTTTAATTCAACGGATGGACGCTCCATGTCAACTTCAAAACGGAAAATGTATTTAGATGAAACATAGTAGGTGACTAAAGCGACGAAGTATGTTGGAATTCCGGCAGCTGTATGAAGGAAAAAGTCACTTGCTTCAAAAGTCAATGGATTATAGAGTGCCCAGTAAACGATCGTTCCAATGACCACCGTGAGAACGGCCGACGGGTTGATGCCTTTCCAATAAGTATAAGAGCCTTGTGTGTCATACAAATCCCTTATAGAAATGCGTTGGCGCTTTACAAAAAAGTAATCTGCAACGGCAATGCCGCCAAGAATAGCCATAATAAAGGAAATGACAGCAATGAATGAACCAAATGCATCGTAGAACGTCGAGCTTAGAAGTAAGAATATAGCCGGTACGGTTGTTCCCATCGCAACCATCCATGACTTTTTCGGGAATACAGTTTTAAAGCTGACAGCTTGTGAGTACATAAGGAAAATGGCTGCACCAACATTCCCAACCGAAAGTAAAATCAAGCCAATGAATCCGCCCCAACTTCCTGCGATGGAAAACATCCAGTCAGAAGGATTAAGTGAACCAGCGACTAATGCAGCAAGGGCCCCAACTAAAGCAGCGATACATACGATGATTCCATAGCTGTAGAATCCTGCTTTAAATGCTCCTCCTTCTGTTTTAGATAAACGGCTGTATTGCCCAAGGTATGGAAGCCATGAGAAGCCGAGACCGATATTTAATTCCAGGGCTGTCGCGAATGAACGAGAATTCGATTCAAATGGCTCGGAAGGAAGTATATGAGCAACGTTAGTGAAACCCTTGCCAAACAATACTATTGCAAGAAGGCCAAACATGAGAACCATAAATACCGGAACGGCTACTGCGGTATATTTTTGAATCGCTATCGGTCCCCTCACCGTTACAAGGAATGCACAGATGAAGAGTAAAATCGAGAAAAACGGCGCTCCAGTTGCTTGGCTTGAGAAAATGGCGGGCATCCCCATCCAATTAGCAGCCTCTGCTAACGCCTGGCCGGACATGAAAAGCGCAATGGAAATGTAGCCGAGAGTCAGAATAAGAAAAACAAAGAAAAAGATATTGGATCCTAGATACCCCAGTGAACTTCGAAACCCTACAAAAGTATCTATGCCATACCGCGCAAAATAAAGGGTAATGGGAACAATCAACAGCATAGGGAAGGCGTTACCGAATAAAATCGCTGCAAGTGACTGCTTCGCATCAAGCATTGTACCTGTGTATCCACCAGTTAACAGCCCAAAAGATGAGAGGCCAATAACAACCTGTACTAAAATTAAATCCCGAAGGTTAAAAATCCGATCACTTTTACTTGCCGGTAAAAAGCCAAAGGCCACATCCTTTGAAATGGAGGAATTCTCTTTACTCACTCGCTTCTCTCCCAACTATAAAATAATGATTGTATCGCTTGGAAACTAGACTGTATTTGTTTTGGGTGAGCTAAACAAAACTACTTTAGAAAAATGTATAGACCAAGTAAGAGATGATTAAAATCATGAGAAAAATAGAACCTGTCGCATCCTTCCATTTCATTTTGTCGATTTTCACGGCATCTTCCTGTTCATACGCATTGATCCGCTCATTCAAATCTGAATATAGATTTTTAATAAAGGGATCTTCAGAATTGATATTCTGCTGGAACTGATTCTCTTTATTCAAAATAGCTTCTCCCTCCTTTGCATTAGTCCCTTCTCTTTACTTTATTGCAATAACCATGCCAACCAGAAACACTTTGCTAACAGGGGTTCCCAATAGGAAGAATATTCATTCTTGAAACTATTGAACAATTGTGAAATTTCTGTAATATAAAAACTAGGAAGTTAAATGAAAGGCAGGTAGACATAATGGATCACTTCACCTCTGCACTCTTGTCTATTTACGATCAGCTTATTGTGACAGATAAAAATGGCACAATACTGAAATCAACCGGAACAGGGAATTCCTTATTTCATACAGTCAAATCCGCTAATGTCGGCGGTTCCATCAAGGATGTTGAACAAGATTTATTTTCTACAAGCTTGGCAGAAGAGGTAATGGGCAAAAATGAAAAAAGATCTTTCATGCAGTCCTCATGGCAGGGTCCGGAGATGCTGATGACGGCATACCCGATTGAATCTGGCGAATGGGTCTGGGCCTACAAAGAAATTAAAGACTCTTATCCAGATGCATCAAGGACTCAATCGGGACCCTTCTTGGAATCGAAGAAGCCATCTTTTCCATTTGTGATCCGCAGTAAACCCATGCTTGATGTTCTGCATAAAATGCAAATGGTTTGTGATGTCAGCGCAACTGTACTTTTATTGGGGGAATCCGGTGTAGGAAAGGAAATAGCTGCCAGGGCTATACATAATATGGGTAACAGAAGGGACTTTCCATTTATACCTGTCAATTGCGGGGCCATCCCGGAAAACTTGATTGAAAGCGAACTGTTTGGCTACGTAGAGGGGGCTTTTACCAGCGCCAGGAAAGACGGAGCCAAAGGAAAATTCACACTGGCCCATAAGGGTATCTTATTCTTGGATGAAGTGGGCGAGTTACCTCTTAACGTACAGGTAAAACTGCTTCGCGTCCTTCAGGAACGCGTTGTTACACCAATTGGAAGTACGACCTCACACCCTGTTGATATTCAAGTGATTGCCGCAACAAATAAATCGCTCGAAAAAATGGTGAAAAAAGGTGAATTTCGAGAAGACTTATATTATCGTCTTCATGTCGTACCTATCCACCTTCCGCCGCTTAGGAATCGTGTAGATGAAATACCTCATCTAGTTCAATTTTTTTTACAAAAGTACAATACACTGTACAAACGAAAGGTAGCTTTCGCCCCGGATGCAATCGACTTACTATGTATCTATCAATGGCCCGGTAACGTGCGCGAACTTGAAAATACAGTTGAGAGGCTTGTGGTTACAAGCGGAATGCCGGAAGTGGATGTTGCTTTGGTTAAAGAGGTCCTTCCTTTTAAAGGGCCCAAGCCCACTTCAATACCTGTTATCGATTTTCTGATGCCCTTGCAAGAAGCAGTCGACCTTGTGGAGGAACAATTGATCAACATGGCAATGGAACAATACAAATCATTAAAACTAGCGGCAAAGGTGTTGGAAGTCAGTCAGCCGACGATGAGCAGGAAATATAAAAAATTACGTAATAAAATTGAAGAAGCAAGCTTTTCACCAGTGAATAAACGGGCCATTTTAGAAGAACAAATAAATCAACGGCTTCGTTCCGTTGCCGCTGTAACCGCAGCTATCATTCCAGCTGAAGAGGTTATCAGTCTACAAAAAAATATGAACCGGCAAACTTCCTATTCCCAGAAATTAAAACAAAAACTTACCATGATTCAAGAAAAGGAAGGCGTAATTGAATGGGTCTTTATATTTATCATGACGGAGGATGGACGTCTGATTCACCTCGTTGCAGACAAAGGCTTTGTCATTGAACCGGGGGAAGAATATATTGGTCCCCCGGAGATGGTTAATGTCGCTTACCAGGCTTTTAATGGTAAAGCGGGTGTTACTCCCATATACGAAGACAGATACGGTGAGTGGAAAACAAGCTTTGCGCCAATTATTGATGATGACGGCAATATCGTTGCTATTGTTGGATGTGATTACAGTAAAGCCTATTTCAATTCGGAAATGCAACGTCTCCGTAAGCAGCTTAATATACATGTTTGATTTCAGGATGCAGCCATACATTATCAAACCGGTTGGAGACTAGGGTAAAAAAAAGAAAAGCTGATGTCATGAGCCGTCTTGAACGGGCTTTTGCAGTCAGCTTTTTCATACATGAATGTCATAAAGGATTTAAAATGGCATTAACGCCAGCCAATTTCTAGACCCAACTGATTTTTCGATATTGACCACGCTTATGTAGGGAATATTAAATCCTGTTCTTTCCAGGTAAGTCGTTAACACAGTACTTCAACGTTAAATCCTCCAGGCGCTTCTACATAGAAAGTATATCCGTGTAAGTGTTTTGGAGGTTTTACCATGAATCCATCATCTTTCAATCGCTGATTGATCCTGTTAACTTGTTCTTCATTTTCTTGTATGAATCCAACATGAAAGGTCTTGGGGTATTGTACATCGCTTCCTTTCATTAGTGTCAATATGGATCCATCATCATCTCTCATTGCAGCAAACCCATCTCCACGACTTCCTGCACATGTCAATCCAAAGTACCTTTCTAAAAACTCCCTTGATGCTGCAACATCATTAACTGTTAAATTTATGTGATTGATCTTCATTCTTTCCCCCCTATTTTATTATATTCTTTTCCGTCACGCAGTAAAAAAAGTTAATTTTCCACATGCTTCACTGCCCTTAGCAGCTTAAGAAAAAGCGATCCTGCTTAAGTAAGAATCGCATTTCTTATATGACTGAAGCTGTTAAATAGCACCTTTACTTGTTACCCTATCTGCTGAAGCCTTTCAAGAAGGTCATCGAGGCGATAAAATTGTGAGGCGCATCCTTGGACTACACCCAATCCCATCAATTGCTGAAGTCCCTCGACTGAAGCGAATCGAGAACTTATGATAAGTTTTGTATAACCCCCGTTTTCAACAAACGTCATCGTTACCAGTGCAACAGGCATACCACCGGCTGAGTTGCCTTCTTCACCTGCAAATATGTCCGTGTAGACAATCTTCTCCGGTACGATTATTTCTTGATAAACAGCTTTCCCCCAAGATTCTTGGCCATAAAATTCACCTTGTTTTTCATCTGTGCATCG
Organism: Peribacillus sp. SIMBA_075; assembly: GCF_046534585.1. NCBI lineage: Bacteria > Bacillati > Bacillota > Bacilli > Caryophanales > Bacillaceae > Peribacillus > Peribacillus sp. SIMBA_075. Next base: position 13,826 of record NZ_JAWRYN010000013.1, on the reverse strand, counting down.
CATGCAATAATGCCATACGCCGTCAGGCTTAAAATTAAACTCCCGATTTTCCGTTTGCCACCCACTCGGTCCCCACCAGCTAGCCAATCGTTCAGAATTCGAAAACGCTTTAAAAACACGGTCCCGCGGCCCGTCAAATATACGTTCCATGACGAGATCCCGCCCTCTAAGCTCGTTGTGATGTTGTTAGTCACTTTGTTATCTGGCATTCCTCCTTCTGCTTTTTTATTAAGATATTCCTTCTACTTCGTCACAATGTATGTATTTTCCTTCCGATTCAGTAATAATCATCCAAGTGACCGTAACTAAAAGATAAAAAGGTCAACCAGTAAAATAAACTGGCTAACCTTTTAATACGAACGGGCAATCTTATAGAACTTTATTACAATATTTTTTCATTTTCAAAGTTAGTGTTTGACTCTACTTTCTTAGCCAATTTAAATTTATAGAATAATATACAGGCTACCAAAAATCCTATTCCATAAATCAGTCCAACTCGTTGAGTAGGATCAAAGGCAAGGAATACTAGAATCAGCAAGCAAAAGCCTAGACAAAATAATGGGACAAATGGATAAAAGGGCACTTTGTATTGTAATTCTTCCATTTTCCCACCTGCTTTTATAAATTTCCTTCGAAACATGTATTGCGATAAAGCAATTCCCATCCATGAGATCGTGACGGATATCCCCGCGATTGACATGAGTATCACGAACACAGTATCAGCAGCAATGAAGCTGGTTAATAACGATAGAAGTGAAAAAGATATGGTAAATAGAAGGGCATTCAATGGCACTTTCCTATTGGACAAAATACCAAATATCTTAGGTGCCATTCCATCATGGGCCATCGACCAAAGCAAGCGTGTAGATGCATAAAGACATGAATTCCCCACAGAAAGAATAGCCGTTAAAATAATGAAATTCATGATGCCTGCTGCATAAGGAACCCCCGCTATCTTCATCAAAGTTACAAAAGGACTTTCCATTAAGCCTAATTCAGAAGAAGGGAATATAGCAGAAAGGATAATAATGGACGCAATGTAAAAAACAATGATTCTAAAAAGTACATTTCGAATGGCTTTAGGAATGTTCTCTTCAGGTTTTTCACTTTCCCCTGCTGCTATTCCTATCAGTTCAGAGCCTTGATAAGAAAAAATTACATTCATCATTGTCACAAAGATAATTGTAATGCCCCCTGCTGGAAAAAGACCAGAAGGAGCTAGATTCTCAAAGAATGGGGTTGGACGATCAGATAAAGAGACAAAACCAAAGATGCCAGCGATGCCAATCACGATAAACAAAATCACTGCAACGATTTTTATTCCGGCAAACCAATATTCCGCCTCTGCAAAACCTCTTGTCGTTAATGCATTCAATGTAAATAAAAGCACAATGAACACAGCACACCAAATCCAGGTGGGACTATGGGGGAACCATTGTTTCATCAATATTCCTGCTGCCGTAAACTCAACTCCCGCAGTTGCGGCTGAACCGACGAAATACATCCATCCTAGCGAAAAACCAGCGGAAGGCCCAATATATTCGGCAGCATATTTTTGGAATGAACCTGTTACCGGCATATGAACGGCTAGCTCGCCAAGGCAGACCATCACCATATACAAAATAAGACCGCCGGCAAGATAACCAAGCAGGGCCCCTCCGGCCCCCGCTTGGTTAATTGTATATCCAGCATTTAAAAAAAGCCCTGTACCAATAACGCCGCCAAGTGAGAGCATAAATAAATGGCGTCTTTTCATTGAGCGTTGCAGCTGATCATTATTTTCCAGTCCATACCCCATAAAATCACGTCCTTATCTTATCTATTAGCCTAGTTCTTCTTCCAAACCATCTTAGAACCTCAATGAGAGACAACTAAGGCCGCCATCTTGTTTTTGAAATTCTGACATTTCCACTTCAATCACTGTGTATCCCAACTCTTCAATTTTTTTCTTTGTTCCTTCAAATCCTTTCGGGACAATAACGCAGTCGTTCATTCGGACGCAGTTACCCGAATATCCTTCTTCCTGTTTTACGGTTATTTGATTGAAGCCAGAAAAAGCCTCGTGATTAATGAATTCCCCAGCCACTAATAAATTATTGTCTCCAAGGTAATTGACACCCGTTTTTAAATGAAAGAATTCCTTAAGGGGAATGATGGACGTATCATAACCATACTTACCCATAATATCTTTGAATTGCAGAGCACCTGCTTCATTTGTTCTAGTTGATAGGCCAACATAGAAGTGATCTTCAACTTGCATGACATCTCCGCCATCTAACATACCTGGAGATTGAATATATTCGATTGTGTCATAAAAGTCCTTTAAAACTTCTTTCATTTCATCAATCTCACCATTCCGGCTTTCTGCACCAGGATTGGTTACAAGGGCACATTTTGGCGTCAACACGGCAGTATCTTCTACAAACGTAGAATCAGGGTATCTTTCATCCGTTTCGAGAACGGTCACTTTCACACCGCAGCGTTTTAATGCTTCTACATAAGCCTCGTGCTGTACAAGCGCTTTTTCATAATCCGGGTTTCCTAAATCCGATGTTGTTAAGCCATTTACAAAGCTCTTTCCAATCTTCCTTACAATCGCGTGTTTAAACATATATATTCCTCCTAAATAAGTAGCTTATCTTTTTAAAATGTGGGAAATTAATAGTTTCAACTCCCCTGCTTTAAATGAAATTTCTGTAAGTTGTAGGTTAAAACTGTCACTATTACAATTACGATGAACATTAAGACAAAAGGATTTATCCCTTTTTCCGGTAACTCCGTCAGTTGGTTAAGTGGCTTTTTTTTTGATTAAGCGGCTCGGAAGTGATTTGACCTTCAGGCTGGTTATTCATAGTAGGCCCCCAGTTAAAGTTTAATACTTTATGAGCTGATATCTTCTGGTTTTTCCTGCAGATGTGCAGAATCCCCTCTCTCACTTTTCAACCAAACACTTAAACATACTCTTTATTAACCTCTCCAGCATAACTGGCGTATGGACGAAGGCGCTATCGATGTGAAGGCGCTCAGTACGCTGGTGTGCATCCTTGCCGAACGGACCCACATTAAGTACGGGTGCCTGAAGTTTTTGCATATCAGCAAAAGGAATGCTGTAAGTATCGCCCCAGACTGGTGTATTTTTTTCAAAAGCCGTCCAGCCATCAGACTCATCACTATATTGAACATAGCTTAAATCGCAAAGGCCATTAAAATAATGAATTTGGCTGACTTCTTCATCAAGCATGCTGGCAGTTTCCTTCATTAATTTCACAGATTCCATAATAAGCGGATCAGCGGACGTATTTACGGCTGGATAATATGGCGGTGCGAACAGCAATACAATGGCGGGTGAAAGCTCCTGACATTGTATCATCAATTTTTCGGCGATCCGCACTGATTTTTCCCGCTCATCCAAATCCATGTTTTCTTTAACATCACTCTTTATTTGCTCAACAAAATTCACGCCAAATTTGCCCTTGGCATATGAAAGTAACTTTTCGTAGCGCAATACTTTCACTTCGCCCACACCTTCGATTTGTTCACGCAGACAAAGCTCTTTATAAGATTCATTGCATTTCATCGCTGCTTCGTTTGCAACTTGCTCGAATAGATCCATTACTTCTGCAGCTGTTCTTTTCATAATGAACACATTATAAAGCGCGGCTGCCCGATAAGGTGTCTGTGTTGAATATTGCAGTTTTAGATCTTTTTGCTGAAGCGATACGGGTAAAGGTGTTTCCTCGCCAAGATCACTTTCCAGAAAAAGAGTGTTCCACTCCATGAGCTGCGTGAGGAACGAGGCTATAAAGTTAGCCGTCATGCCTTTTAATGGCTCACCCACATGAGTTTCCTTCCCATAAAAAAGGGCAGCCGGCATGATTTTCCCCAAAGTTCCGGAATAAATATAATGTCTATTATCACCCGGTTTCTGTGAAAAGGACGGTTCACTATTAAAAAACATTTTATAGGATAGGTCATATTTATCGCGTAAAGTCACAAGTTCTTTAACCGCAGCCCTCATACCCGCAGAATTCACTTCCTCATCAGGGACCGTTAACAGCAGGAGATTGATCGGCCATTGTTCACTGCTTGCCTTTTCGATGATGGCCATATGAAGGGCAAGCCCCATTTTCATATCCATCGTTCCTCTACCAAACAGGTACTTTCCCGATTCAAGATCAATGCGCGCTTCTTCCGGTAGTTCATCTTTCCTGTCATGAAGTTTTTTCGTGAGCTCCTCCGGTTGAAAAGCGAGAGTCTCAAGATCACCATATTCTTCAGTATGAACCGTATCAAAGTGGCTAATTAATACAACGGTCTCCTTTGCTGCAGGATGTTTATAGAAGGCAGTGACAAAATTTCTCCCTAAATCAGCTTCATGAAGTGATAAGTGCTCCGGATTCCTTTTAAAATAATCAAGCTCCCTCAATTTATCTTGCAGCTTATACGGAAACATCCGTTCCCCTAATGTAAGAGTACGGCTCTCCCAGCTAACAAGTTCACATAACAAGGTACGGAGCGTTTCTGGAGTACCCCATAGTAATTGACTCATTCCAATCCCCCTTCAATATTTGTACGAACCACCGGACAGGTTAAACAGGTTGGACCGCCAGTGCCTTTGTAACTGATTTCTGTCCCTTTATATTCATAAACTGTCGCTCCTTCATCAAGAAGCTTTTGCTTTGTGTAAGCGTTACCAGAAGAAATCACACAAACCCGCGGAGCAATGGCAAGCACATTGCAGCCTAAGTTCACATACTCATCATCCGGCACTTCGATAAGCTGAATGCCTCGTTCAATAAGCAGTTTTCTGAAAAAGACTGGCATAAGCCGAGAATGAACTACCGCTAAATCATGGTCGACCATGCTGATGAAAGACATAAGGTGGAGACACTCCGCCTCACCTTGATCATGCGGTAGCTGAACTACGATGAATTCATCCACTAGATGAGTGGTCATTTCTTTTAATTGCCGAATGGCTTCAGCGTTTGTACGATAACCATGTCCGACAACAAGCGTCTTATCATCAAGCCAAATGATATCACCGCCATCCGCGACCGCTTCACCCGTTAAATACCCAATAATCGGGATTTTCTTTTCTAGACAATATTCCTTATATACATCAGCTTCAGGCTGCCTCAATTCTTTTCCGGACTTTAAAATAATCGCTCCTTGGCTTGTGAATTTGACCGGATCATGGGCATATAAGGAGTCAATGCCGACTAGCGAAGATGCTGGCAAATAATCGATGTTTGGAACATATTTCTCCAAAATGGAAATAAATTCACCATACTCTGTTAGGGCTTCGTTGAAATCTGGCTCTTCCGCAAAGTTGAAGTTCTGCCATGCTTGGCTTAAATGCTCTTGACTAATAAAAGCTTCTTTCGGATGTTTTACAATGACACGTTCCAATGGTTTGAACATAGACGAACAAAATGTCACTGCCTCCCCCTCCTTTTTCCGCACAACGGAAAACGTTTCCGCTAATAGGAATTTTTTCTTTTATTATAAAATTAAATTTGGTATAATGTCAATATGTTTTAAATATTCAAATAAATCAAAGTTTTATTCAACTTGTAATGAAAGATAGGTGGTTTGTTTATGCAATCGATTGACCGTGCCATGAACGTTATAAAAGTGCTAGTTTCCAATTCATCGGAAAACTGGCTATCAATTACGGAACTTTCTCAAGAATGTGAGCTTCCTGTCAGTTCCATGCATCGATTATTAAAAGCAATGTCCAAGCATGGATTAATTCAACAGGATGGACAATCTAAACAATATGGTTTAGGGAATATTTGGCTCGAAAATGGTTTGCGTATGTATGACAAAATGGATTACATCAGTCAAATTAGGCCTGAACTAGAAAGGCTGATGAACAAAGTGGAGGAAAGCGTGTATCTTAGCCAGCCAATCGGTATGGAGTCACTCGTTATCGAACGAATCGACAGTGAAAAAAGCCAAATCCGGGTTTTTGACCAGCTTGGCTCACGAGTACCTATGCATATTGGAGCTGCTAATAAAGTGATGCTCGCCTATATGCCATATAATCAAGCTAAAAAAATCGTAGATGCTCTTTTGCCTATTCAAGAAAGAGCAGCTTTTTGGGATATATTGCAAGAGACTAAAAAGAAGGGATATGGAATCAGTCACAGCGAACGGACAGAAGGAACATGCTCTGTAGCCGTTCCGATACTGAACCATTTTGGGGAAGTGCACGGGGCAGTGAGCATTGGTTTTGTGAGCTTTAACCTGACAGAAGATAGACTTGAGTTCCTCATTGAGAATGTGGTGGAAACTGGCAATCGGGTTTCGTCAAAATTGGGATATAGGGGTCAATGAATAAAGGTGCTGCGGAGGATAAACGGATAAGCGGAAAAAGAAGATGAATCATTTCATCTTCTTTTTCGTTTTAAATTAATCGCTGCCTGTCACGAATGAATCTTCTTTAAAATAGGCGAGGACCTCTCCAGCCACAACTGGTTCCCCCTCCATTACCTCCAATGACTCCACCTCTCCGCTGACACCAATATCAATGATTTCCACACCTCCATCTGCCTTCTTTATCTGAAATAACGGTTCCCATTCGTAGAATCTGGAATTTTTGGATATTGAAATTTTTTCAACCGAGCCATCACAAGGGCTAAGAATCACATCAACGTACATTTACATCATTCCTTCCTTCAGTATTCTTCAAAATGAAATGGAGATTGTAGAACTAACTTGAGAAAGTCTTGGAAGTCCGGTATATCTTCTTGTTCAATTCCAAGGGTCGGTGCCCAGTACTGATCTAAATTAATATCATTGGCACACAACAGGATCATTCTTCCGCTTTGAATGGAAGTCACCATTGCTTTACCTAAAAATTGGGCCGAATATACAATGGTCACATCATATCTATAATCTTGTGACAATAAGCAATAATGATGAATGGCCTGGTTTTCTTTATTTTCGGATAGAATATCAAAATTCAAAGGATAGCCTCCTTTCTTGTAAGCCCCAATTCCATTAGAACCTGACCCACCCCCGAAGCCGGGATGCTTCTGCTATTTTACGAATCCCTTCGATATATGCAGCTACTTTCATGTTCACGGAATATTTTTGGGAAGTATGATAGACATTCAAAAAGCTGGCTGTTATCTTTTCCTTCAATCGTTCATCCACAAGCTCTTCCGTCCAGTAATAACCTTGGTTGTTCTGGCACCATTCAAAATACGAGACTATCACCCCTCCTGAATTCGCCAAAATATCCGGGACTAGCACTATGCCTTTTTCATCTAGAATCTTGATTGCTTCTTTTGTTGTCGGCCCATTTGCTGCTTCGATCACAATTTCACATTTTAATCGTTTTGCATTATCTTTATTTATCACCCCGCTAATAGCTGCGGGAATCAGCACATCACACTCTTTTTCCAATAATTCTTGATTGGATAATGTATCTTTGTATAAATTCGAAATGACCCCAAAAGAGTCCCTGTTCTCCAAAAGGTAAGCAACGTCTAAGCCATTCGGGTCATATAAACCTCCAAGCTCATCTGCTATACCGACAACCTTAGCCCCCATTTCATATAAATACATAGCTAAATGACTGCCGACATTCCCGAAACCCTGAATGATTACCCGCATGCCTTCAATCGGAATCCCCTTTAAATCAATTATCATTTGAAGTGTATATAATACTCCCTTGGAAGTAGCCTTTTCCCTGCCCTTCGATCCACCTAATGTGAGTGGTTTTCCTGTAATAAAGCCGGGTGAATCGAATTCCCTGATGTGATCGTATTCATCTAGCATCCAGGCCATGATTTGAGAATTCGTATACATATCCGGTGCCGGAATATCCTTTGTAGGTCCCACTATTTGACTGACCGCCCTGACATACCCTCGGCTTAATCGTTCTAGCTCTGATGAACTCATCTGTCTGGGATCACACACAATGCCACCCTTTGCCCCTCCATATGGGAGATCCGTTATTCCGCATTTCAAACTCATCCAACCTGCCAATGCCTTAACTTCTTCAGGAGTGACATCCGGGTGAAAACGAATCCCCCCTTTCGTTGGACCGGCAGCATCATTATGTTGGGCCCGATATCCTTGAAACATCCTTGTCTCCCCAGTATCCATTTGAATAGAAATACATACTTCAAGAAAACGCATTGGTGCTTTTAAAAAATCAAAAACCAGATCTGGATAGTCCAAAACTTGAATGGCTTCTTTTAAAATATCCTGGAATTCTTGCAGTGGATTATCCAATTGACGTTTTTCAATCATCTTAATTTCTCCTGTCATTTTGCACCTCACTTTTATTCTTATAACTTTATTAAGCAATTTTCATGCCAGCTTTGAGGATATAGTGTGTATAGCAATAGACCGCCATTTGCAATCATCAACACCACACATTCAATCATTAAGCATATGTATTAATTCATAAGCAATTCAGGTTTGCATATGTTAAAAATGATGATTAAATACCTCATTCCTGATAATGAAAAACCCATACACGTCGATTTCTCCTTATTCCAACAAAACCCAAAAGAGCACCCGATAAATGTAAAAACATTCATTGGGTGCTCTTTTTTGATAAAGAGTCGTTGATTTTTATGTAGCAGATGCCAGGCGATGGTACCGACTAATCAAAAGGCAGTCAGTCAGGAACCGACTGTTAAACTTAAATACTCAAAATATATTATATTGAAACTTCTATTTTTCAGCCAACAGGTTTAACTCATCTACAAACCTTTTTGTGATAATTTCAGGGCGAGTAATGGCCGTTCCTACCACGACAGCAAAAGCACCACTTTCAATAGCTTTTCTAGCATGATCTTTAGTATGAATATGCCCTTCAGCGATGATGGGGATTTTTAAGGCAGAAGAGAGTTGTCGAATAAGGTCATAATCAACCTCCTTCACGTATTTTGTTTCCTCTGTATACCCACACAATGTGGTCGCTACTATATCAGCACCGAATTTTTCTGCGATTAGTCCCTCTTCAAAAGTCGCACAATCTGCCATCACTAAAATATTTGGATGCTCACTATGGATTTTTCCTATGATACTTTCTAGCGTTTCTCCATGAGGGCGCTTTCGTTGAGTCCCATCTAAAGCTACTATAGACGCTCCAGCCTCAATGATGCTTGTTGCACTTTCATAGGTAGGAGTAATATAAACTTCACATTCTTCTATCCATTGTTTGTGAATACCTAATACAGGCAATTTTGTTACCTTTTTAATTGCTTTAATATTTTCAGGCCCGGTAGCCCTAATACCAACGGCGCCTCCTTTTTCTGCAGCCTTGCTTAATGCGCCCATGATATCCGCCCCATACATCGGCCATCCTATTCTAGCCTGGCACGACACTATCAATCCATTCTTAATGGCTTCCAATACGTTTTTTTCATCCATAATTACCACCTAAAGAATTCCTAAGAATTTACCAACTAATCCTATAATAAAGGAAAGTAAGATTAACCAGTAGATAGCCTTTTGATATTTAAACAATGCCCATAAGAAACCAAGTGTTAAGAGGAGGGGCAAAAGCCCAGGTAAGATTGAATCAAGAAGTTCTTGCAAATTTATTTCTTTGCCTCCAAAGTTCCATTTAGCAGCCACGCTTACTTTAACAAAATTAACTACCATAGATCCTGTTACCATTAATCCTACGATGGTAGCTCCCTGAACAAACTTATTTAGAATATCAGAGTCTTTCATTTTTAGAATTAGGCTTATCCCAAACTGGTACCCATAGACAATGCCGTAGTAACGAGAGAAAATATTTAGCAAGACGTTTGGTACGATAAATATAATGGGTCCAAGTAAATTTCCATCCAACGCCAAACCAGCGCCGATTGCTGCAAAAATAGTCATAAAAGTTGCTTTAAAAACAGAATCACCAATTCCAGAGAGTGGTCCCATCAATGCGGCTTTCGTAGAAGAAATTGTTTCTGAGGTGATAGGGTTTCCTAGCGCACGTTGTTCTTCAAGTGCAAGAGCAACACCTATGATGGCATTAGAAGTATATGGATGGCAGTTAAAAAACTCATTATGACGAACAACTGATTCTTTTAAATCCTGATTATTTGGATAGAGTTTTTTGAGTGCCGGCAATATCGCATAGCAGAATCCTAAACTACCATAACGCTCATAATTTATAGACGTCATACTGAAGAAAGAACGTAAGAATGTTTTTATTAAATCTTTCCTTGTCAGGATCGTCGTTTTAGCTTCTCGCTGCCGGGAGGAATGACGGGAAATTTCACTATCATTTCCTTTCGTTCCCACTGCTGAAATGCTAATCGCGATACCAAGACCCAACAAGGCTATTGAAAGTACATTCTGTTCCAAGTAGACTGCCAGAACAAATCCAATTAGGAAAAATGACCAAAACTTCTTGAGGTTCATCATTTTTAGGAGCATGGCCATCCCTATTGCAGGTAGAATTCCTGCAGTAAGCTTTAATCCTTCCATAAACCAAGAAGGCAATAAGTCTACAAGATTATTTACAAATCCACTACCAAAATAAATGGCTAAAAAAGTGGGAATGAACATAACTGTAAAAAAAACGATTATTCCAGAAAGGTGTAGCCGTTCTGCCCTTTTTAGATTAAGTTCCTGTAAAGCATTGTCTGCCCGATGCACTAGATAAATATTAAAATTCCAAGCTAGCATGATTAAAAGTTGCGCTAAAATACCGATTGGTAATGCCAGTGCAATTCCAACTTCAGGCTTACCCCCAGCGCTAATCGCAAAAATAGTCCCTATTAGACCAGCAATTTGTGCATTAGGAGGAACGCTGCCTCCAATCGGTAACACACCCATAAACATCAATTCCACACTGGCCCCTACAATTAATCCGGTTTGTAGGTCTCCCATTATTAGTCCCAATAATGGCCCAGCAAAAATGGGACGGCTAATCATCCAATATCCATACCCATAATTTTCGGTCATGAGAACTGCAACAAAACCACTTAACAAAATCGCTGATATTAATTCAATTTCCACTTTTCCTCCTCCTTTTAACTTTGACTACCTTTCCGACTTCTAAATCTTGGTAAATAAATTAATAGATTTATCATTAGGCGAGGTCCTGATTTCACAAGGGATTCCGTGATCTCTAATCTTGAGAAAAACAGCTTTATCTTCTTCATCCATAAAGACGGTTTTACTAATTTCCTGTTTTCCTTCTTTATAATACATGCCACCTACATTTATTGAAGGTAGATTGATCCCTTTTTCAATGAGAGATAAAAGGACTCGAGGGCTTTTTACTACGATAAATGTTTTTTCCAGATCTGACTGCTCATCTAAATATTTCACTGCATCTTCGACAGATAGGATAGCATGTCTTTTTCCTGAAGGGACTGCCATGCTAAGTAACAAAAGTTGCGTCGGGTCGTTTGCGACGCCATCATCAATTACAATAAATTCTGTGACTTGATAAGCAACACTCCATGAATAAGCAACTTGCCCATGTATAAGGCGTTCATCGATACGGGTTACAACGATGCTCATTACAATTCCTCCTTAATATTTATGGGGTTAACTGTAGAGTTTATATGGCAAATACTCCGGGAAGTATTATCCAAAAGCTCTTTGGGACTTACAGGTGAAAGGCAAGATTCAATAACTAAACCTAAATGGAAACCAGCGATTACTTGTACCCGGCTATTTTTCAACACTTGAAGTGTAGCTGCATTGCATGGGGTTCCCCCCTTAATATCTGCCAGAATGATTATTTCTTTGTACCGATCCAACAATTGATTGACTGCTGCTTCTAGTTCTCTTGAAAATGAATCTAACGTTACTTGGTCATCCATACTCAATGCAAAGAGTTGCTGCTGTATCCCTGCTATAAGCTCTACACTTTCTTTCATAGTCGAAGCTAAATTCCCATGACTTACAAGTAAAATGGCCCGATTCAAACTATCCCCTCCAGATAACAGAATTTTTTGAATATTTTCATAGACTTATCTTATTAAAAAAGAATTAATAAATCAAGGTTTAATTAAAAAAATAAGAAATAAAATTTCATAATTGGTATTTTTTTTTGCTAAATGTGCAAAAAACATTTCATTTATGATATAAATGAAACAATAAGAAGTTTTCATGCAGTTATTAAAATCTTTAATAAAGGGGACATACTATGAGCTCAACTTTATTACAAAAAATCAAAGAAAAAGCCGATTCCTTATCACGTGCTGAACGGCAAGTAGCCAAATATATATTGGACCATGCAGATTTGGTGCAAACTTACACGATTCAAGAAATATCAATCAACGCTAATGTTTCCCAAGCCAGTGTTGTCCGTTTTTGCAAAAGAATGGGTATAGAAAGTTTTAAAACCTTTCAACATACATTGGTGAAAGAAATGAGTTCAAATAATGCCAACATTAATGATCTTTCTTTATTACGGGAAAATGATACTCCCTATCAGCTTTTCCAAAAAGTAACAATGAGCAATAAATTTGCTTTAGACTCTTTAGGACAAACTCTGAACAAAAAAGAGTTTGAAAAAGCAGTAGAATGCTTAAGCCTGGCAAAGAAAATTGCTTTTTTTGGTGTCGGGGGCTCCTCTACAGCTGCATTAGATGCCAGTAATAAATTTGCTAAACTTGGCGTTACTACAGGAATGAACACTGACTTTCATACAGTGATTTCCTATGTTTCCAATTTCACATCAGAAGATGCATTAGTCCTTTTTTCCACATCCGGAAAAACTAAAGATGTATTGGAGATGGCTTCATATGCAAAAAAGATAAACGTACCAGTATTGGCAATAACCGCTTATACAAAGTCTCCTTTATTGAAAATAGCTAGTATACAACTTTGTTTTCCTGACATCGAACATGATCACCGAATCGGCAGTATAGCATCTAGAATCTTGCAACTTAACATGGTTGATGCTCTATTCTTAAGTGTTTTTCATCGAATCGATAAACAAACCATAGATAATTATCAAAAAGCACGTGAAGAGATTCTTCGTCTTAGAAGATAGCCAGGACAAACTCACCCTTGTATTGCTAATTTTAGAACGTCATGTAAACAAGAATATTCAGTCGTCCGACATTCTCCCTATCTATCACCCTACTAATATTTGGTGACCGCTTTGAACACTATTGCTGGTTGTTACTAGCCGCTGCAATCATGGTTAAAGATACACTCTTCCAGACATATGAATTCATTGATAAGCATCCATTTGCATATGGAAAAAATAAATACAAATAGTAATCGAGTAGGAGGAGGCGCCTAGCCTCCGACCTCTCACACCACCGTACGTACCGTTCGGTATACGGCGGTTCAGTTTAAGTCTGACGTAGTTTTGTATATCGTTCATATAGATTTACTAACCCATGATGGAGCCAATAAACATTATTAAGGGTTTTGTCTAGAATAGGACTATGCGCTATGCGCCAATAACCCTTTCTGCTATTTCCCCATTCATATGCTTTTCCAAATGGGACGCCTAATCCTTTGAGTTTCCTCACCCTCGTTCTTGGTAATTTCCATTGCTTCCATAGGCACATTCTGAGTCTTCTTCGAATCCATGAATCTAAATTCTTCAATACGTTCGGAGTATCAATGAGGGCGAAATACCCCATCCAACCTCTAAGGTATTGCTTTAACTTATTTATTCGGAGTTCCATGGGTATCGGTAATTTTCTCGAGGTCATTTCCCTGATTCGTTTCTTTACCCTCTTCACCGTTTGTTTAGCCAGTAGAACCTTCGGGTTCTTCTTTGACTTCGTGAAACTAAAACCGAGAAACGTTCTGTTCCAAGGGCGATCATACTTCGACTTCTCGTAGTTGACCTTTAGCTTCAGTTTATTTTCAATGAA
>NZ_JAWRYN010000835.1:0-263 GCF_046534585.1 Peribacillus sp. SIMBA_075 | reverse complement strand
CTCTAATGTATGCATTCCGTGACCGTCGTCAAAAGAAACGTGACTTCCGTAAATTATGGATTACACGTATCAACGCAGCAGCTCGTATGAATGGTCTTTCTTACAGCCGCTTAATGCACGGTCTTAAAAATGCTGGCATCGAAGTTAACCGCAAGATGCTTGCTGACTTAGCTGTTCATGACGAAAAAGCTTTCGCTGAATTAGCAACAGTTGCAAAAAACAACATTAACTAATTAATTAGTTGAAACCTTAGAAGATTTTTC
>NZ_JAWRYN010000834.1:0-263 GCF_046534585.1 Peribacillus sp. SIMBA_075 | reverse complement strand
GAATGGTCATGTTGATAATAAATGGGGGCCATCTGTTTTTTATCGACTAAAGGAGCTGAAAAAGGGAGACAAGGTGATCGTGATGTCTTCGTCAGGAAAAAAGCGAACCTTTGAAGTCATCAAAGTGCAAAGCTATCCGCGTGAAGAGAAGCCAAATGCTTTTTTCGGGTACGCCTTTACACGGAATCTCAATTTAATCACATGTACTGGGACATTTGATCATGCAGCAGGTACACATGAAAAAAGATTGGTTGTCTTTACAC
>NZ_JAWRYN010000833.1:0-263 GCF_046534585.1 Peribacillus sp. SIMBA_075 | reverse complement strand
AAAAAATTGATGCTCTGTGTAAGTATCTCTTTTAATTGTTATATATTTCAAAAAACTAACTGCATCAATTTTACTATAAGTTTCAATCCAAAAATACGCAATAGCTGGAAGGAAAATTCAGTTAGTAATTTTCAGGAAAGCTTTAATTATTCAATTAAAAAACCAGAAAAAAGAGCTTCTTCTTTTAATCTCTTTTGCTCTTGTTAAAGTTTTTTTCTGCGATAAAATTAATTTATACGCATGATGAAGGAGAGAGCTTATGA
>NZ_JAWRYN010000832.1:0-263 GCF_046534585.1 Peribacillus sp. SIMBA_075 | reverse complement strand
ATGCTGCTCTAAATCCATCTCCTGTCCTTGGAGCAGGTCACGGAACGGGGCTTCATCCATACGAAATTCTTGAAATGTATGCTCTAGCGCCACCCACATCGGATCATTCCGGTCTACCTCACCATGTAAGAATCGATCAAACGCCTCCCGAAAGGATGTTAACTCCTCTTTTGGTGAAGGAGACTCATCTACAATGTCATCCGCTTTCCGGCAAAAGGAATAAACAGCCCAAACTGCCTGTCTTTTCTTTTTAGGCAGCATAG
>NZ_JAWRYN010000831.1:0-263 GCF_046534585.1 Peribacillus sp. SIMBA_075 | reverse complement strand
CAGTTGGCAACACAAGCGCGAGATGAATTTTGGGACGATACGACGAATCGAACGGGGAGGCCGAAGCCTTTAGTGGCGGCATCTGTCGGCCCGTATGGCGCGTTTTTATCGGACGGGTCTGAATACCGCGGCGGCTATGCGATAGGCGAAGAGCAATTGGCCGCATTTCATAGAGAGCGCATCCGGGTGCTGGTTGAAGCAGGGGCGGATCTGTTAGCTTGTGAAACTTTGCCGTGCCTTGCGGAAGCGAAAGCGATCGTGAG
>NZ_JAWRYN010000830.1:0-263 GCF_046534585.1 Peribacillus sp. SIMBA_075 | reverse complement strand
AGGGGGGTATCTATTCCTTTCCCTGCTGCTTCTACACCAATGATATCTACCTCTTCATCTAAGAATGCTCTGTACATTCCAATGGCATTACTCCCGCCGCCAACGCAGGCAATGACTTTACGAGGAAGCTGACCTTCTTTTTCAAGTATTTGCGATTTTGCCTCATCACCGATCATCCGCTGGAATTCACTGACGATTTGAGGATACGGATGAGGTCCAACGACTGATCCAATCATATAAAAATGATCGCTGCAGTGCTGGAC
>NZ_JAWRYN010000829.1:0-263 GCF_046534585.1 Peribacillus sp. SIMBA_075 | reverse complement strand
TACAACAGATCCTGAGAGTGGTTACTATGTGAAAGATGAACGGACAAAACAGTTTGCCTATTCATTTCACACGGCTGCAGACCGCAATGGTTTTGTGCTAGGGTGATTGTAACACCTGGAAATACGCATGATAGGCATATGTTAGAGCCACTGGTTGAACAGGTGATTGAGAAAGTTGGAAAGCCTGAAGCCGTTGCCGCAGATGCAGCTTATAAAACACCAGCGATTACAAGCTACCTATTTAACAAAGAAATCATACCGGC
>NZ_JAWRYN010000121.1:0-494 GCF_046534585.1 Peribacillus sp. SIMBA_075 | reverse complement strand
CCTTTCACAAACACCATTAACAGAACCCCGATTACAAATGAATGTGCTAGTGAAATTTCAGGGGAGCTAAACCCATATACTTTCACAAGTGGACTTAGTACAAAATTTAAGCCGTAAAAGATTACCCCTGCATTGACTACAGCACCAGCTGCTAACATTAGTGCGGATAATAAAATTGCACCTGATCCAATAAAGAATCCATTCCAAACTTGTTTTTCTTGATTATTCATTTCATTCTCCTTTTAATATATGTAATTTGTATTTTATTTTGATGAAACTGTAGTTGGTAGCAGAAAACCAACCAGGTATCCAGCTAAAAATGCAGCTAATGACCATTTAATTAATGTTAACCAGAATTTCTTATCTAGCTTATTGATCTTTTTTGGCAATATTTATTTCCTCCTATTCATTTATCTTCTTTAATCAATCTGTCCAAAGCTTTTAAAAGCATATTAAGTGATTTCTTGTCGCCCATTTCTTTTCGATTTGCCTCG
>NZ_JAWRYN010000828.1:0-264 GCF_046534585.1 Peribacillus sp. SIMBA_075 | reverse complement strand
GAGATGAAATAAAAAAGAAAATTCTGCAAAATAAGCAAAGCCAAGTTAAATGGACGTTCTTACAAACACAAGAAGAGGTATTGCAAGGGATGAAGGATAAGAAGTATTACGCTGCCATTATGTTTCCACCAGAAATGTCCCAGAAACTTATATCGCTGACCACACCGAAAGGAGAACAACCTGAGGTGCAAGTCTTGGTGAATCAAGGAATGAACTATACTGCCGCAACGGTTTCGAGCCAAATGATTGATAAGTTCATTGGAG
>NZ_JAWRYN010000827.1:0-264 GCF_046534585.1 Peribacillus sp. SIMBA_075 | reverse complement strand
ATAGCTGCTTCAATAGCAATTGTGCCTGATCCGCAAAAAGGATCAGCAAATGGGCGGTCAGGTGTCCAGTTCGTTAATAACACGAGCGCGGCAGCAAGGGTTTCTTTAATAGGTGCTCCGCCTTGATCCACACGGTACCCCCGTTTATGAAGGCCGACACCAGATGTATCAAGGGTTAGCACTGCTTTATCTTTTAAAAGCGCAATCTCGATTTTATATTCAGGACCCGTCTCTTCAAGCCATTCAGACTGAATATTGTAAGAT
>NZ_JAWRYN010000826.1:0-264 GCF_046534585.1 Peribacillus sp. SIMBA_075 | reverse complement strand
ATGTGAAGGACCAGTGCGATAACCCCGACAATAATTCCAAACACCCCAAAAGTAGCTGCAAGGACAATAAAGGGAAATCGTAGCATCCGAATGGAATTAGCCAAGCTGTACGATGGGAAAACAAAACTGGCAATGGCTGTGATCGACACAACAATGACCATCGCTGCTGAAATGATCCCTGCATTTACAGCCGCTTGACCGATAACGAGTGTGCCGACGATGGATACCGCTGGTCCTATCGTTCGCGGCATGCGGAGTCCCGCC
>NZ_JAWRYN010000825.1:0-264 GCF_046534585.1 Peribacillus sp. SIMBA_075 | reverse complement strand
AAAATTCATCCTCACCCTCTTGTAAATCATATCTATACAAATCGTAGCGCTCTTTCATTTCTTTACTAATGTCTGGATTTTTTACTCGATCCTCTCCAAAATCATATTTTTTGTACTGTAGTTCATTTAACTTTTTTCGGTCCATTTCAATATAGGCCTTTAAATAAGCAACTGCGGCTTTATCTGATTCTTTCATATCACGTTCTTTCTGGCTCTCTTGTTGATTTGCATTACTTTTCGTTTCATTTGAGCAACCCGCAACCC
>NZ_JAWRYN010000824.1:0-264 GCF_046534585.1 Peribacillus sp. SIMBA_075 | reverse complement strand
CAGCAGAGACGACATCTGGACGCTCCGTATATTGCACCTGGGGAAAGGGAGAAAAAGGGGAGCTGTCAAAATATTCTTCTAGATAGCTACTCCCCAGAACACCGTCTATTTCGATTTGAGACAAGATCTTTCGAACTTTTTCTAGCAATTCATTTTCACAAAGACCATCGATATACAAAATCATTACTTTTGTTTGTGTATATGTACCAATTTGCATTGTCTCTGTCTTGAAATCTGGTGTTTTCAATCGCTTTCGGATCAGAG
>NZ_JAWRYN010000120.1:0-496 GCF_046534585.1 Peribacillus sp. SIMBA_075 | reverse complement strand
GAAGCTATTCATCAACCTATCTTGAAAAAAATTGGCGAGGCTTTAAAGCTTGGCACTATTGTTGCTGCTATTTGTGGTGCTACTGAGGGACTAGCGAATATGGGATATCTAGATTCTAGAAAGCATACAAGCAATAGCTTAGAGTATATTAAAATGGTCTGTCCTAATTATAAAGGAGAAAATTTTTATGAGATGGAACCTGTAGTAACGGGTGAAAATTTGGTTACTGCATCAGGAGTAGCTCCTTTGGAATTTGCGATGGAAGTACTGAAAAAATTAGATGTATTTGCACCAGATACATTACACTCGTGGTATAACCTAAATAAGACTCACAAACCTGAATACTTCTTCCAACTAATGAACTCAATAAATAAGTGATTTTAAAAATCAACTTGGCAGTTTTATTTTACTTGAAATAACCTCTATACTTTATGCGATGCCAAAGTATAGTTTTAGTACATAACTTAAAAATTTTAGAGAAGTTAATAGAGATTGT
>NZ_JAWRYN010000823.1:0-264 GCF_046534585.1 Peribacillus sp. SIMBA_075 | reverse complement strand
GGATATATTATCCTTTTTAAGTGTAATAGCAGTTGTCGGTTATTTATTTATCGGACAAACGACAGTAAAGAAAGTATCTCATTGGATTTATAGTTTCACTGTATTTGCCTTCGCTGGTATATTTATAGCGATTTATAACGTTATACTTCAAGTGCCATTTACAGGCTATACGAAGTGGGATTGGAGTATTTTTCTTTTACTTGCGATTGTACCGACAGTGTCACACGTCATTAATAATTGGTTATTAAATTACGTAAATGCAAC
>NZ_JAWRYN010000822.1:0-264 GCF_046534585.1 Peribacillus sp. SIMBA_075 | reverse complement strand
ACGTCACCCGCGACCAGAAATTGCAGAATATTGGCCGTTGGGGAAGTGATGCCTAACCCAAACATACGTCCGGTTGCTTCACTCAGGGGCCAGGCTAAAAGCGCAATCAAACCGATGAGTACAGCTGTGACAAAGGGATGCCAGCGTTTTTCAAACAGAATATGAGCGATCCCGGTTCGGCGCGGCGGTAAGGTCGCGACTTTGAGTTTTGGCTTCTTCAACTCTTTCATCACCACCCAGAGCGTTATCACCAGCAAAACGGCA
>NZ_JAWRYN010000821.1:0-264 GCF_046534585.1 Peribacillus sp. SIMBA_075 | reverse complement strand
CTTTAAATCTAGTACAGAAGCACCCTCTTCGTACGTTAATTGATGTACGTCACATAATAAAATAGCTTGCGCCTCTACCACCGGTAAAGTATGAATAATCTGAATTAACTTTTCATAACTATTTTTTGCGACTACATACTCTTCTGTAGATTCCCCCGCTTGTATCGTCTCTAATTCCTCCGTTCCTACAAAGGTTACTTTTTTCTCTTTCCTAACAAAATCAATAAAAGTATGATATGCCACTTTAAAAAGCCATGATTTTAC
>NZ_JAWRYN010000820.1:0-264 GCF_046534585.1 Peribacillus sp. SIMBA_075 | reverse complement strand
GATACAACTGGAACAATGATCGGGGTGGCGGAACAAGCAGGATTAATGAAAAATGGCCAGCTGCCAAAGGTGCGCAGAGCCTTGCTCGCTGACTCTGCTGCGACGACGGTTGGCTCTATGTTTGGAACAAGCCCAACCACCGCTTATATTGAATCATCCTCAGGGGTTGCTGCTGGAGGAAGAACTGGACTGACTTCTTTAACGGTCGCTGCACTGTTTATTGTGGCCTTGTTTTTTGGCCCATTAGTTCAAGCCATTTCTTCC
>NZ_JAWRYN010000819.1:0-264 GCF_046534585.1 Peribacillus sp. SIMBA_075 | reverse complement strand
GACGTCGACAACGGCCGCCAGAGGCGCCTCCGCGGCCTTGAGTGATGCCAGGGCGATCGCACACGCGTGACACTCCGGCGCGACGAACACCAGGAGGCGAGCGCGGGCGGCCGGGACGAGCAGATCGACGATCTCTGCGGTGCCAGGCAGCAGCACGGCGCCGGCTCCGCGGGGGATCTGCGCATCCGTTCGCCCGATGGCGTTCGATGCGCGGACCAGGGACCAGACGCCGACGGCGATCAGCAATCCTGCACCGACAGCGCC
>NZ_JAWRYN010000818.1:0-264 GCF_046534585.1 Peribacillus sp. SIMBA_075 | reverse complement strand
GTTCGTCAATTTCCTCTAGTCGAATGTCCTTTTGATCGTGCCAGCGTAGTGCTTTCATTTGTAAGTCTCCTTTTTTCATCAATTTAATTAACTTACTTAAATAATGATAACATAATTTTTTTAATTTTCTAAGTACGACGCACTATTTTGTTGACAGTCAATGGACGAAAAATGACAAAACATAGAAATAGACAAACTAGAAGCATACACATACTCCCTAATATGACGGACGTTCGTATAGATAGAACATGTGCTAAAACGCCA
>NZ_JAWRYN010000817.1:0-264 GCF_046534585.1 Peribacillus sp. SIMBA_075 | reverse complement strand
CGACACAAAACGAATCAAAACTTTTCTTTGGCGGGAAGATTAATATGTTGAATCAGCCGGAGTTTCATGACATTGACCGCATTCGTTCACTGATGATGCTCATTGAGCAAAAGAATGATGTCATGCAGCTGTTTCATCCAAATCAGCAAGGAATCACCATTAAAATTGGCTCAGAAAACAATTTGGAAGCAATGGAGAATTGCAGCTTAATCACAGCGACCTATTCGATTGATCAAAAATCTCTCGGCTCCATTGCCGTCATCG
>NZ_JAWRYN010000816.1:0-264 GCF_046534585.1 Peribacillus sp. SIMBA_075 | reverse complement strand
CTCATCTTTCACAGTGTAAAATGAAGAATCTTCTTTTGTGAAATATTTTTGTTTGATCTGATCTGGCACCTCTTGCAGAGAGCGTTCATGATATCTTCCTTTTTGTGCTGATTGCAGGACTTTATCATCAATATCAGTTGCAATAATTTGGAAGTCCTTCACAAGAGGATGACTTGACAGCAGCATCGAAAGGGTATACGGTTCTTCTCCTGTCGAGCATGCTGCACTCCATATCTTTACGTTTCCACTATTTTTTAAAAGCAG
>NZ_JAWRYN010000815.1:0-264 GCF_046534585.1 Peribacillus sp. SIMBA_075 | reverse complement strand
GACCTCGCGGTGGGATGGCGGCCATCCGCGGCGCGGCTATCCGCCATCCCGCCGACGGCCGCAGCCCACCGCCGGCTCCGGCCCGGCGTCTACACCGTGACGGCGCGCGGCGCCCTGGCGAGGTATCCCAGCAGGAAGGTCGCGGGTGCGGCGACGCTGACCACCGCTCCCGCCAGCGGGACCGCCACCGGTCCGCCCGCGGCCAGCGCCAGCGTGCCGATCGGCGGGGCGACAGCGATGCCGACGTACATCGCGGTCGAATAC
>NZ_JAWRYN010000814.1:0-264 GCF_046534585.1 Peribacillus sp. SIMBA_075 | reverse complement strand
GTGCTGTTAAAGAAAGCATACATGTAATAAGTAGCGTTAGCCATATGGAGCCAGCTACATACAAGTCTAAAATATAAACTGAAAAATTCACGATTATAATTGATTGTATAAATGCAAAGATTCCAAAACCAATAATATATCCTACAACTATTTCCCATCTTCTCACTGGAGTGGACAATAACCTCTCTAATGTACCACTTAAACGTTCTCTAACAAAGGAAACTCCAGATAATATAAATACAAAGAAAAATGTAAAGAAACCAA
>NZ_JAWRYN010000813.1:0-264 GCF_046534585.1 Peribacillus sp. SIMBA_075 | reverse complement strand
ATTTTAAATTCTAAAACCGTTGTCAAACGAAAGCTGTTCGGTTTAAAAAAACAGCAAATGGTCGAAGTGATTGCGGTGCTGGATCAAGATTTTGAAGAAAGAGCTGGTAATGGACTAAACCCACCGGCTCCTATCCCGGTGTTACCGAAAAAGGAGCCGGTTCAAAAGCAGGCGCAAGAACCAGCCTTTGCTCCTGAGGCAGTCAAAGCCATTTCCCCTCATTCTCACCCTTTAGAATATACAAGGAACGAGCGGCATGCTGGC
>NZ_JAWRYN010000119.1:0-504 GCF_046534585.1 Peribacillus sp. SIMBA_075 | reverse complement strand
CCTTATCGTGAAGGACGATGCTTGTTCCAGCTTCTTTTGCCGGCGCAATTTCAATCCAGCGAAATCCTTGACCGTTATTTTCTTCTGCAACGATTTGGAATCCTACTGTTTCTGTCCAGAATTGCACTGATTCATCTTGATTATTTACATATAACATAATTTGTCCAATTTGATTAATCATAGGTGTCTCCTGCTTTCTTTTCTTATATGAAATACTATCCCGCATTAACGGGCAGTAAGACTCCCACCTCAAAAGTCGCAAATGCGAGGAAGCGAGGTGGGAGATAACTGCCCGTAAAAGCCCGATTGGTGAGGGCTGATAATCAGTGGGGGATGAACAAAACCCCCACTGATTAAAGTTTCACTTTATAATAAGAGTTTTTAGAAAATCAATATTTTACGTAATTTGACGAGGTGTTAATGAAATGAACTCGTACACACAATTTGAACGAAGAAAACACATACTAGATGAGTTAGAAAAGTACAACCGGGTTATGGTGAATG
>NZ_JAWRYN010000812.1:0-264 GCF_046534585.1 Peribacillus sp. SIMBA_075 | reverse complement strand
CGCACGCCCTTGGGTCAATTGGTTAACAGCATCGTTGGCACTGCCGTTGGAGTAAACAATGTTGATGGCATTGTTATTTGCTTTGTTGTAGTTTTCTAAAATTTGCGCTGCAGCAGACGTTGCGGTGGTATAAGCCCTCTTTCCTTTTAAATCGTCGAGTGATTGGATCGTTTCGTTTTCCTTTGGTACGACTACCCTTGTCTTCCAAATGACATACGGTTCTTTGTTAAACAAATACTTTTGCTCACGCTCCGGATTTTTCTC
>NZ_JAWRYN010000811.1:0-264 GCF_046534585.1 Peribacillus sp. SIMBA_075 | reverse complement strand
CCTACCCCAAATGCTGCGTATAACGCCATTAAACCTACTGTAAACCGGAATGGAATATCTAAAATATGGCGAAATGGTGCAATCCATTCCATATATGCATCAATTGGTAAATTTAAAAAGATAACGAAAAATGATCCGACAATCGTTAACGGCAATGTAGAAATAACTCCGTTTCGAATTGCTAATAAATGTCGTTGTCCTGCAATCTTTTGCGTTGTTGGCATAATCTTTTGTTCCATAAAACTCATAAAACCATTCATCAAT
>NZ_JAWRYN010000810.1:0-264 GCF_046534585.1 Peribacillus sp. SIMBA_075 | reverse complement strand
GAGCTGATTTTCAAATGAGCACGAACGAAGCGTTGCTTACATTAGAAGGTTGGTATACGTATCATAATTTCCGCACCATCAATTGGGAAAAGTGGAAAGCAGCTTCTGCACAGGAGCGTCAAGAAGCGTTGGACGAGCTGAATGCTTTGATCCGTACTTGGGATGCGAATGAAGCAGAAGGACAAGGAAGCACCGCTGTGTACTCCATTTTGGGACACAAGGCTGATCTGGTCTTCATGTTTTTGCGAGAGACTATGCAAGAGC
>NZ_JAWRYN010000809.1:0-264 GCF_046534585.1 Peribacillus sp. SIMBA_075 | reverse complement strand
CTCCGCATATTGAAGAAGATGTAGCTTTTTCCTCGATGTCGCAGGACATGATGGGGCATGCTGTGATGCACTATCAGATGCTGGAGGATCTGGGGCTGGGAAAAGCGGATGATTTGGCACAGCTACGCGAAGCGGGGGCTTTTCGCAACGCGATTCTGGTAGAACGTAAAAACGGCACAGGCGAGTACGATGACAATCCTCACTACGATTGGGCATATGCCATTGTCCGCAGCTACGTCTACGGCTTGTATAAGCAGGTGAGAC
>NZ_JAWRYN010000808.1:0-264 GCF_046534585.1 Peribacillus sp. SIMBA_075 | reverse complement strand
GTATTACACATACTATGATTGATGGCGCTGCATTCAAAGAGGAAGTAGAAAGCAAAGACATCATGGCAGTACCAACAGTTTTCCTAAACGGCGAATCTTTCGGAAGCGGTCGTATGACACTTGAAGAAATTTTAGCTAAAATGGGTAACGGTCCAGATGCATCAGAGCTTTCTGATAAAGATCCATACGATGTTCTTGTTGTTGGTGGCGGCCCTGCTGGTGCAAGTGCAGCAATCTATGCAGCACGTAAAGGTATCCGCACTG
>NZ_JAWRYN010000807.1:0-265 GCF_046534585.1 Peribacillus sp. SIMBA_075 | reverse complement strand
GTTTATGGAAAATATAGTGGAACATATAAAGATACAGGGAAATCGTTCATAGCAGATTTTTGTCATCTGTATGAGTTTGATGAGAACGATAAGGTTAAGAAGTTTATTCAAATTGTGGACAGTGCATCTGTTAATGAGGTATTAAGTTAGAGTTATTAGTTTCTAACATGCCTTGTATAAGGGGTAGTGTTAAGATAAACGAAATTTCCTCACATTATATTTTTGGGAAGGTTTCTACTTCTCAAGCGTGTTATGGAAGATAACT
>NZ_JAWRYN010000806.1:0-265 GCF_046534585.1 Peribacillus sp. SIMBA_075 | reverse complement strand
AGGTGTCCCCTAATTCGTTCATCCAGTCGTGCGCGGAGTGTGGAAACATTTTTACGCCGCTCGCCGATCCGATCTGCGAGCTTGTAACGCTTCAGCTGACTGTCGATTCGCTCAAAGCGCTCACGTCTTCTGACGAGCAGATTCTTCATCACTTGACTCATCCGCAGATGTGCCCTGTCCAGTCGTTCGGCTGATTCCTCCAACCGCCTCTGTGGTTGACGCATGGCATAGGAGTTCGCTAAACGTTCCAACCGCTTACGCTCTG
>NZ_JAWRYN010000805.1:0-265 GCF_046534585.1 Peribacillus sp. SIMBA_075 | reverse complement strand
GCATGTCCTTAAAGGAAGCCTATTATCCTGATGTAGAGGATGAACGTCTTGGGTTTTTGTTTGAAATTGCGTGCCGCTCTTTGCTGGCAAAAGACGTGCTGGAATTTCGAAACAGACAATACCGTTATAAAGCAGAATACCGTCATTTCATCCAGGCCATGAATGATGCATCTCATACCGTCAAGGCTTCAAGATTTGGAGAGTTAGATGAAGAAGTCAGTACCTCCTTTCATACGACGCAGGCGGGCGTGTATGCGCATCATAC
>NZ_JAWRYN010000804.1:0-265 GCF_046534585.1 Peribacillus sp. SIMBA_075 | reverse complement strand
CTTCCGCCGCCAAATAGACAGGGATGTCAAGATTCATTGCTTCTTTTAATGGAGCCCATGTATGTTCCCCTAAAATAAGATACATAAAAGACTCCTCGGTTTCGAGTATGTAAACGAACGCAAAGTGATCAGAATCAACAAGCATTTGTCCTGATGCTTTTGCTTTTTGAATTTGCTCCTCTGACTGGATCGTCAAAATCAGCCTGTCTTCTTTTAAAGTTGCTTCTGTGATTTCAATTCTGTTTTGCATCATGATCTCCTTTAC
>NZ_JAWRYN010000803.1:0-265 GCF_046534585.1 Peribacillus sp. SIMBA_075 | reverse complement strand
CCCATTTTCTTTTTGAACATGACAAACATCTCCTTTTGAGTGAATGACTTTCATTTGTAATATCGGTAAATAAGAGTAAATATTGATATTTATCCCAATATTTATCAAAAAAGAACCTCCAATCACGGAGGTCCTGCATTAATGAACATTAAAATATCGAGCTTCAGGATGAGAAACGACGATCGCTGAAACAGATGCTTCAGGTTCCATCATGAAGCCTTCTGTCAGATAGATGCCGATTTTTTCAGGCTGAAGCAGGTGGAAC
>NZ_JAWRYN010000802.1:0-265 GCF_046534585.1 Peribacillus sp. SIMBA_075 | reverse complement strand
CTGGTGGTTTAAAAAAGCATCTACTTTTAATACGGACGCGGACAACACCTTGCCGTCCTGTACAATGCGGTCTTGCAATTCTTTCATCTGATTTTCCCCCTCGAATGATCCCTACATGATCCCAATAAAATAAATAAAGCCCAGAGCGGACAGGTCACGAGCTGGCTGAAAACACAAACCAACACGAAGTGAAACCTGTCCCTCTGGGCTTTTCTCCCTCAGGTGTAACACGCATCGAGCGTGCCAGCGCCGCTTGGACCAGCCC
>NZ_JAWRYN010000801.1:0-265 GCF_046534585.1 Peribacillus sp. SIMBA_075 | reverse complement strand
CACGGAGTCCCATCTGCTGTTCACACACCGATACGGGTGCGAGGACCGGTCCCTCCAGCGCTCTCCCGCCGTATCCGCACTGTGAGCCTACCGGCCGTCGGCTGAACGATCCCCGCTATCGCGTTCCTCGGTGCAGAGCCTGCCCCGGACCACCGACCCGGATAGGATGGTGGGAGCGAAGGGGAGTATCCCGGACGGTTCCTGCGGGCGGCGACGCGCGCAGCACCGGCGCTGCGCACGTCATCACGGCCCGCCATGGCGGCGG
>NZ_JAWRYN010000800.1:0-265 GCF_046534585.1 Peribacillus sp. SIMBA_075 | reverse complement strand
AGTCTCAATACCAGTATTCTCTTTCGTATCTTGATGAAGCTCCTCATACAAACCAACTAACGCATCCTTCAAATCAAACTCACATACACAGTCCTTTTCCTCTAACTCACAAAGCTCCGTAATCGTCTCACCAATAATTTTCTCATTCTTCTCCGCAATAAGACGCTCTCCCATCTTGTGCCCGAGAACACCGGCCTGATACATTTTCCATGCACCTCGAACAAGCCCCTCATAATAAGAGAAGTTGGCAGTTGTAGGCACACCC
>NZ_JAWRYN010000799.1:0-265 GCF_046534585.1 Peribacillus sp. SIMBA_075 | reverse complement strand
CGTCGCTGTAAAACCCAAACGTTCATAAAAGCGCAGTGCGTCTGGCCGCTGTTTATCGGTCGTGAGCTGAACGATATGGCAGCCGCGCTCCTTTGCTCGTTCCACTGCCCAAAGAATCAGCTTGCTCCCGAGTCCCTTTCCCCTTTCTGTGGATGCTGTCCGAACTCCTTCGATTGTTGCTCGCCAGCTTCCTTGGTGGGTCAGATAAGGTGTAAACGTGATTTGCTGGACGCCTACAATATCCTCACCCAAACAGGCTACAATC
>NZ_JAWRYN010000798.1:0-265 GCF_046534585.1 Peribacillus sp. SIMBA_075 | reverse complement strand
GTAGCAGAAGCTGAAAAATTGCTGAAGTAAGCAATTTGTTTATCGGGGCAGGCCTATCTTCTATTATGGAAGATAGGCTTTTTCCAATACTTTTCCACCGTACAACGCGAAAAAGAATGGTAGGATAAAGGCAGCCCGTGGCCGCCAAAAGCCGCCAAAATACAACCAAGTGATAGATAGCTACCCGCGCAAAGAAACTTTTTTCGAATGCAATCGTCTATAATGATGTGGGGGAGAGAGAATTCAGGAGGTAAAAAATGGCAAC
>NZ_JAWRYN010000118.1:0-508 GCF_046534585.1 Peribacillus sp. SIMBA_075 | reverse complement strand
GATTCTGTTAGACTATAACTAACAATATTCGGTTCATCGAATCCTTTTGTATCTTCTGACGGTTTTAAATCTTTTATTCCCTGTAAGCGATCCATAATTAATTTAACAGCGGACACATCAAATGCTGTTTTTACCGTCTTCACTTCCCCACCTTCATACATAATATTAGTATGATAAATTTCTTCTTCTTTGTAATTACTAATATCCGCCTTTTCTTTTTCATTTTTAATATTTGTAGCTATTTCCTCCGTTGTTTCTCCAAATAATTTTTTCTCAATCGTATTATAAATCCCCTCTGTTGTTTGATAGATTGTTTTACTATGAGTACCGTCTTCTTTTCCCTCAAAAATCCCATATATGCTTCTCTCTTTCACATACGCATACCCATCATCACTCGCAGACATAACAGCCTTCATATCCCCTTCATCCAACGCCTTTACTAGTCTCTCATGCTCTATCTTCGTCTCCCCAAAATCACATCCACTTAATAAATTTGATACTATTGACA
>NZ_JAWRYN010000797.1:0-265 GCF_046534585.1 Peribacillus sp. SIMBA_075 | reverse complement strand
CTGTGAACGAAGAAAATGCACCAGGACCGATTGCATATAACACCCAAGAGCTAATACATCTTGTCAAACATGCGATCGATCATCAGTATGTTGTGGAAGATGAATATAAAGAAAAATATTTGAAGATCAATAGCTTTAACGATAATCAAAATACGAAAAGAATTACGGATTTCTTAAAAGAGCATCAAATTATCTAATGTCTGAACCCCCCTGAATCTACGATCGAAAGGATTCAGGGTTTTTTGTCTTCTAGTTTGAAGTGCAC
>NZ_JAWRYN010000796.1:0-265 GCF_046534585.1 Peribacillus sp. SIMBA_075 | reverse complement strand
CCTCTTCCCTGTTCACCTAGGAAAGCCAATATGACTTTGCCGAGTGCACTTAAATGAGCAGGAGAGCGCTCTCCAACTTGCGTATGACTTCTAACAGAATGTGTGCCATCTACAACTTGTGTTGTTACGATATCTGTTCCGTCTAAAATTCCTATATAGACTGTTTCCCCAATTTCAGAGCTTACCTGAAAAAGTGGTGGAACCGATAACCAGCTCAATTTAGCATTATAAGGATTCGTTCGACCAGCAACTTTATCTGTTACAC
>NZ_JAWRYN010000795.1:0-265 GCF_046534585.1 Peribacillus sp. SIMBA_075 | reverse complement strand
GAGACCATCCAGCCACATTTGATAAGCATAATTGTCCTTATGCCAAAATCCGCCCTCAGACGTGCGATTGAGCGTACGATAAAGTCCGCGCAGCTTCTCCGCTGCAAGCATATACCGCTTCTCTCCCGTTCTTTCGTAAAGGGGGAATAAAATGAGTCCTGCCTGGATCGCATCAAGCTCATCCCTGCGAAATAACAGATTTCCGTACTCATCAATGAGTGAGTCCGCATAATTTTTCACATAATCGAAATACGCCTCATTCCCC
>NZ_JAWRYN010000794.1:0-265 GCF_046534585.1 Peribacillus sp. SIMBA_075 | reverse complement strand
CATGCAGCTGTGCCTGATGCCGGCGTCGATCCTATCGTTACATCATCTCAAATCGTTATGGCACTTCAAACGATTGTAAGCCGAAATATTAGTTCTTCTCATAACGCTGTCGTAAGTGTAACAAACATTCATTCAGGGAATACGTGGAACGTTATTCCCGAAAAAGCAATATTAGAAGGAACTGTCCGTACATTCCAAGCTGAAACACGTGAAAAGATTCCGGCATTAATGAAACGTATCATTAAAGGCGTTTCTGATGCACTAG
>NZ_JAWRYN010000793.1:0-265 GCF_046534585.1 Peribacillus sp. SIMBA_075 | reverse complement strand
CTATGCACCAGAAGGCTTGAACATGGAATACCACATCGCCGCCATAATCGGCTCGGTGATCACGTTGACAGTTGCCTTATGGTATATCGCGCAGATTCTGAAATACCGTACTGCGAAACAGGTGGATTCGGAAGTTGAAGCGTTTTAACTGAAAAAAGATGAGCCCTGGCAGGTTTGCCGGGGCTCATCTTTTTTCTCTTATTCTAGATTTTCGATTGCGTAGTCCGCTTCTTCTTGTGTAAATTGGCCGCCGTAATCGGAGGTC
>NZ_JAWRYN010000792.1:0-265 GCF_046534585.1 Peribacillus sp. SIMBA_075 | reverse complement strand
GGTGCAAATGCAGGAACACTCTATCCTTTTTCAGGGAAAGTGCAAATTACGGATAACACTGTATTTATTCAAAGTGAAAATTTGGACTTCATTTACTATTTACTGACAAACTTTGATTTAAAAAAACTTTCATTTGGCACTGGACAACCACTTATAAACTCTAGTGAATTAAAAAAACTAAAAGTTAATAAACCAGTAATGCTGAAAGAACAAAAAAAAATAGGAACATTTTTCAAGCAACTAGATGATACGATTGCTTTGCAAC
>NZ_JAWRYN010000791.1:0-265 GCF_046534585.1 Peribacillus sp. SIMBA_075 | reverse complement strand
ACAGACTTGCTCGGGATTACCCCCATCACGTATGAGCACCCGACC
The DNA here is from genome assembly GCF_046534585.1 of Peribacillus sp. SIMBA_075. Classification (NCBI taxonomy): domain Bacteria; kingdom Bacillati; phylum Bacillota; class Bacilli; order Caryophanales; family Bacillaceae; genus Peribacillus; species Peribacillus sp. SIMBA_075. The sequence continues at coordinate 220 of NZ_JAWRYN010000791.1, read as the reverse complement.
GAATCTTCCCTTTTTCCAGCAAAAATCGGTTCTGCCTGTCATCAGATCAGGCGACAGCTTCAAAAACTTGGGCCACTAGAGCAGGGGCGATCCGAAAAAGAAAGTCAGGGCTATATCCGTAGCCTGGAGTCTCATGCGCGGTTTCTCCTCTCTGCCATTGAGTCCAGCGACCAGATGATTCCTCGAATCCATGCTGTGCTGGGCGCCCTGCATAATGAGT
>NZ_JAWRYN010000117.1:0-515 GCF_046534585.1 Peribacillus sp. SIMBA_075 | reverse complement strand
AGGACGTCGCGCTTTCAGCTGCCTGGGGATAGGGCGGGTGTTGAGCCAACGTGCCAAAAAGCGCAGCACGATTGTCTCGCCAGCCCGCGCGGTCCCACAGGCGTCAGCCCCCTTCCACTCCGTCTCTAGTTTTATAGTGGTAGATGATTTCTTCGATTTATTCAATATAGATAGTGGAAGTGTGTCAGACCTGATAGTTTTTGTCTCTTTGGATAGAGGAGCTACAATTGTCCGTTTGAATCCGTCAATAAGCATCTATGTCTCAGTTGCTGCCTCCCAGAAAGCGATTTCCCCGCTAGCCGGCAATTCGTACAGAAGCAGTTCTGATTAAACAAACATGAATCAAAGAAATCTCTAAGCTGCCAAGCGTAAAGTGGTGAGCCGACGCAATAAGACAAGTGCTCTTCTTGGCTTATGGCGGGAGGCCAGCCCAAAGCGGGAGGCGGCTACTTAAAGATGAAAAAACAATGAACAACACGCCACACTCACAAGTCTCACTAAGCGGCCTCTACCAG
>NZ_JAWRYN010000790.1:0-265 GCF_046534585.1 Peribacillus sp. SIMBA_075 | reverse complement strand
ATTGAACCAAGGGCTAACGTTCTGAAAAGAACCTTATTTGTTGTATACTGTTTGTAGATACGTTAACATGTTACATTAAATTAGGACAAAGCAAAAGTGATTTTGCACATAGTCTTGAATGAAGACGTATACTTTGTATGATTGTTCCTAAGCATGACAACTAGGAGGTAATCAATTGGATACTGGTACTCATGTAGTAATGGGCATTTCTCTTGGGGGACTTGCACTTTTAGATCCAGCCGTCAGCGCAGATCCACAAATGGCA
>NZ_JAWRYN010000789.1:0-265 GCF_046534585.1 Peribacillus sp. SIMBA_075 | reverse complement strand
GATTTTTTCAAGGTCTTTTGATCGTTTATGACTCAGTCTTTTTGCGGTTTTTTCGTAAGAAATAGATAATCATCACTAGCACAAAAATGATGAGCGCAGCTATACATGCAAAGTAGATCCAAGACTCACTGCTGCTTTGTTTTTCACCTATTTTCAGATTGCTTGATGTGCTGCTGATCGTTTGATGATTAGAGAACATGTCTTTGTTTTTGCTCTCTATCGCAACTGTTGCGGTCTCTGTATTTGTTTGGAGGAAATGAATCAC
>NZ_JAWRYN010000788.1:0-265 GCF_046534585.1 Peribacillus sp. SIMBA_075 | reverse complement strand
ACCCATACAAAATCGGCTCCTTTTGATTCGAGATGACGATCGCTAGCCCCAAGCAATACATGCTCATCTCTGTGTTATGCTCCCATAACCAACTCGTGAGTATATCCCGGGATTCTAGAACCGTGTACTTTTCTCCCCAAGTTATTTCCTGTATTAGCAAGAGTCCGAACCGCTGTTGTTTTTTCAATACGTCCTCGAGCTTCTTCGTCAATACGAGGACATTTGTGTAGGAAGATGAGGAGCTGACCCTGTAAATCGGTTGTCC
>NZ_JAWRYN010000787.1:0-265 GCF_046534585.1 Peribacillus sp. SIMBA_075 | reverse complement strand
CCGGCAACCTGCGCGAGATGTTCCAGCGCATCGAGGCGGTCGGCGCCGACGTCGACCGGCGTTCGCACATCCACATCGGCTCGGTGCTGGTCGGGCGGATGACGGTGGCCGGCGAGAGCTGACCAGGCGCGCCGGCTTGACAGGATTCCGGCCCCCACCGACAGTGGCGGCGACTGCCCTCACCTGCAAGGAACGAACGATGAGCGAGTACGAATCCACCCCGCCGCCCCCGCCGCCGGTCACCAGTGCCGCGCCGCAGGACGAA
>NZ_JAWRYN010000116.1:0-515 GCF_046534585.1 Peribacillus sp. SIMBA_075 | reverse complement strand
TTTGTCTTTGTTTCGCTTAATAACATTTACTTTCGTCCTAGTATCAGCGCTGCTTGCTTTAAAATATCATTCTCCATCTGTAACTGTTTCAATTCTTTTCGCAGCTTGATAAGCTCGCTTTCCTCGGGAGAACGGTTATCTTTTTCCTTAAAGGAACCTGTGTTTTCACCCTGTTGAATCCATCGATCTAAAGAAGAAGGAGTAAGTTCATATTCTTCAATAAGAGCCTTTCGTGTTTTTCCGTTTTGATAGAGTTGAATCATCTGTTTTTTAAATTCGGAAGTGAATGTACGGCGTTCTCTTTTCGTCATTTTGAGTGCTCCTTATCTGTAATAAGTTAAGTGTAGCTGCCCTTAAAATATCTGTCCAGATAAGTGTAGACGATTCAAGGTTGCTTAGAAAAAAGTAGCAAGCGGTACAAAGTTTGCCTCTTACAGCAAGGAATTTGCACAAAAGCAGGTTCAGAAGGTTCAAGCTACAATAACAGACATCGCGAGATCAGGAAAAACCACGTT
>NZ_JAWRYN010000786.1:0-265 GCF_046534585.1 Peribacillus sp. SIMBA_075 | reverse complement strand
CTCAAATGAAGTCACAGATACGAATGAACAAGATGGGATTGCAAAATTCCTAACGAATTACTTCTCTCTTTAATTTTTCCATTCATACATATCCGAAGAAAGCGGGCATACTACCGTTAGACAGGTTGACCTGTCAGCTTGTGTAAAGGGGCGGATTCCGAATGGGTAAAAGAAGCAAATCGAAACGCTTTATACAACAAGGTAAAGATTCAGTCAGTCTGCATGACGCACGTTTTCCGTATCGTTCCACACTTGAAGAAGCGGC
>NZ_JAWRYN010000785.1:0-265 GCF_046534585.1 Peribacillus sp. SIMBA_075 | reverse complement strand
GACAATCCGTTTGGCGACTCCCCAATTGACGCTCTTCAACCGTTTGGCGGCGCCGACACCCATGATTGCCGAGGAAATCACATGTGTGGAGCTGACAGGCAAGCCTAGCTGTGTAAAGGTGAAGATGATGGAGGAGGAGGTCAGATCGGCGGTCGCCCCATTAATCGGTTCGATTTTGGTAATTTTTCCTCCAACTGTTTTAATGATTTTCCATCCGCCAACAGATGTGCCGAGTCCCATGGAAATCGCACAGATCAATTGTACC
>NZ_JAWRYN010000784.1:0-265 GCF_046534585.1 Peribacillus sp. SIMBA_075 | reverse complement strand
GCGACATCCTCGATATGGCACCGCGCACCGTCAACAAACATCTCGAGCATTTATTCCGCAAACTCCACGTGGAAACACGTTTGGCTGCGGCAGCACTAGCAATCAAGGCTGAGCAGCGGCAATGACCGTAGGGTGCAAGCGCTTCGTGCGCAGCCCTGCTGGCCGGCAGGCGCGAGTCTCGCCGGTTCATCACGTCTGTCCGTCTCGCCATCATTACGACAGCGGCCATATCGGGCCAACTGCTCGCCAGCGCGCTGCTACCCGC
>NZ_JAWRYN010000783.1:0-265 GCF_046534585.1 Peribacillus sp. SIMBA_075 | reverse complement strand
CCAGGCAGTGTGTCTTACTATTCGTCGGAGGAGGGATTTGTCATTTCTGGTGACGCTTTATTCCAAGGCGGCATCGGGAGAACAGATTTAGTGGGCGGCAGTCAGGAAGTGCTGCTTCAATCGATTCATGACAAATTGTTATCATTGCCAGAATCCACTCTCGTTTTAAGTGGACATGGCGGGGAAACAACTGTGCTCACGGAGCAGGAACAAAATCCGTTTATTCATGGTTTTTCTCTTTAAATGTAGGTATGAAAAAAGCATC
>NZ_JAWRYN010000782.1:0-265 GCF_046534585.1 Peribacillus sp. SIMBA_075 | reverse complement strand
GAATTTGAATCAACAAACAAACGAACCGTGGTGGAAAAAAGCGGTGGTCTATCAAATTTATCCGAAGAGTTTTTTAGATACAACAGGCTCTGGTACAGGTGATATCAATGGTGTGACGAAAAAGCTCGATTATATAAAAGAACTGGGGGCAGACTGTATTTGGCTGACCCCTATGTATGAGTCACCGCAGTATGACAATGGCTATGATATTAGTGATTATACAAAAATCCATGATATGTACGGCACAATGGCTGATTTTGAGCAC
>NZ_JAWRYN010000781.1:0-265 GCF_046534585.1 Peribacillus sp. SIMBA_075 | reverse complement strand
AGAGCGGCGGCAGGGTCGCGCGCAGCTGATCGAGGGAGGCTCGGCGGTCGAACATGCCGCGGTCCGGCACCGCGAGATAGCCGACCAGGACGTCGTTGCCCCCGGACGATCGGCGTACCGCGGCCGCCGCGCCCGAGACGCCGGGGAGGTCCTGGAGCGCCGCCTCCACCTCGCCAAGTTCGATCCGGCGGCCGCCGAGCTTGACCTGATCGTCCGCCCGTCCCCGGTAGAACAGGCCGGTCGGGTCGAGCTGCACCAGGTCCCC
>NZ_JAWRYN010000115.1:0-516 GCF_046534585.1 Peribacillus sp. SIMBA_075 | reverse complement strand
AGCAATGTGGCATTGGGGAAGCAAACGACGGCATCCTCCTCTTTGTATATAGACAATGGTGATATACACTACAGCCCAGAGTACGCTGTCGATGGTAATCGGAGTCCTTTTGGTGAGACTTGGACTGAGCGTTGGGAGTCGGAACAAGTACAGTCTTGTTACCATGTGGCCTCTAATGTTTGTACCATCGAAACAAATCCGCCCTGGATACAGGTAGATCTAGGAGGCCCACACGAAATTAATCAATGGGTTGTAGTTGGATATATGGAGTCGAACGGATTTTCGCTTACCGTTAACCGAACGCAAAAAGTTACGATAAAAGGAAGTTTAGATGGCCTTCATTTTGATGAAATTGCCCATTCCAATTCTGGAACGATTGTGGAAGACGAATCTATGATAATTCATGAGGGGCAGTTTGAAGAACCGGTTACGTATCGGTTTTTCCGAGTAGAAGTCAACGAAATGTTTGATTTCGTGGATGAATATTATGCTGCCGTAGCTGAATTTGAACTATAT
>NZ_JAWRYN010000780.1:0-265 GCF_046534585.1 Peribacillus sp. SIMBA_075 | reverse complement strand
CTCAACAAAATTAGGCTCCACATACACATTAAGTCGCATTAGTGTATAGGAGCCATCAATAGCATTGAAACTTCGCCTATGAACGTTATTCAATTCTCGTGCAATTGCTTCTATTGTGTTATTAACCTCTAATTGGTTATCGCTCTTAACAAGCACTTGAAACTGCTTATTTATAATTTCACCTTCGAAATATTGCTCACCTGGAGCTGAGGGAATCATCCTGATAGCAATACTCTTTTTCGGTTTATCATTTGTTCCTATATCC
>NZ_JAWRYN010000779.1:0-265 GCF_046534585.1 Peribacillus sp. SIMBA_075 | reverse complement strand
ACAGGTGTAACAATTAAACTATTTAGGAGGAGATTAGAAAATGAATAATGTTATTAATGTTGGGGTATTAGGGTTAGGTACTGTCGGAAGTGGTGTTGTCCATATTTTGAAAGAACATTATAAAAAAATCACTCTTGATACAGGATATGAAGTAAAGGTAAAGACAGTCGTTGTACGTGATTTGGAAAAGGAACGTGATGTTTGCATTGATGGAATCGTAGTAACAAGTAATGTCGATGAAGTTCTAAATGATTCAAATATTGAT
>NZ_JAWRYN010000778.1:0-265 GCF_046534585.1 Peribacillus sp. SIMBA_075 | reverse complement strand
ACACGAAAGACATTGAACCAATTGTGGAACTCTATAATGAAGTGATACCAAAGTCAAAATTACATACATATTCATTTGATACAGAGATTTATGGTAGCGATGAAATTGTTGAGGACATTATCTACTTGGTCAGTGAGGAAAGAATATAGCTCATTGCCGCAATATAGTATACAGAGGTGAAGAAAATAAATAAAGTATGTAAAACGTGTAACATCTCTAAGAGTATCGATGACTATTATTCTCAGAAAAGAAAAGACTCAGTTGG
>NZ_JAWRYN010000777.1:0-266 GCF_046534585.1 Peribacillus sp. SIMBA_075 | reverse complement strand
AGTGTCCTGTTGAACTATTTATAACTTATTTACAGTCTAAAAGGAATTGGAAGAAAATGCATGGGTCTAAATTACCAAATATTCTAAAAATTAAAATAAATATAGAACTCTTCTTCGGCCAAGAGTAACGGTACAGCAAAAGTTGGCGGTTAAAAGAAGATGTCTGGCTGATCTGGCGCTTAAAAAATATAGTGGAAAAAGTGAATGGCAAGATTCATGCAATGCTTATGCAGGGAAATGGCCTTTCGAAAGGGAAAAGCGGGCAG
>NZ_JAWRYN010000776.1:0-266 GCF_046534585.1 Peribacillus sp. SIMBA_075 | reverse complement strand
CTCATCTTAGAAAGACAAAAGACGTAGCAGGGGAGGTGTCACAGGTTTGGTAAGCAATGAACTCATCGTCAGCCTAGACATTGGAACATCCAAAGTCCGCGTCATGATCGGCGAAATCACCAACGGTTCCATCAACATCATCGGCGTCGGCCAATCGCACTCAGAAGGGATTAAGAAGGGTGTGATCGTCGACATCGACCAAACCGTGCATGCCATCCGTGAAGCAGTGGATCATGCTGAACGCATGGTTGATGTTTCGATCGAAG
>NZ_JAWRYN010000775.1:0-266 GCF_046534585.1 Peribacillus sp. SIMBA_075 | reverse complement strand
ATAACGGGTATACCATGAGTGTAAAGACTCCTTTTGAAAGGAATGAGGACATTGTTTCAAGCTGATCGGATGGTCGTTGCGTTTGATGGACATGAAGACAGTAAGAAAGCATTAAAGAAGGCAATCGCTTTATCCAAAACCTTGCATGCCAAGCTGACCGTTGCCTATGCACATGATAGCAAATCAAGCAGACAGGTGTTTGATGCACCACGCCCAATGACTGGCGGGGCTTATATCGGGGGCGGCATGGCAGACCTTCAAACACC
>NZ_JAWRYN010000012.1:0-133827 GCF_046534585.1 Peribacillus sp. SIMBA_075 | reverse complement strand
GCTAAGGAAAATGGCCCCGGTACAATACCGGGACCATTTATTAGCTGCTTAGGCACTTTTTTATACTGTCCGTAAAACGGGGCACAGTTCAAAGAAGGATGCCTTTCTTTTTTAAAACCGCAATTAGCCTTGGTTTTTATTGCTTTGAGATTTTTGGTTTTGTTGTTTCACTTCTTGAACGTTAGTTTCAGAAGCAAACTCCGTACCAAATTGACCTTGAGCTTGACCTTGACCTTTTTTTTGCTGAGATTGCGCGTTTTGTTGTCTTACTTGTTGAACGTTTGTTTCACTTGCAAACTCAGTACCGAATTGGCCTTGACCTTGCTGAGATTGCGCGTTTTGCTTTCTCACTTGTTGAACGTCAGTACCAGCTTGTGATTTATTATTGTTATTAGCCATTGATAATCACCTCCACGATAATAAGATAACCATTAAGATGGAGTGTTATCCAACTAAAAACATTTAAATTTTTCCAATTATTTTAAACAAGCAACGAAATGCCTCCATCAACTATAACGGTTTGTCCACGAATCATACTCGCTCCATCCGAAATTAAAAACAAGATGGTATTCACCATATCTTCAACCTCGACCATCCGTCCAGCAGGAGTCTGTTCTGCCGCCTCAGCAAGCATTTCATCCCGATTTGGAAAGGATTTCAGGGCATCCGTATCGATCACACCGCCAGAAACCGCATTGACACAAATGTTCATTGAAGCCAGTTCAACAGCTAAATATCTTGTCAATGCTTCAAGCGCCGCTTTCGATACTCCGACGGCTGTATAATTTTTCAAATAGCGAATGGACCCTAGTGAACTTATGCTGACGATTTTCCCTCCGCCGTTCCTCTCCATTAATTTCGCCGCTTCCTGTGCACAGAAAAGGAGGGCTTTTGTATTGATGTCCATGGTCCAGTTCCAATGTGATTCTTCAAGCTCCATCAATGGCCTCTGTACTCCTGATGCCGCATTATTAATGAAGATGTCCAAACGTCCATAATAAGCATCGATTTCCTCGAACATGCTCTTCACTTTCGCAACGTCGCCTACATTTGCCTTGACTACAAGAGCTTTACGCCCCAACGCTTCAATTTCAGCTGCCACTTCTAATGCTTTCGACTTGCTCCGGGCATAATTAATAACGAGGTCGTAACCTTCCTCTGCAAGCCTTATTGCCGTGCTTCTACCTAAACCTTTACTGCTACCTGTAACGAGTGCCACTTTTTGTTCCATTCGTTTATTCATCCTTTCTGAGTAAACACAGAGTAATAAAAATCATTTTTAAAAGGAGTGTTACTGTTATGTATGTTGGACGTGATATGACAGAGTTGTCGATGATGAAAAAATCGGATTGGGAAAATAGTGAACTAGCCTATTTTCATCACTCCCTTCAACAAATGGTACCTTATTTAAACCAAGAAGGACAGAGTATCCATAGCGAAATCGTCAAAGAAATTGAAAATAGGGGCGGACTTAATAGGCAGGAAGCCGATTATACTCATGGAACGAAAACCATTTACGATTGATTTTATACGGATTTGACATTGCAAATCAACAAAAGAAGAGGATATCTTAGCGGATATCCTCTTTGATTATACCAAATTTCACTAGCACCTTTATTTAATGTTCAATACGCTTTTTTTTCTTTATAGGCCTTTATCATTTTTTGGTGGGAAACCGGAAATGCGAACTCCTCCATCTCAGCTTCACTCACCCACTTGAGTTGGTGTTCTTTTAATGTCTCTTCACTGATGGCTTCTTTGATCATTCCCGTATACGTGTCCACTTTCCAAACAAGATGCGAGAAAACATGTTCAATTCTCACAAGTGATTCTGTAATTTCCGGTTTGACACCATACATTTCCTGAAACCGATTCTCGAAGAATTCCCTTTTATGCTGTAGGGATGAATGGTTCTCGAAATTCAGATATTCCCAAAGATTCGCTAGCAATCCTTCAGAAGCCCGCTTGTGAATCAAAAATTCACCTTTTTCATTCGTCAATACGGCAGCCACAATTGGTACATCCCGCGTTTTTTTCTTTTGGATTTTTACCGGCAGTTCCGACTGAACCCCTGCTTCAAATGCAAGACAATGACTTTGAACGGGACATAATAGACAGGCAGGCTTACCTGGTGTGCAGATTAATGCCCCCAGTTCCATCAATGCTTGATTGAAGGCAGAAGTATGATCATGATCGATCAGCTTTCTGACGGCAGCCTCGAAGGTTTTTCTAGTCTTTGGCTTTGCTATATCTTCATATATCATCAATATCCTTGATAAAACACGCATAACGTTTCCATCGACGGCTGGCTCCGGTTTGCCATAGGCGATACTCAGAATCGCACCAGCTGTATAAGGGCCGACACCTTTCAATTTGGAAATTTCCTCGGGATCGTCCGGTACAATCCCATTATAGGAAGACTTCACTTCCTGAACGGCACTATGCAGATTCCTCACCCGTGAGTAATATCCGAGACCCTCCCAAGCTTTTAAGACTTTCTCTTCATCTGCAATGGCAAAATCCTCTAGTGTGGGAAACCATTCAACAAACCGGTTGAAATATGGAATCACCGTGTCCACTCTCGTTTGCTGCAGCATTATTTCAGAAACCCAAACACGGTAAGGGTCCTTATTTTCCCTCCATGGCAATTCTCTTTGTTCTTCAAGAAACCAGCTAACTAAATCTTTCTGAAAATCATCAATTTTTATTTTTTCTATTGTCGGGATCGTTATTTCTTTCACATCAGTTCCTCCAAAGATGTTACACTCTTATCAAAAATGGGAATACCAATAGTAGGTCATTCTTTTTTTAATATCATGTTCATATCCATTTATTTGTATTGGGGCACGAAAATAAGATAATTATATTCATTTGATGGTTAATATATAAATACGGTATGATGAGAGAAGACCATTTTTTTCAAATTGTGGCAGGGAGGTTAGTTTTTTGGATACAGGTACTCACTTTGTCATGGGAATTGCTCTTGGAGGTCTTGCCACATTAGATCCTGTCATTGCGCAGAGCCCAGTAACTGCAAGTGCAGTCATTGCAGGTACGATATTGGGATCACAAGCTCCAGACATTGACACTGTTTTAAAATTAAGGAATAACGCTGTATATATACGAAATCACCGTGGAATCACGCATTCCATTCCCGCTGTTTTACTTTGGCCCTTGATTATCAGCGGAGCACTTTTCGCCATCATACCTGAAGCAAATTACCTTCACCTTTGGCTTTGGACCTTTTTAGCCGTATTCCTTCATGTATTCGTGGATATATTCAATGCTTATGGGACCCAGGCTCTTAGGCCAATTTCTTCAAAATGGGTAGCTTTAGGGGTCATCAATACATTCGACCCGTTCATTTTTGGAATACATGTTGCCGGCCTGATATTATGGGGCTTTGGATTTCCTCCAGGCTATTTATTTCTCTCGATTTACGGAATACTTGTTCTTTATTACATTTCCAGATTCAGGGAGCAGGCTTTCATTAAAAAAGCCGTAAAGCAACAAATTCCTGGAGCAAGGAAAATTCTTTTATCACCGACCATGCGTTTTCACCGCTGGAAAATAGCGGTAATTACCGAAAAGAATTATTATGTGGCACGAGCCGATAATGGGTATGTGAAGATTCTTGATACGTTTGATCGAGTGCCATTACCTGAAAGTGAAATTCTTGAAGTCGCCAAGAAGGATATCAACTTGGCTGCCTTTCTGTCCTTTTCTCCGGTTTACCGCTTTGAAATCGAGCAGAAAAAAGAATATTATGAAGTCCGTTTTATCGATTTAAGATACCGCAGCAATGGTTATTACCCGTTTGTGGCAGTAGTTCATTTAGACCGCGATTTGAATATCTTGAATTCGTATACCGGTTGGATCTTTAGCGAAGCGAAGTTGCAGAAGAAATTGAATATTATTTTGTAGTCGCTGCCTACCTGAAAAAAGGCTGGTTCCAGAGAATCCCTCTGGAATCAGCTTTTTTAATGCAATCGATTCTGTTGATTTAATAAATGTTGATATTTAGGATTTTTTGCAATGAATTCGTGGAAATGCTCACCGTAGTTATCGATCCAGGTCCTAACAACACGTGATGTCATTTCTTCTCCGGCATATTCATGTCCAGCCTTTGCATAGGTCGCTTCGAAATCTTCCCATAATAATTCCACCCAAGTCAAAGCTTGCTCATACGTGATGTGATCATTTTTCTCAAGCAGTTTCTTGGTTAACCTTTCATGGTAATCATTCATTAGAACCACCTCATTGCCAATATTTTTACAGAATGAACTATACAGTCCCTTACCCATACTAGTGGTAAGCGGAAACGCTTCTTTCATAAATCTGATGCCTGGAGGAGAAAAACTTGCGAAATAAACAAAAAGGATTCCCCAACCAAAACAATAATAAATTCCAAGGCGAGCCTCGTGCAAAGGCAAGATATGCTTCAAAGCGTGCAGATGGAAGTATTAATACACACCCTCAAGAACGAATGAAAGCATCAAACGAGCGATCGAATTAAGGCAATTCAAAAGGAATCGGGGTCTTCCCGGTTCCTTTTTATTTCAACATTGAAATTGGCAGTGCCTCTTCCTTACCGCTTCCACCCAAGCGGTAACCCCAGGCGAATACACCGTTCATATAATCAATTTTGAAATAGACACCGGGATCGCCTTCAATTTGATATATTTCACCTTTTTTGAAATCATCGGGATTTAATAAATAGGCCTTGGCCATCGTCACTTTCCGTTCCAATACAGAAAATTCATTAACCATTCCCAATTGCTCTGCTTTTCTCGCTTTTTCAGTCAATGCTGCAATTTCCTGCTGCAGTTCATAGACCGACAACTTGCTGTATCTTACGTCGCTCATATATATGGCTCCTTAAATGAAATATTAATTTACTTCTATATTAAACAAAATTTTGTGATTTGGCTATCGATGCACTTAATCCATTTCAGGATTGGAAAGATAACGCTCAATCAATTCTATTGGAAAACCTTTTCGGTATAATGCCTGCTTCATTTTTTGTTCATATTCGAAGCCTTCATGGTTTTTATATCTGCGTTTCATTTTTTCGGCATGGTGGCATAGAGAATCCCATTGTTCATCTTCATCCTTTTCAACCGCCACATCTTCAAGTGCTTCAAGGATGACATCTCTCGGGAAACCTTTCCGTAACAAGGTTTGTTCAACTTTTAGCTTTAATGCCCGTTCCGAAATGTTTTTTTCCTTTTTGACCGATTTTCCAGCAAGTTTCCTTGCATGCTCAATCTGAATATCATAGGGGTATTCCTTCAATGCCTCGACAACCAACTTTTCTTGTACCCCTTTTTCCTTAAGCTCGAGCTTAAGGGTAGTGGGCCCTTTATTGCCTCCGTTTACATGGGTCCGTACGTAAGCCTTGGCAAATTCAAGGTCGTCTAAATAGTTAAAGCTGTATAGCTTATGTATCGCTTCCTTTATAATCGGCTCTTCTGTTTCCTTCTTTTTCAAATAAAGGCGAATTTCCGATTCCGAACGCATCCGGTATGATAAATAATTCAGTGCATCAGTAAATGCTTTTTGGATTTCATCATGAAATTGTATTTCAGCCAGGAGCAGGCCATCGAGTGCCATACCCTTTTTCAAATGAAATTTCAATAGCACTTCTTCGTCCACACTGAAAGCATATTTTTCATCAACGAAAATGTTATAACGATCTTTACGTTTTTTTTGGGTTGTTATTTTTGTTATGTTTGGCATAAAATCCACCCCCATTCCTACTTTACCCGTTTACGTGTACCATTTCTAGATATAGCATGTCTAAAAATGAAAAAAGCACATGGGCATGTTAAAGTGAAGAAAAGAATAGGGAAAGGAAGTGGTTTTCATGAAAATAGCCATTGCTGGTGGAAGCGGTTTTGTCGGCACAGCCCTTATTGATGAATTATCAAAAGAAAATCATGATATATATATTTTGACCAGGCATCCCGAAAAGTTCAAAAAACGGACAAATTCTACATATATCGGCTGGTTGACCAAGGACGCAAAGCCGGAAAAGCATTTGGAGGGGCTCGATGTTTTCATTAACCTTGCTGGTGAATCTTTAAACAGCGGGCGTTGGAATCCTGAAAGAAAACGCCGGATAGTCGAAAGCAGGGTCGAAGCTTCCAAAGAGATGAACCGGATCCTTTCCATACTGCCCGAAAAAGTGTCTGTCATCATCAACGCAAGTGCAATCGGATATTATGGTATTTCGGACCATGACACATTTACCGAAACCTCTGAATCCATCGGTGATGATTTCTTGGTCCGTACTGTTAAGCTTTGGGAAAAGGAAGCCGCTAAATCCCGCTCTTACTGTAAAAGGTTCGTCCTAACAAGATTCGGTGTGATCCTGGGAGAAAAAGAAGGCGCATTGCCAATGATGGTCCTACCTTATAAACTTTTCGGCGGAGGAAAGATGGGTAAAGGGAATCAGTGGCTTTCCTGGATTCATATTCATGACGCTGTCCGTGCAATCATCTTCTGCATGAACGATTCAAGGATAGAAGGTCCAGTCAATTTTACGGCACCGAACCCCGTTCAGATGGATACATTCGGGGAAACGATAGGAGCTGTCCTTCACAGGCCCCATTGGTTACCTGTACCTCCCTTTTTCCTCAAGAAACTGCTGGGGGAAATGAGCATACTTGTGCTTGAAGGCCAAAATGTTCTTCCCATCAAACTTAAAGAGGAAGGATTCATTTTCTCCTTTCCAACCCTTAAAGAAGCTTTACAAAATATCTTAAAAGAAGATTCTCACGTATGAAAGGGTCATTTTAGGAAAAAATAGGGATATTAAGTGAAATGGAGATGATCTAATTGCTCAAAAAACACGATAAAGAGAAAAGTAACTTAACTAGTACCCAAGCAATTCTTTATGCTCGCGAATTTAAAAAAGCAGATCGAGCTGGTGGATATACCGAGAAGAAATCCCGTCGTTAAGTTTGGAGTTTTTTCCCTTACATTTTGAACAGCCACTCAACACAAAATAAGCTGGAGATGATAATTGTGAATTCATCTCCAGCTTTTTTACTCTAGGGGGCGCTAACATGGGACGAAATAACATACACCATAATCGAGATAAGAACAAACAAAAACTTCCTCAGGTTCCTAAAAACCTGAAAAGTGACGGACTTGACGTTGAATATTCTTCCGAACTGGCTGACCAAGAAGACGTCAAGGCACAAGCCCGGGCAAATGCAGCTGACCGCCGTGCACATAATCGCCGCTCATAAGCAGGAGAAACTAATCAAGGGGCTGTAAATCAGCCCCTTATATTTTCTTTATTTACATAACTTATCCACAACCTTGTGTATATTGTGGATATATTCTGAAAATACCGACAATCTTTAAGTGCAATAACTCACCTTATCAACATGAAAATAATGTTATTTCTGGATAACCCTGTGGATTATGTGGATAAAGGGAATGTTATACTAAGTACTCTGCATTTTTGTTGTGGATAACTATTCTCTCTCTTTGATTTGTTCCACAGGATTATTATGCATTTACTAATTCAACTAAAGAATCAATTCATACCAGCTGCTGCCTAAGCTGATTTTCATGGGTTAAATTTATATGTCTTGGCCTTTTGGCTACTGCCCCCGGCATTAAAGAAGGTTCCCCAAACTTTTTCCATCAACATTTTCTTCCAACTGTTTACGAAGCAAGAATTTTTGTATCTTCCCACTTGCGTTTCGAGGCAGATCATTACAGAATATATATCTTCTTGGACGTTTATAGTTCGCAAGTGTATCACTGTTCCTACACCACGTTTCTAAATCGGTTTCCGCAAGCGTTGGGTCTTTGGCTACAATGAAGGCCGTTACAATTCCCCCCCATTTATCATCAGGCTGACCAAGTACTGCACAGTCGAGGACTCCATGATGCTCATAAAGTGTGTCTTCCACTTCACGTGGATATATATTTTCCCCACCAGAGATAATCATGTCGTCCACTCTGTCCTTGACCCACAGGTATCCATCTTCATCTAGGAAACCGATGTCACCGGAATGGTACCAACCTTTGTATAGCGCTTTTTCTGTCTCTCCACCTTTTTGAAAGTACCCCTGCATAATACATGGACCTTTCACAAGGATTTCACCTGTTTCCCCAGGTTCCAAAATATCATCGGGATCTGATGGCCCTTCGTCATTCGGACGGGCAATGATGATTTCATGATCTAAACATGCTTTGCCGGCAGAACCCGCTTTCCTAATTTGATCATCTTCCAATAGGAGAGTGATGGCCGGACCCATTTCAGTCATTCCATAAGCTTGGATGAACTGGATGCCAAGTTTCTCCTGACAGGCACGTACAAGTGATGGGGCCATTGGGGCTGCTCCATAAAGCCCCAGCTTCAAGCTCTGGAATTTATACTCATCCAAGTTTTCCTGAATGAGCATGTTCCACATCGTTGGTGCAGCAAATAACTTGGTGATCCCCTCGGATTCAATCATTTCCATAACCTTTTTGGGATTAAACTGATGTAATATGACATTTGTGGCACCAACCTGTACGCGAGGTAAAAAGGAACAATGCAATTCAGCACAATGAAACATCGGTGCAGTAATCAAACCGATATCAGAGCGTTCATACTTCATGGCCTCTATTAAAATTGCTGCTTGTTTGATCATATCTTTATGAAGGTGAATGACCCCTTTTGGACATCCGGTTGTCCCGCTCGTATACATGATGGCATAAACATCATCCTCGTGAACGTCCACTTCGTCTGGCTTTGATGAGATACTGGCCATTTTTTGGCGGTAACCTTTGGCATATCCAGGCACTTCATCATCAATAAACCAGAAAGCCGTTTCCGGAAATCGCTTCTCAACGGCGGCAACGGTCGATTCCAATTCTTGTTCGAATATAACGACCTTTGGAGAAGCGTCACTTAAAATGAAGGCCAGCTCCTCTGGCATTAAGCGGAAGTTGATTGGATTAAAGATTGCACCGATTTTTGCACAGGCAAAGAATGCGGTGGCAAGCTCTTCATTGTTGTAAAGGTATGTAGAGACCCTGTCCCCTTTTCGCACTCCTTCCGCTTGAAGGACCGCCGCCAATCTATTCACCTGCTCATTCCACTGAATGTACGTATAACGGATATTTCTTCTCACGTCGTAGATAGCCTCTTTTATGGGGAAATTCTGAACCGTCTGATCAAAGATATTTTTAATCGTTACTGACATATCATTTTCCTCCTCAAGTAAACCCACCATCAACAGGAAGAGTTCAGGCCATCCTGCCGAAGGTCGGTTTCATCCCTATTTCAGCTTTACTTTCGTGCGAATTACAATGTTCATAACCGGTTGGTCCCGTTTCAGTCCAATCTTTCAATTATGGTGGCATTCGCCATGCCGTGGCCCTCACACATTGTTTGCAGCCCATAACGGCCGCCTGTTCTTTCTAACTCATGGATCATCGACACCATCAATCGGGCACCGCTTCCGCCAAGAGGATGACCTAAGGCGATCGCCCCGCCATTTGGATTCAGCTTCATGGGGTCTGCCCCCGTTTCTTTTAGCCAGGCAATCGGGACAGGAGCGAAAGCCTCATTCACTTCAAAGACATCGATATCATCAATGGAAAGGCATGCTTTTTCCAAAGCCTTTTGAGTGGCAGGTATCGGGCCCGTAAGCATCAGGGTTGGATCTGACCCGACAACAACCCGTGTATGCACTTTAAAGCGCGGTTTCAATCCAAGTTCTTCCGCTTTACTGCGTTCCATCAATAATAAAGCGGCAGCACCGTCACTGATCTGGCTTGAATTACCGGCATGGATTAAACCATCTTCTTGAAAAACCGTTTTTAATCCCGCAAGTACTTCCAGCGTAGTTTCGGCCCTTGGACCTTGATCTTCCTTAACCTCCATATAATTCCCTTCCTTATCAGTACCAATTACTGATATCATTTCACGGTCAAAATAGCCTTCTTTTTGAGCGCGTATTGCTTTGTCATGACTCTCAACGGAAAACTGATCACATTCTTCACGTGTTATTCCCCACTTATCGGCAATTCTTTCAGCCGATAAACCTTGATTGATCACCTCATAGCTCTCTAAATACTTTGGACTCGTTAAGGCTCCTTGATAATTAGACCCCATAGGGACTCGGGACATGTTTTCCACTCCTCCCGCCACTACCACATCCATATCTCCCGACAAAATGGCTTGGGAAGCGAAATGGACAGCCTGCTGACTTGATCCGCATTGACGATCAATCGTCGTTCCCGGAACTTCAATCGGAAAACCGGCAATCAGTGCAGCAACGCGTGCTATATCACCGGCCTGTTCGCCAGCCTGTGAAACACAACCTAAAATGACATCATCGACAATAGACGGATCAATGCCTGCCTTTTCAATCAGCTTCCTCAATACTTCCCCTGCCAAATCATCTGGGCGAATGTCTTTCAAAACACCGTTCCTTCTGCCGACTGGCGTGCGAATCCCTTCGACGATAACCACTTCCCGCATATACTCTCTTCCCTTCTCATCCTGTCTTTATTAAAGGCCAAGATTCTTAGCGATGATTTTCTTCATGATTTCATTTGTCCCGGCATAGATGCTTGCTACCGGGACATCCCGATACCTTCTGGCAATCTTGTATTCTTCCATATATCCATAGCCGCCATGGAGCTGCATGCATTCAATCGATATTTTTCTCGCAGTCTCCGTCAAGCGCCATTTTGCCATCGACACTTCCGTGACCACCTGTTCACCCGCCATATGATTGGCGATCAATTGATCCAGGAAAACACGCCCCATTTTGATTTCGGTTGCCATTTCAGCGATTTTGAATTGAGTATTTTGAAACTGGCTCACGGATTTTCCGAAAGCTTCCCTGCTTTTCACGTACTCGATCGTATCGGCCAGCATATCCTCAGACGCCGTTTGGGAACAAATGGCAACAACAAGACGTTCCTGCTGTAATTTCTCCATTAAGTAAGTAAAACCTTTACCTTCTTCACCAAGCAGGTTTTCCTTTGGAACACGGCAATCCTCGAAGATGAGTTCTGCTGTATCCTGACTGTGCAAACCAAGTTTCTTCAGTTTGCGTCCCCTGGAAAATCCAGGTGTGTCCCTTTCGACCACAACTAAGCTAAGCCCTTTATGCTTCGGAACGGCATTTGGTTCCGTTTTACAAGCAACGATGACCAAATCCGAATGAATGCCATTTGTGATGAATGTCTTTTGGCCATTTAATATGTAATGATCTCCATCCAAAATCGCAGTCGTTTTAATATTGGCTAAATCCGAACCTGTTCCAGGCTCTGTCATCGCGATGGCTGTAATGATTTCCCCTGTCGTGCATTTTGGAAGCCAGCGCTGTTTCTGCGACCCATTTCCGTATGCGGCAATATAAGGAACAGTGATGTCACTGTGTAGTCCGAAACCAATGAAACCAGAACCCACCCTTTCCAATTCCTCATTAATAATGACCGCAAAGCCCCAATCTACCCCGGAACCCCCATACTCTTCACCAAGATCCGGACATAAAAAACCCTGTTTCCCCATTTTCACCCAAAATGATCTGGGAATGATTTTCTCTTCTTCCCATCGTTCATAGTGGGGAACTGCTTCTTTCTCCAAAAATTTTCGGAATGATTTGCGGAAAATCTCATGATCTTCACTTAGATATGGATGTTTCATCTGTTTTATCTCCTCATGTACGGCGTTGTCCAAGGCCTTTCCATTTAGGAAGGTCCTTTTTCAAATAATCACAATAAATGGCATTGTCTTTTCTGAAGGGAATTCACACTTACCTGGGTGACATTCGTATGGCCCCATCCAGTCTGATGGTTTCCCCATTCAGCATTGGATTCGTTATGATGCTTTCCGTTAGTTTAGCGTACTCTTCGGGATACCCGAGCCTTGAAGGGAATGGCACGGTTTTACCTAATGACGTCCTTGCTTCATCAGGCAATGAATCGAACATCGGAGTTTGGAATAGACCCGGTGCAATCGATACAACACGTATCCCCTTGGCTGCAAGCTCCCTTGCAACCGGCAGGGTCATCCCAACAATCCCTCCCTTGGAGGCACTATATGCAGCTTGTCCGATTTGTCCTTCAAAGGCAGCTACCGAAGCAGTATTGATAATGACCCCGCGCTCCCCCTCTTGGTTCGGCTCATTTTCGGCCATTTTTTCAGCTGCAAGCCGGATCACGTTAAATGTACCGACCAAATTGATTGTCACCACATTTGAGAACGCTTTCAATTCATGTGCACCTTTCCTGCCTATGACCTTCTCAGCAATTGCAATACCAGCACAGTTGACGACCGTGTTGATACTCTGGAATTTTTCAATTCCTTTTTCCAACGCTCCCAATACGCTTTCTTCACTTGTTACATCCGTTTTAACAAAAAGGACTGAATCTCCCAATTCTTGCACCAGTTTAACGCCATTTTCTTCAGAGAGGTCACATATGACCGCTTTTCCTCCTTTTTTAATGATGTTTCTTACTGTCGCCGCTCCCAGACCTGATGCCCCGCCAGTCACCACTGCAATGCTTTCTTGAATTTCCAATTCCTCACCCCATTTGTTTCGTCTAGAATATATATTCATCTTTCACGATCATAAAACCTATTTTCAATATTAATTTCACCGCTTGCCTGTTTCACCTTCAATTCACAAAGGGTTTCGGTAAAGCCTTTGATTACCTGTTCAAAATCCTGCTTCAATCCATCCAGCTCTTTAATGCGTTCATTAATTTCGCTTAATTTCTGTCCTGCCGTTTCTATCGTTTTTTCCAATTGCTTAATACCCGTCCCATCCTTATCGAATAAAAGGACTATATCCTTAATTTCCACTAACGAAAACCCATACTTCTTACCGCGCATTATGATTTTGAGTTGTGCGTATTCTTTCTTTCCATAAACTCTTCTTCCCGTTTCAGTACGCTTTGGCCTGAGCATACCCAGTTCCTCATAATATCGGAGAGTCCTTGTCGTCAATTCGAATTCTTTTGCTAACTCAGAAATGGTGTACATGTTAAAACCACGCTTTGCAAAGGGATTGTTTACCCTTATTTTAACATTGACGTTAACGTAAACTTCAATAAATATTCACAAAATTTACAATATATGAAACTGTGCGAAAGATTTAGACTGATATACTATTAGTATATTCCTCAAAAGAAGGGAAGGACAAGATCATGCTATGTTCAAAAATATTAGTTGCTTATGATGAATCTGAATTGGCGCTTAAATCTTTAGAGAAAGCGATTGAATTAACGAAGCTGGATCCCTCTATCGAAATCCAGGTTCTTCACGCTGTTACACTTCCAATCAAACCATATATATATGGCAATGCTTTTCAGGAAATTGAAGAATCCATGCTCAAGTATGGCAATGAAGTAATAAAAAAAGCGGAAGCGCTATTATCCGAAATCCCGAATCCATCCCAAACATTTGTCGTAGAAGGTTCAGCCATCACGGCTTTATTGGAACATGCACAATCCCAGAATTGTGACCTTATCATCATGGGCAGCCGCGGATTGAGTGGTTTCAAGGAATTCCTGGGCAGCGTGAGTCACTACATCGTCCAGCATTCCCCTGTGCCTGTCTTATTGGTCAAATAAAATGTGCTGCAAACTTTTCTTATGGCCTGTCCTAAAGAAGCTGGGTTCCCTTTGGAATCCAGCTTCTTTATGCGAACATGAACATTAGGTAACTCAATCCTTATCATGTTTTACAAACACTTCCGTTTACAGGTAAAATGAAAGTAATTTTAATGAGGATAACAGGTGAAGCAATGGATATTAAACATTTGCAATACTTTATAGAGGTAACCAATTTCAATAGCTTTACTCGGGCTGCCGATCATTTATTCATTACCCAGCCGACTATAAGCAAGATGATTAAAAACCTGGAAACCGAGCTAGGCGTTGAACTTTTTGATCGTTCCCGTAAGCAAATGATCTTGACCGATGCTGGCAGGGTCGTCTTAGAGCAGGCAAAATTGATTGATAAGGCCTTTCACAATTTAGAAACGGAAATGGACAATTTATTAGGTTTAAAAAAGGGGCATATACGCATCGGTTTGCCGCCGATCATCGACGCCTCTTTCTTCCCGCGAATTCTTAGCCGTTTCCATGAGAACTATCCCAATATTACCTTTCAATTAGTAGAGGATGGTTCAAAGAAAATTGAAGAATCAGTCCAAAATGACTTAATTGATATAGGCGTAATAGTCCTGCCAACCAACACCGCACTTTTTCATCATTTTGCTTTTTTAGAAGAAGACATCACCTTGATTGTTCATCCCTCCCATCAATATGCTTGTCGGGAAGAAATCGATTTGGCCGACCTGGAAAACGAGTCTTTCATCTTATTCAATAAAGATTACGTCCTTCGTGATCTCGTCATTTCATCCTGTAATGAAGCCGGCTTCTCTCCACATATCGTCATGGAAAGCTCACGCTGGGATTTTATTGAGGAAATGGTTTACTGTAGACTTGGCGTTTCTCTATTGCCTGAAAGTTTATGTCGTAATGATGAACGCGTAAAGTCCATCAAGGTTAAAAACCCCTCCATTAGTTGGAATTTGGGATTCATTTGGAGTAAGGACCATTACCTTTCATGCGCTGCAAAAGAATGGCTGAAATATACGAGGGAAGCGTTGTCACATAAAGAGTGAATTAAAAGGCATGATCGATGTAAGCACTATCATAGATTTTGGTTATGCACATGATAACATCTAACCATTTTACAATACGTAAGGGCGGGGT
This sequence comes from Peribacillus sp. SIMBA_075, assembly GCF_046534585.1. Taxonomy (NCBI): domain Bacteria; kingdom Bacillati; phylum Bacillota; class Bacilli; order Caryophanales; family Bacillaceae; genus Peribacillus; species Peribacillus sp. SIMBA_075. The sequence continues at coordinate 119,076 of NZ_JAWRYN010000012.1, read as the reverse complement.
TAGACTTGGTAAGCACGTTAAATGCCGATGGATTCCATAGTTTCGGAAAGGAGATATTCATGATCACTTTATCTAATGTCGATGAGTTACATGCAGCAGAAGCAACTCTGGAGAAAATTAAGAGTTCACACCCCGAACTATTTAATAAACTGCTCCATGTCGTTGCCTTAACACGGGCGTTTCAATTTAAATATCAATTTATGGGGACGTTAATCATGGATGTAACCCCTAACGAATGTACCCCTGAATTCGTTATGCCCTCCGTTATTAGATTATATCTAGAGGAAGTTCAAAAGTTAAAGAATGATCCGAATTTCCAGGTATTACATCAGACCTTCTCCCAATATAAAAGTATTGGATATGCCAAAATCAGTATGCTTGTGCTCGGTAAAAGCCCTGAATCGCTTTTAGGCGCTTCATGCATCAAATGAAGCCAATGATATGTTCCTAAAAAAAACCTCCATTAACGGAAGGTTTTTTTCTTAAAAGCTTAATTATAGCACTTTACTCAAAAAGGCTCTGGTTCTTCCCTGCTGGGGATTATCAAAAATTTCACTGGGGATATTTTCTTCGATAATATAACCTTCATCCATGAAAATCACGCGATCGCCAACTTCTTTTGCGAACCCCATCTCATGGGTCACCACCACCATGGTCATGCCCTCCTTGGCCAATTGCTTCATGACCTCAAGGACTTCACCGACCATTTCCGGATCAAGAGCGGAAGTCGGCTCATCGAATAACATGATTTTGGGTTCCATCGCCAACGCCCTGGCGATTGCCACACGTTGCTTTTGTCCCCCCGATAATGAATCCGGGTATGCGTTTGCTTTCTCGGCAAGCCCCACTTTCTTAAGCAGTTCAATGCCTCTTTGGGAAGCCTGTTCTTTGGAAATCTTGCGGACCTTTAAAGGCGCGAGCATAATATTCTCAAGAACCGTCTTATGAGGGAATAAGTTAAAATGCTGAAATACCATGCCAACTTCCGTTCGAACTTTATTGATATTGACCTTCTTGTCTGTCGTATCAAGTCCCTCGATGAAAATATGGCCTCCCGTTATCGTTTCAAGTTGATTGATACACCTGAGGAAAGTGGATTTACCCGATCCAGAAGGCCCAATTACCACCACTACTTCCTGAGGTGCAACGATTGCATTGATATTTTTCAATACTTCATTTTCCCCAAATGACTTCTTTAGATTCTCGACCTTGATCATTCTGTTTTCAACCTTCTTTCGAGTCTATTTAATACGAAACTTAAAATGAGGGTCAGGAATAAATAAATGAAGGCACATGCCAAATATGGCTCCCAAACTTTAAAATACTGACTCCCCATCGCTTTCCCCCAATACATTAATTCTGGTGCTGCAATGACACAAAGCAGGGATGAATCCTTCAATAATACGATGAATTCATTTCCCAACGGAGGGATCATTCGTTTAAAAGCTTGAGGTAATACAACATGAATCATTGTTTGGGTATGGGTCATTCCCAATGAACGTGCCCCTTCCATTTGCCCTTTATCGATGGATTGAATGCCCGCACGGAAAATTTCCGCAATATATGCGGCTGCATTTAAAGATAAAGCAATGACCCCAGCAGTTACTGCATTCGTTTCCCCGGTAAAAAAGGGCACAATGCCAAAATGGATTAAAAAGATTTGAACTAATAGGGGTGTTCCGCGAAAAACCGTGACATAACAGTAAAATGGAAAGGCAAGCACTTTGTTTCTCATGATTTTCCCTAAACCGATCAATAACCCCAAAAAGGTTCCGATGAGGATGGAGGAAACCGACAGCCCTATAGTAAGTAATGTTCCTTTTAATAAGAAAGGAGCATATTCAAAAATAATATCCCAGCGAAAACTCATTCCGTTCCCCTCCTAAAGACCAAAAAAACTGCGTAACTTCACACGTAAAGTTACGCAATCTTCTACTATCCACTTGTTTTTATTGTTGTGCTTTCAATGTTTCGATATCTGGATCAGTACCAAACCACTCTTTATAAATTTCTGCGTATTTACCATTTTCATAAATGGCATTCACTGCTTTATCGAACTCCGATTTCAATTCACTGCCTTTTGGGAACATAAGACCATAGAATTCCTTATTGAAACTATTGCTATCTTCAACGACTTTCAGTTTTTGATCCGGGTTATTTTTCACATATTCTTCAACAACCGTATTATCAGCTACGACAGCCGAAGCTCCCCCTTTTAGTAATTCCTGAATGGCCAGGTTATTATTTTCGAATTTCTTGATGTCCTTGTGATTTTTTCCAAGGAGTTTCTCTACCGCTTCCTGTCCGGTTGTACCAGTCTGAACGGCAATGACCTTTCCTTTCAATTCATTTCCTGATTTTATATCACTTTTCTCTGGAACGAGAATCTTGTTTGTTGATAAAAAGTACGGAACCGAAAAATCATAAGATTGTTTTCTTTCGTCATTCACTGTAATCGCAGAAATTGCGACATCCGCTCTCTTAGATTCAATTTCAACAAAAATCGGATCCCAACCAACGGTTTCCAATTTAACTTCATAACCCGCTTCTTTAGCGACAGCATTGATGAAATCAACATCGAATCCTACAATCTTATCACCTTCAAGAAATTCAAATGGAGCATAATTGGCGTCCGTCACGATCCTGAGTGTTTTTCCACTGGACTCTTCTTCTTTACTGGTTGTCGAGACTTCCTTGTCCTTCCCGCATCCTGTCATGACTAATAACAAAGAAGTTACCATGGCAAAAACTAAAAAAGAAACCTTTTTCAAAATAATCCCCTCTTCTCTCTCATAAACTCTATTTTTTTAAAAAAAACAGATAAATCTAATTTTATAGAAGATTCAGTTTATTCCTTCAAGAATATTATACGTTTATTTGTTTTTTTATGCAATAAAAAGTCGGACAAATAACTTTAGTAAAATAAATTTTTAATCAATTAACTCAGTAAATTAGAAACGTAATTATGCTTTAATGGGTAACACACAGACTTTTATCACCTCCATTCCAATTAATGGTCATTATATTGGAAACAGATAGTGCAAATTTTCAAAAGGTTTAATCGAACAAAAATAAGCAGCGGCCAAATTAGCGTGGCCGCTGCTTAAATGATTTTCAGGGGACTTCCTTAGTCCCCTCTTCAATATCTAACATATCCAACAGGAAGATGAAGATCGGGATCCCGATGATCAATCCCCATATCCCAAGGAAATGCTCGGAAAACAATAGGATGATAAAGGTGAAAAATGTTGGAAGATTTGTTTTTGCCGACATGAATTTCGGATTTAAAATATAGCTTTCAAGTGAATGGATCACAACAATCATGATAAACACAGCAATCACTTTTGGCATACCGCCGATACTGTAGGCAATCATGCTAAGTGGAACTAAGGAGATAATAACTCCTGCAACTGGAATCAACCCTAGGAAGAAAATCATAATTCCTAGACCGATCAACTGTGGAAATCCAAGAATCCATAAGAAAAATACTGAAAGGACTGCATTCGTAATGGCTATTAAGAACTGGACCTCAATTACCTTTCCGAATGAATTGATGAACTTAACTCCAAAGTGACCAAGATTTATAAAGAAGGATTTGAATTTACCCCGCTTAAATTTAGAAGTAAAACGAATAATTTTATCTTTTTCCAATAAGAAAAATAGACTAAGCAGTATAGAAAGGAAAATCTGTAATGCCAGTTTGCCGAAATCAGATACATAAAGATAAAGCGTATTCATCTGTTTTTGAAGATCGAGCGGCGATCCGTTCTCGTTCATTAAACTAATGGCGTATTGAATGACCCGACTATCGGGAGGATGTTGAAAGAAGAAAACGATTTGTGTAACTAATTCCGTAAATTGCAACGTTATGACCGGTAGATATTTATAAAGAACGATGGCTAAACAAGAAATAACGACTGCATATAAAAAGCTAATAACAACCTTAGAGTTGATATGCATCACTTTATTTAGCCGAATCATGATAAATTGCTCCAGCCTTCCCATCAAGAAAGTGAAAACAAATGTGAATAACACGATATTAACCATACTTCCGATGCTTATTAAAAAGAGGACTAACACAATTAATGTAATTAACCTTGAAAAACCTTCGCTTTGCAAATACTCTTTTACCACTTACCTATCTCCTAACTACCATTCTGCTGTGATAATTCCTATTTTACACGGAATTGAAGGATTCTACTACAAATACCTTACATTGACAACAAAATTATTTGAATCATCAGTAAGCCCCATTTTGCGGACGTTAGATAAGACCTTTTTAGAACATCCGGTTCCTTAATTCCACTGCCATTCATGCATGAAAAAACATCTGCCGAATGGGCAGATGCTAATCCTCATCCTTCACATCGATATCTTCGGGGATGGGCTCGTTATAATAATCCGCTAATTGCTTCTTATACTTCTCCATCTGTTCAAGATGCATATTACTATGAGATAAAACTAATTAATCTTTGATATCACTGTATTTTTAATTGGGATAAAACTAAAAGAAAGACAACACCCTAATAATATACGGGCAAATATATAATAACATTTAGATAAAACTATATTATCATAATCTGAATTGTTTTTATCCAGTTTCCCCTTTGTATTCTCAATGTAATTTTAATTTATATAAATATAATTTTCTATCCCTGTAACGAGCTGAAGATCTGACATTAAGGTTATTAAACGTAGGTATTAGCCTTTATTAGTCTTCATCTTTAATATCTTTATCTTCTGGAATTGGTTCATTCTCCAACTCCTCCACTAACTTTTTATATTTCTCAAGCTGTTCAAAATGGGTCTTGAACTGTTCCTTGTAGACCAATACTTCACCCTCACCGTCATGCAAAACTCTTATTTTCCCTTGTAAAATTAATTTCTCCACATATGGTACAGACACCGATAAGTAATCAGCCGTTTCCTCTACTGTTATATACAATTAATTCGTCACTCCTTCATAGCTAACATAGACATCTTTCTTTTGCTCGATAGCAACTACATAAAAATGTTTATATGCCAGTAAAACTCCTTCAATACGATTCACTAAGACTAAACATTTTTTGTTGCAAAATGAGACTTGCGACTACAATGTCGGTGATTAATTACGTACAGACTTATTTTGTCTCAGGTATGTAATTACCTATTGATGTCACTTTTATTGATAGTACATAAAAGGGCAACTCTTAAGGGCTGCCAATTTTGGTGAAAGTTAACCTATTAGATGTAGCCTCCCTCTACCCGTTCATCACGAGACAGCTCCTGATCGAATCGCCAATCTCTGCCAGAAACATATTACAATGATCAGTCTTTTATAAACAATCAAACTTAGTTCTCAAATCCAATAAAAAATATTTTGGAGCAGCTACTAAGGATAAGGATAACATTTTTCAAAAGGAAACTTTTTAAAATAGAAAATGCTCTGGAGAATACTGGATTTGAGTCAGTATTTTGGACACAAAAAAGTTAAAGCTTAAGCTGCATTTCTAATTTGGTCTTCAATGGCTTGTGGAGTTTTATATCCCAAGCTGCTGTGAATTCTTTTTCGGTTATACCAACCTTCAATAAATTGGAATATCGCTAATTTAGCTGTTTGGTAATCGTTAGTCTTCTTTTTAACAACCTGTCCAAACCAATTTATACTCTCCTCATAGAATGATTACAAGTAATTATATCGAAATGGAGGAACAAACCATTGAGTGACACAGATTTTTCACATGATTCTCCCAAGGGCCCAAAAGGAAGACTAATTACTGGCCATTCAAAGGAGTTTATTTCAGATACACTTGGCTTTCTTACCCACTTAGCAAAAGAATATGGAGATGTTGCTAAAATTCGTTTTGGACCTTTCCAAAATGTTTACTTCATTTCAAATCCAGATTTAATTAAGCAGGTACTTGTAACAAAACAAAAATCCTTCTTGAAATCTAAGGACTTCCATGCTTTAAAACCGTTACTTGGAGAAGGCCTTCTTACAAGTGAAAAAGAAATTCACATGCGCCAAAGAAGGCTTATTCAACCTTCTTTCAAAAAGTCTCATATTAGCAATTATGCACAGGATATGATTGATATAACAATGAACTATATTTCCGATTGGAAAAACAGGGAAGAACGGATTATTACGGAGGATATGATGAGCCTTGCTCTCGGTATCATCAGCAAGACCATGTTCAGTATGAACCTCAAAGAAGGATATGACGAGCTCGGGGAACCTATAGAAGCATCTATGAGAATTGCTGTTAAAAGGATGAGAACACTTCTTCAAATGCCATTATGGGTTCCGACTAAAAATAACCGTGAATTTAAAAATTCGATACAAAGACTTGATACAGTGATTTATAACTTTATTGAAAAACGTAGGGCAGATGCAGAGAGACATGAGGACATGCTTGGAATTCTAATGGATGCTCGAGATGATGAGGATGGCTTAGCTATGACAAACCAGCAGGTACGTGATGAGCTAATGACCATTTTCCTTGCCGGTCACGAAACAACTGCAAACGTGCTTTCCTGGACCTTATACTTGCTTTCACAACACCCTGAAGTGGAAACTAAACTTTTCAATGAAATAGATAGCGTTATCGGCAATCGTAACCCTACTCCTGACGATTATATGAAATTAACGTACACACAAAATATTATCAATGAATCAATGCGCATATACCCGCCTGGCTATATAGTATCACGGAAAGTGGAGGAGGATGTGGTAATAGGAGGATATCATTTTAAAAAAGGCGATATGCTCTTGTTAAGTCAGTATGTGATGCACCACAAGCCAGAGTATTTTGATAACCCAGAGTCTTTTAATCCTGAGCGATTTGAAAACAACTTTTTGAAAACTCTACCTCCGTTCGCTTACTTTCCGTTTGGCGGAGGGGCGAGAGTTTGTATCGGTAATCATTTCGCAATGATGGAAGCTGTGCTTGTCTTAGCGTGCATTGCTCAACGATATCGGATAAAGCTTGCGCCGGACCATCATGAAGTAAAACCACTTCCGTCTATTACACTCAGACCAAAGCGTGGATTGCGCATGATAGTCGAAGATAGAAAAGAGTCTTTTCGTGAACCCTTAATTGATGAGTAGTAATATGGATTTATGGCGGCCATTTGGCTTTGGAGCATTTGGGTGTGTTGGCCATTTTAGAAGTCCCTATTCTTTCAGTGACTATTTTTAGCAGATTTTTCGTAGGAGTCATACCTCTGAAACAAAGAAACAAAAGGCTGCAATGTTCTTCTTCAAGAAAGCATTGCGGTCTTTTCAGTTTCTGTTGGCAGAACTGCAGAATATTGATAATAGCTTTTCATACGACCACAAGTCGTCCTCATCCAGGCCATGTGTACATTTGATGTTAATATGCCAAAACTATACAAATTGGCTTCGGAAATAATTAGTAAACTCCCATTTGCAATTACGTTAGGTTCAACAATTGATATAGGGATGTAACGTCTTCTTTCGGATGATACTTCTATATATTGACTGTCAAGCTGTCTTATTTCACCGAATAGCATAGGATAATCAGCTAATTTATTAGTTTATTCTGTTTTGTGTTTCTAATCCGGTCCATAATAAATCTTGATTTCCGAATTAATCTGGGTTCTGGAGTATCTTTGAGCCATAAACACAACGAATTTTATTATTTATTAGTTCGTCACCGCCAACATATCTTTTTAATAAGATTTCTGTGTTGGGATTCTCATCTACACACTGTTTTTTCATCATTCGATAGTATCAAAAATCCATTATCTATAGGCATACTTCCATAATTTATTTTAGCAACATTCACGAGAGGATTTTTCCTGCTTTCAATAAACACAGTAGGAGCATCTACTAGATAAGGATTGATATTTTGGGTAAGTATTACTTCGTCACCGTCAAAAATTTTCTTTTTCTTGAGGGTACCTTTTGAAAAACCTATTATTACACAATGGACAGCAGCCTTTCTTTTTGCCTCATTGGTCCAGACAAAAGACCGGTAAGCAAAATCTATCACTATGCTTATTCTTCAATGATTTCATCCCATAAAATAGGTGTTTATTCACCTTGAACTATACTATTTGTGGATACAAATGCTGTCCTAACAAATGTATCTTACATATATTGTGCAGCTTTATAATACCAAGCAGTTACATAGTCTAATTTTCCAATACCTTTTGTTTTGTTACCAAAAGTGTTTAGTAATTGGGGATTCCCAATGATGTAGGACAATTCTTCTTTTGAGATCACATCTTCCCAATCAATCGTTAATGCATTTCCATCTTCCTTTCCATAATGAATATATTCATTTGATGGTCCATAAGCCACATTCCAACCTGGGCGATCTGCCCTGGAAATTCTTCGTATTCCATCCCGTAGAATTGGCTTACGCTTACTTTTATAAAATCCTTTAAAAACTCTTCTATAAATTTTAACTCAGCTAACTTTTTTTTGGAAATAATCAAGTTACCTTTCATTACTTTTAACTCGTTCAAATTCCTCATAAAGATCATCCAAAAATAAAGGCTTGATTACCTTTAAAATATTAATCTCTGATGTATATTGTGCACCAAGCTCACGTTTTTCTCTTTCGTTCTTGAGCATCAAAAAAACGCTTGGAAAATCCAAGCGTTTTTTTGATGCTCTATTATTCGTAACGCCGCTCAGCGCTTCTTCTTCATTAACCTTACAGTGGTTTAACGATACAATTAATTAATTCCAACGATTGAACCAATTCTTGATCCTTTGTTTATTTTTCTCAAGAACCTCCTTCGATGTCCGGTTGTCTTTTTGTTTTTTCCATTCAAAGAGAGATGCAATTCCGATAAGGAGCCCTCCACCGATGATTAAATACAGCCACCAGGGCATCTCGCCCCACATCGAGTTGGTATTCATATAGACATTGAATAAAATGGTGCCAGTTCCAGCGATGAAATAGGATTTGTATTTCATCATGAATCCAAAGAGCATAGCAGCCAATGATACTGTTCCAATAATGAGCGCATCATATAAGGTGTTGCCCGCCATTGCATCAATGATCAAAACTGAAAACAGGAGGAAAACAATACCGATCTCAATATATTGTGTAATTTTTCCTTTAACAAAGATTTTCCTCAGCAGAATGGTGCTGATAATGAAAAGCGGCAGAATATTTACCTCCACCTCAAGTACCGCTGGTATCGTAAATTGATCGGTTATGACCCAATAGGGATAAAGGCTGAACAATATCGCTGCAGACAACTGGATTTTTCTTTCCATCGTTCCTGTCGTCGTGCTTCTCATTAAAATGAAATAGGCCGGAATCAGAAGTGCCACGATGATTTCGAGAATGAATTGTGGTTCCCCAATCAAAACATCCATGTTCATGGCAAGAAGGAACAGCAGACCATAGACTCTGTAAAAATCCAATTGAAGTCCTGCCCCGCCTTTATTCAGCATGCCTTTAAAGAATTTCCTGCTTAATAGTACCATCATGGCGGTACACCCAAAAAGGATTGTCGTTTCAACGAAAGGCCGTAATGTGTCCGCATACATGATGATGGTCCAATACGGATACAAACTGAGAATTCCCGTCAGCCAAACATAGATGCCCTTTTCTTTTACATCCTTTGTGAAACTGCCAATCAGGATGAAGTAAACCGTGATCAAGAGTGATGCAAAAACCTGGAGTAACTGGCTTGGTGTTTCAGTTACTGCAACTCCCCTATTCATGGCAAGTAAAAATAGCAGGCCATATACTCTGTATGCATCGATGGTTATACCTGTTTCTTCCCTTTTGATTAATCCAGTGAAGTAACGTCGGCTTAAAAACAGCATTCCTAACATACAGCTGAAAAGGACCATCAATCCCATTACAACCGAGAGGCTCTCGGCATAGATGACGATGATTAGGAAAGGATACAGACTGACTATAGCAGCAATATTGGAATAGATTTTCCGTTCTTGCTTTTCCTTTGTGAAGCTTCTCAGGAAAATGAAATAAGCGGTTAACAAGAGCGAAACAAAGACTTTAAGTAACAGTTGATCAGTTTTATTAAAAACCTCTACATTCAAATCGATCAAAAAGAATAAACCATAGATTCTGAAGGGATCAAAGCTGGTGATGCCTGATCCGTTTTTCTTAAGTAACCCGCTGGAATGCAGCCTGCTCAACAACAACATTCCTGCCATACAGCCAATAAGAACAGCCAAACTTGTGAAGATTGGGAGTGTATGTGCATAGTCTTTGATAATGATAAACGGAAAAATTCCGATGATGGCCGCTACCCCTGAGTAAATGCTTCTTTCATCCTTATAGATCGTGAGCCTTCTCATCAGGATGAAGTAGCTAGGCAACAGCAGGGAAACAAAAATCCCCAAAATCGCAGTACCTGTATCACTCGTAAACACTTCCAGATTCAGAGTACACAGATATAACAAGCCATAAATCCTATAATAATCAATGGATCTCTTCGATTCCTCTTTGTTGACCAATCCTTTGAAATGGCGACTGCTGGCAAACACCATCACAGCCGTGCATAAAAATAATACGATAATCGTCATGATCAGGGGTAATGTATTTACATACATATTGTAGAAAATGAACGCCAGGCTTAGAAGAACCACTACATAGTTCCGCCAATTCCTTTTCATGAGCAGATACCAGGTAAACAAGAACTGTACTGTCATCACCCCGACCCAGACCAATTCCCAGTCAAGCGGAAAATCCCTGATTGCCGTTTCCAATATGGATATGCTTATGCCTAAATGAATGAATGGAATAAGGTAATACTCCATGATGCCTTTCCAATTCTTATTGGAAACCGCCCACAGAATGGTTATGATTCCTGTTGTTATCATCAAGCATATTGATGTAATGAATACCATTTGCCCCATGTTTGCCAAAAATAAGTGGACCTGTAGGAAAAGAACTGAAAACCCTAGGTACGTAAAAACGTATTTTTCCCATTTCACATGTGCCCGCCAGACACTCAAAATATAGATCAACAGCTGTGCAGTATATAGGAACGGTGAACTTTCCGTATTGACAATGAGCAAATATCCAACAGGAATCGCCAGTATATTGGCAAGGTGACTTGCGTAAATGAAGTACTGCTTCCCATTTTTCGAATATTTCCCAAGCCATTCCCCTAAAAGGAAAAAGATAACAGGTCCGGTCAGCACGAACGCAATCTTCAACACCATTGAACCAAAATCAAAAACATCGTAGAGCGAAGCATATAGGCCGGCACTTGAAATCACGACAGGCACCCAGAATATGTGCTTCCGATGTATATGGACGGACCAACCATTTATTGCAGCAGCTACGGCAATCACTCCGCTTGCCTCTAAAGGATTCATTGAATTGAATGGAATCCATAAAAATGAAAGGAAGGAAAGAATCTGACCACTATATGCAAAAACAGGAAAGAATTTATGATATCCCTTTTTTAATGTGTAAGCCCCACCGATGGAAATCAGGGAAACCCCCATTAAATAGAGGCTGACCGGGATATTTGAACGGGCCCACTCTAAACTTTCCAACAAATATGGATAGAAAGCAACCAAAGCCAGAACGAAAGTGATTGGAAATCCGTAAATGGCGTTTTCCTTCATATGCTTTGTATCGTCTTTTATATATGTGATGAAGAAAAGTCCAGAGATCATGGCGAGGGCGGCGCTAACTGCAAGCCAATCCATCTCGCTGAATTTACTGGTCAGTATCATTAACATGATCATTGGGGAGATAAGTAAGATACTCCTCTTAAACAGGCTGTACCTTGGGTGGTTATATAAATATAATCCAAGGTATTGAATGACCTGAAGGATAAAAATCAGATTTAAAACGGTAGAAAAAGAGACTGGCAAGGCAAAGAAAAGATATACGAACGCTAAGTTGAAAACAACAACCGCCGGGTACGTGAAGCCTGAATTTCTCGATTGAAGGGAAACATAGACAAGCTGTGCGGATACTATCATGAGCGCGATGAATATTTGCGCATAGTTTTCCTGGTACACCATTGCGTTTATATATAGGAAGACAATCCCGCTCTCAATCAAACTGGTAAACATGAAATTCTTGGAAAGCTTATTCATTTTGAATTTGGCCAGATATTTGGAAAGAGCTGTAAAAATGATTGGTACAAGTGCAAAAGCAATGACCACGTACTCACTTAAAAATGAATTAAAAACAAAATGGATATATCCATAAGTGAAAACGGCACTAAAAGCCATTTCATAATGTTTCTTTTGGAATTTAACGAAAAAAACTAAAAACAAAACAGAAAAGACCATCAACGTTAGCGAATACACAAAGTTACTTGAAAATAACGTCAAGATCGCAAAGGCTTCCACGATGATCTTAAACTGGATGAATTGAAAAATGAATGGTTTGAATATCTTTAAGGCTTTTTGACTTTTCAATTGTTCAATATTCCATAAAAGTATTAAGTTAAGAATGCCAATCGTCAAAAACATCCACTCGATAGTCGGCGTCACAAAAGCCAAACCGAAATAGCAGGTAATGCCGAACGTGAATATGGAAATGAATATGAATATTTTCGACTTAAAGTAGTTAGCGATCTTAAAATAAATGGCTAAGCAGAGTAGTCCTCCAAGAAACCCCAGAAGCCCCCGCCCCCCACCATTAAGTGAAAGGTACTCTCCAAAAATCCGATAATATGAAGCTGATAAAATCGTAATCGGAATAAATAAACCCGCTAGCGTCAGGAATGCAAAAGCGGTCTGTTTAATTTTCAGCTTTGAAGCGATGAAGGCCATTCCCGCAAAAATGCCGGATACCATTCCAATGAATAAAACCTTCAGGACCGCATTCAAATCTCCCCATGAAGAGGTTGCCAAAATCACCCCGCCGAACAGAAGCAATATGACCCCCGTGAGCAGGATAACAGAGATATTCCGTTCCCTGATCTGCTCAGGTGTTTTCTTCGGTTTTGCTGGTTTTGCTGGTTTCTCCCGCTTGATTGCCTGCTGTTGAATAACCGGTATCCTTTCAGGGATTCCCTTGATAGGTTCAAGACTATCCTCCAAAACTGATTCATTAGGTTCATATCCTGTCTTCTCATCTTTCAATATCGATTCTTTCAATCCACCAGATTCCAGTAATTCCAATGAAGCTTCTTCAATCTGGCTATCTTGAACCTTCTTCTCGGGACTTTCACCGATAATCGTCTCAGGTCCTTGAATGGATTTCCTTTTTTCATGCTCTAAGCACTTTTGTTTATAGAGGGCTAATTGGAAATGCCTTTCGTAGGCCTTGCTAATCCGGATATATTCTGATTTAGGGATGAGCCGCCTTTCCCATAAAATACCCAGCTCTTCTTGGAAAATGCGCTTCCTTCTTTCTAATGTCATTTCTTCGTTTGAAGAATCATTCATCCCCAGATTCCCCTTCCTTCTATTAGGCCTTATATCATCGTATGTATATTCTCTTTTCGATAATAACAAAGTTTTTCCATTTTTTAAATATTAAGGATGATACCCTGATAAAACAACGGAAACCAGTGTCTTCCTCCCAACTCAAAAAAAGAATGACTTCAACTGAAGTCATCCAAAGTCCTCAAATTGATTTTTACTTTTCCTCGCTCCTGATAATGCATAAATAAACGATCATTGATATGAAAATCGAGACTGCTGCCGTGATATAAATGCTTCTATAGCCTAAGAGATAGCCTATCTGTCCGAACACAATAGCACCTATACCCACTCCAAGATCGAAAAAGGAAAAGTATGTTGCATTCGCCATCGCCTTTCGATTGGCTGCCGTCTTTTCAATCGACCATGCCTGAAGCGCCGGCTGAACGGAGCCGAACCCAAATCCATAAAGCACTGCCGCGATGTAAAGGGCCGCTTCACCCGGCATCCACGCAAGCAGCAGCATCCCAGCCATGATGAGCACTGTTGAAGGAATGAATATTGCCCGATGTCCCCTTCGGTCATATAATCGACCCGAGAATAATCTCGTGACCATGAGGGCCATTGCATATACTAAAAAGTACCACTGAATTCCACCTACCCCTTTTTCCGCTGTATAAAGAGGAAGGAAGGTTGCAATTCCACCAAATGTGACGGAAATGAAGAAAATGAGCAAAGATGGCTGAAGGGCACTTTTTTCATATATATCGAACCTTTTGGCTGACACTGCCGTCGAAGGATCACTATCCACTTTTTGATATCGAATAAGTGATGCTGAAATGATGGCAAACAATCCTAATAATGAACAGATCAAGAACAACTCTTGAAACGGGAGGACCGTAACTAGAAATAGACCCAATGATGGACCGAATGCCAATGCTAAGTTACCCGACAAACCGTAGTAACCCATCCCCTCACCACGCCGTTTCGCGGGGATTATATCGGAAGCTATTGTTCCTGAAGCCGTTGAAGAAAATCCCCAGCCGACGCCCTGTACAATCCGCATCATGAATAACAAGCCGATGCTGCCCATAAAACCGAAGGAACCCACGGACAATGCGAAAATGGCTAACCCGATAATAAAAACGATTCGCCTTCCCTTCGTTTCCAATAATCTGCCGGCAATTGGCCGAACAAGCAAGGCCGAAAAAGTAAAAATTCCAAGGACAGCCCCCACCAGGCGGTCATCACCACCAAGCTGCTCAACAAACAGCGGGAGGGTCGGCATCGTCATTTGAAATCCCATGAAGATGCACAGATTTGCCAAACAGATCATGATAAAGTCACGTGTCCAGATTTTGTCATTCCCTCTTACCCGTTCATCCACTAAGGTTTCCCTCATATTCCTTCACCTTCTAATTAAAATAGTCACTGCCAGTTTACTAAAAATGGTTAAAATAAGCGAATGATTTATTTCGTGTACCTAAATATATATCAAAAGAAAAGCCCAGTATGACACTGGGCCTCTTGCAAATTTTCACGATTCACGACTATTTCGTTACTTCGATTTTCCCATTATTCGTTTCCAATTTCACTAAGTTTTCACCTTTGCCAATGACAACATTCCTATCATATTTATTGAGAATATCGATTTTCCCATTGTCAACATGAACATCAAAGGTTGTATTGGTCGGCTCCTTATCTGTTTTAATCATGATTTTCCCATTGTCACTTTCCAATTGAATATTCCGATCCAAGTCTTTTGTGACAAGAGAGATTTTACCGTTATTCGATGACCCAACCAGATTTCCCTCTACATTATTAAGATCTACTCTTCCATTAGCAGATTTCACTTTGACTTTTTCGGTTATTATATTATTTAATTCAACACGGCCATTTTGTGATTCCACGTTCAGATTCTTTATCTCCAGTTCATTCATTTGCACTTTTCCATTATCACTTTTAACGACAAAGGACTTATAAGATTTCTCGGGCACATACACTTTTAAATGTAATGATTGAATTTGAAACCCAAAGCTAAAGGAATGTTTATCTTTTAATGTAACCGAAAGTTTCTTGCCTTCCACATCTGCAGAGAAATCCAGCTTGGAAACATCCACACCTTTTGAAACCAACTCTATCCTGGTATCCTTATCCTTCGTTGGAATAATCTCTACAGCTGCATTGTCAGCGTCGACCTGAACGTCCGTCACGATCTCTGAAACCGTTTTTTCCTCTGTAGTCGTTTTCTTATCCGTCACTTGGAAAAAAGTAAACAGACTTCCTATTACTCCGACCAATAACAATACAAGTGCAATGATCGATAACTTTTTAACATTAATCATTTTTTCAAACCGCCTTTCACAAGGGAAGCGTTAAATTTTAAATAACGAATGAAACCTTTGGTTAAAGCGCTCGTAGCGACAAACATTCCCATGGCAATGAAAATGCCAATCCCGCTTAGCCCCAATAAAAAGAACAGATCGAATAATTGAAAGTTGCCCACTGCAAGGTTGAAAATAACGCCCAACGGAGCAAGAATGAACGCTATCGCCGATGCCCATCCTGCAATGACAACTCCGACCAATGCCATAAAAGGTCCTAAAACGATCACTAAATTAAAGAATCCCAAACCAATGACTGCCCAAACGGCCCGAATTACATTACTGGCAGAAGTCGATTGTTCGACCTGACCAAGATGGTAGGATGCCAACAGCTCCTTGGAAATCTGTTTAGGATTCCCAAGGGAAGTGGAAATTTCCTGCTCTGTCTTCCCTTTTTCCATTCCAATTGCAAAATACTCCTCGTAATCTTGGAGGATATCTTCCTGTTCCTCTAAAGAAAGCCCTATTAAAGATTCATTCAACTGCTTTAAAAACTGTTCTTTATTCATTGGTTCACACCCTCCTTGATTAATTGGTTGACCCCATTGGAAAATTCATTCCATTCCGTCAGCAACTCTTGAAGGTATCGCCGGCCTTTGTCGGTTAACTTATAATACTTGCGCGGTGGCCCTTCTGTTGATTCTTGCAAATAAGTCGTAAAATACTCTTCCTTCGTCAATCGTCGTAAAAGTGGATATACCGAACCTTCCGATATCTCGATTTGATCTGAAATCTTCTGTACAAGTTCGTAGCCATAGCGGTCCTGCTTATCCAATAAGACCAGGACGCACAGTTCCAAGACACCTTTCTTGAATTGTACATTCATAGCACCAACACTCCTTCCAAAACTTTTTTTCAGTATAGTTCAATAAACAGTACTGAACACCGAACAGTACATCTTATGTAAATAATTTACCATATGGTACTATTTATTGCAAGATACTGAAAATATTTTTTTCTTACATGCAATCCAATGAGGGTAGAAGAAAATTAACATATATTCATAGCTGTAAGAGAATACATTGTATAATAGTAAAATATGGAAGGGGGAAGTGTTTTGGTCAAAAAAGAAATAACCAAAAAGAAATTCGAGTTTCTTGAACATGAATTTAATTACCTTGAAAAGGAAGGAGTCATCTCCCAGCAAGAAAAAGTGAGGATGTTAGATTCCTATGATGTAAAAGGTAATTTGAGTTTCATCACTATTCTATTATCCATTGGGGCACTTCTTTTAGGTCTGGGGATATTGACCTTTGTCGCCAGTAACTGGATCTATTTAAGTAAAGCGGTTAAATTCCTACTTATCATTGCATGCCTCATCGGAGTGAACTTTGCTGGTGTGAAGTGGCAGGCACGCTTTCCCAAAACGTCACGAAGTCTGCATTATGCAGGGATTCTAATATTTGGTGCAGGGATTTTTCTAATTGAGCAGATGTTTAACATCAGCATCAATTTCAACAGTTCCTTTTTATTATGGGCCATCGGAACGGTATCCATCGGTTACTATTTAAAGGATGTCTTCATCCTTATTTTTACAGCTTTCTTGCTTTTCATTTATATTAACGGAAGTATTTTCGTTGATGAAACGTCTTATCCGCTTGCCATTCTTGTATTTTTACCGGCATTATACATTCTGTTAAAGAAATTCGATTACCCTAAGTACCTGACTTTTTTCATTAACGCTTTAGCCATCAATACAATTGCCTTATTTCTAATGGAATCCGTTCCGAAGCTGGAATTTGAAAACTCGAATACGATTGTCCTTTCCATTCTGTTTTTGTTGGGAATTCTGCTGGCCTATATTCCAGTAAGAACTAAATTGCAAAACATCACCCACATACAAGGGCATATGTTACATGGTATTACTGCACTCTTCCTCACCTTTGATTATTCAATCTGGTTCCCTTTAGCTTATTTCGTTTTTCTGCTATATCTCATTCTAAAAGGCAGTTTGACCAGCATCGTGATCATCTGTGCACTGATTTTCAGATATTACATCGATTCCTTTGACTTCCTGCCAAAATCGCTTACATTCATCATCGGCGGCATCATGCTTATCGGGTTTGGCTTCTTCTTTGAAAATCGACGAAAAAAAGGAGGAGAACTCAATGAATAAACCATCATTACGGCCTCTCATTGTATTTACCATTCCAGTCTTGATTCTTTTAGTCTTGGCGCTTCCTCCAGTCTGGACAACGATGACAGGCGATGTAATCAAGATTAAAACTGCCCCGGTCGATCCGACTGACTTGTTTAGGGGCAGCTATGTGGCATTGCAATACGAAATTGAATCCGTTAAGCCATCACAACTCGATAGCTCGATTAAATCCGATTTCAATACTAGAAATACGGGTGATTATAAAAAGGTATATGTACGTTTAAAACAAAACACCGATGGGCTATATGATGTCGATTCCGTAACGAAAGAAAAACCCGGCAATGGCATTTACCTAAAAGGGGAATTGCAAATCCCTTATGACCTGCAAAATGCTAAAACCATTCAGATCAGATACGGTCTGGACAATTATTTCGCATCCGAAGAAAAGGCTAAGGAAATGGAGAAGGACGCATTGGCCAATCCTTCAGTGGCCGTGGTAAAGGTTCGTAATGGAAATGTTGTCTTAACGGATATTATCATTGAATGACCCGATCCCGGATATGACTAGCAAAAAAGAGCATCTGAATCGATGCTCTTTTATTTGCTGTACTTTTTATATAAACATCAAATTGTTACTTAATGACTCGTTTTGCCCCTATATATTTTTCTTTCCAATACTTATCACTCATTTTGACCACCTTGACTCCTTTGGTCGTGGTCCCGACAAATGTGCCATTTCCATAATAGATTCCAACAAAGGATACCTGCCCTTTCTTACCTGTAGCATAGAAGACCAAATCGCCCGCCATTAAGTCCGTTTGTTTCACGGCCTTTCCGATTTTATACTGTTCCGCACTCGTTCTCGGAATCTTCATTTCCGTCGCGGCATTTTTATATACATATTGGGTAAGACCACTTGCATCGAACCCTATCGGTGTCGTCCCTCCATATTTATAGGAGCTTCCCACCTGCTTCTTTGCCAAAGCAGCAACTTCATCACCATAATTAATAGAAGCTGAAGCATTAGCCGGACTGAATATGAATGCCGTTAACAATGCCCCGAGTAAAACTATGGCAGCAAGCCATTTTGAAACTGGTAAACTATAACTCATTCTTTTTCCTCCCCAAACTGAAAATGAACCACAATTTTAAATGTATGTTGCATTTTAGTTTTCAGACCAAAAAAAAATTCATTCGTCCACCAACATCCCTGCAAAAAAACAAAAAACCAGATACCCCGTTGTGTAACTAGTACGGTGTTATCTGGTTTTTTCTATTACTTGGGCTCCTCGTATTGTCGAGCATTTTCACTGTCGCTTAGACCCTTCGTGGTATGATCGACCACACCGCCGACCCCAAAGAAAGTAAGCGCTATGAAGTTAATGATGCCTAATGCCCCGTTAATTGCATCATCAGTTATGCTAAAGCCTATTGGGGTAATGAAATTGTTTATGAACGCAGCAACCATCTGCGCCAAAAATAAAAGCCCTGGAAGGAGTACAGTGAATATAAACGTCGGATTCTTAAGGCGCACTTTCCAGTTGATCATTGCTTTTCCCCCTATCTATCATATTAAGTCAACTTTATTGAAAAATAGTTACGGACTTGCTATATATTATGCTGCTTGTCCATTTTACGTTCGAAAACTCCATGAAATTCACCTTTAAAAAGGTCCATCCGAGGATGGACCTTCTCTTAAACATCAAAATAGTTTTAGAAAACTAGAGTGAGAGAAACCAATTCCCTTTACGAAAAGTGTAAAATTTTGTAACTTTTATACAGGACATACGTACATGAATGAGGAGGTGTAAAATGAAAAAGTATCTTTTTTTCACGATTAGTTTCTTATTGATATTCATGATATTACAAGTTTTATCCGGACTTATTCTAACTGCTGCATATGCCCCTGATTTTTCAGGATCAGGACATATCGGCGGTACAGTATCCAATGAGGTCATTTTTGTGCAACGTTCGGAAATGCCTATAATGATAATTGCTGCAATCTCTGCTGTATCAGCCTATTTCATTTTAAATAAAGCCGCGAAAAATAATTAAGCAGTAGAAACAAAAATAAAGAACGTTCGATCCATGATCGAGCGTTCTTATATCCCAATGTAATGAACATAAATCAATAGGCATGATACTTGCTTTTCGCTTCAATTTTCCCCATATTTGCCTGAGGATGAAATCCTGGAATGATATTCCTTTACTTCCCCTTACTAAATGACAACTTTTACACTCGATATTCCTCCAAAAACAATCGAATCCGTTCAGCAGCTTCCGTCAACCTCTCAGCCGGTTGGACCAAAGCCATCCGGACATACCCTTCACCCTGTTTCCCAAAAGCATCTCCAGGAACGGTTGTAACTCCTGCTTTTTCAATCAGTGCATAGGAAAAATCTCGTGATTTCCAACCAGCTGGAACTTTGGCCCAAATAAACATGGTCGCTGAGGTCCTCGGCACTTTCCATCCCCCTTCGGCAAGGCCTGATATCAAGGCATCACGCCGGGACTCGTATTCCTTAACCTGATCGGATAGCAGCGAAAGGTTGGAAGTAAGCGCCATTTCGGCAGCTTTTTGGATGGGATAAAAAACCCCATAATCAATATGTGATTTCAATGTTCCCAAGATGTTCAGCACATCGCGATTGCCGACCACATACCCAATCCGGCAGCCGGCCATATTAAATGTTTTGGAAAGTGAATTAAATTCAATCCCCACTTCCTTGGCACCAGGAATGGACATAAAACTAATTTGTCGATGATTATCAAAAATCAACTCAGAATAAGCAAAATCGTGAACCACCAGGATCTCATTCTTTTCCGCAAACGATATGACTTCTGAAAAGAAAGCCTCATCAGCAAGGGCGGTGACTGGATTTCCCGGATAACTGATGATCATCATTTTCGTTTTTTTCACTATTTCATCCGGAATGCCGTTGAGCTGCGGCAGGAATCCATTCTCCGCAGTAAGCGCCATCGGATGAATGATTCCGCCGGCAAGCTCAACACTCGCTTCATAAATTGGATATCCCGGATCTGGCACCAGCACATAATCTCCCGGATTTATCATCGCCGTTGCCAAGTGTGCAAGGCCATCCTGGGATCCCATCAGTTGCAGGACTTCCTTTTCTGCATCCAGTTCCACTCCGTAACGCTGCCGATAAAAGTAACGGACTGCCTCATGGAATTCAGGCGTACCTTTTAACGTATATCCATAGGAATTAGGATCCTGTGCATACTTCACAAGCGTATCCACAACAAAATCAGGCGGTGGTAAATCCGGACTTCCGACACTCAAATCAATAACATCCATCCCTCGTTTCATCGCTGCCCGCTTGCGGGTCGCCAACTCTGAAAATATCCCTGTTTTGAATCTTCCGACTTTTTCTGATGGCCCCATATTCATTCTGCGATTCCCCTTCATTAAATGATCTTATATCTATCATTATAGCAATCAATCTACAATATTTTATACCCTTAATTAGAGTTCATCAGTATCTGATGAAGAGCTTCATCAAGATGATGGAATTCAAATGCATATCCTTCTTTTTCCAACCTCTCAGGTATGACCCAGCGGCTTTTTAATATCAATTCCGCTTCGGTCCCCATAAAGAAAGCCCCTATTTCAAGCATGGGTGTCGGGCAAGGCATTCCTATCCTTTTATTCATGTTTTTTCTCAAATAGGCCATCAGTTCACGATTTGTAACTGGGTGCGGCGATGAACAATTGAACACCCCGCTCAACTCCTCATTCTTTCTCAGAAAAAGGACAATGTTAAATAAGTCTTCTATATGTATCCAACTGAATTTCTGATTTCCTGATCCTTGATGTCCTCCCAGGCCGAATTTAACCAAATTCCTATAAGGGGTCATCACTCCCCCATCGCCCAATACAATGGCGATCCGTAAAGCAATTTGTCTCGTCTTGGGTAAGCGGAAATCGAAAAATGAGCGCTCCCATGCTTTTGCTACATCAACGGAAAAGCCTGAACCGATTACACCATCCTCTTCTGTCATTGGTTTATCTTCAGCATGCCTGTATATGGTTGCCGTGCTTGAGTTTATCCATAATGAAGGAGGATTTTCACATTGTTCAATCGCCTGTCCGAGCACTTCAGTCGTATTTGTTCGTGAATCTAAGATTTCTTTCTTATTCTTGACATTGTAGCGGCAATTGACTGTTTTTCCGGCGAGGTTGATTAACATATCCGAATTATCGATTGTTTCCCTTATTCCTTCTTTATCTTCCCATCCGATATGCGGGGTTTGCCTGGAGATGATTCTTACCTCATATCCCAAATTCCTGAAATGATTTTCAAAGTATTGACCGACAAAACCAGTCCCGCCAGCTAAAACCACTTTCTTCAGCATATAACCAACCCGCTTTCTGTTATGTGTTAATAGTTCGAGTACTAACCAGTAACATCCTTTTTGTGAATTACTTCACAAAATTATACCATATTATTACATTAGATGGTATCTACCACGGTGGCAATAATTAAGGAACTTGTCCAAGCAAAAGGGGAAATTACACATAAATTAGTAATGTGGAAAATTATAAAACAAAAGGATGATTACAGTGTCAAATAAAAAACTAAGAACAAGTAGTTCTAGAACTAGTAATTTTATAACTGGTAATTTTAGAAGCGGCACTTCCAAAATTGGAAATAGCAGCCGCAGGGCTGGCTTGATAAGAGTCTTGGAAAATTTATTAAAAAACAATAACGGTAATTCAATCAAGGAATTTAAACGGGATTTTTAAGAGGTTTCTTTTTTAAAGATTAATATGGAATCCCTTTGGAATATTCTAAAGGGATTCCATATTAATAAAACATTAATACTGATTGCTAAGTTTTGGTTATGTATAGCTATATATTTCTGGTAAATATCTGTTATATCCAATAGAGATAAAGGAGAAATTACGATGTACTTTCGAGACTGGAAACCTAAAAAAGACATCAAGAAATTAACGGAAATTACGGTAAGTAATTTTTGGGTTTCGTCAGATACAGTGAATGAAATTTTGCAAAAGTCACATAAGGTACTTGTGATTTGTAATGATAAAGGTAAAGTAGTGGGATTTCTTTGTTATAATCTTTATTTATCTAAAGTGGCTCATATTAATTATATAGTGCTTGAGAAGAAGTATAGAGGAAAGGGAAATCTGCAATCACTTTTACCAGGATTAGTAGCTTATGCAAGAAAAAAAGGGATCCTTGTAGTATCCGGTTTTGTGAACAAATATAACCCTGAGGCATTGCAAAAATTTAAAGAATTTGGATTTAAACCGATTTTAATTTATCATGATGACATTCTAATTCAATCACTGATTTAAAAGGGTCCTCCTGGCCCCTATCACCATAAATACGAAGAAATCGATTAAAATACATTCTGTTTTATCCTTCATTAATTGGACTCTCAATAAGGAATATTAGGATTACTCGGATATATGAATCTTGTGGTTCCATGCAATGAACAACAAGGAAAATGAAATCGCCTGTAAATTCCACATGGATTCATAGGCATTTTCCCTGTAGTCTATTCAACCTTTTATTAAACCTTAATCATGATCTAATTCCTCTCTAGTTTGCTTCATTAAAATGATCTGTTCTACATTTAAACATGGACAATCTAATGGAACGAAAACCTCCGCCCATATGTCCTCCCTTGGCATGGTATTAGAGATTCCTTTAAAAATGCCAACAAGTAGAAACTGGCTACCTTATACGATATCCTAATTGAATTAAACAGGAACGGTACAATATATATTAGAAGGAATACGCATTAATATACAACTTCGAACAATCATTATTTTTTCCTTATTTTCAAAATAATTCAATAAATCATGCATCAAACCGTGTATAGTAATGATATACACTGCTTAATGAGGAGGAAATTATGAAATCAATTGAACTAATCATCTTAAATCTGGAAGAGGTCAGAAGAAGAAACATTAAACTATGGATTTCAATACCTAATGACACTCTCCATTGGAAACCAGATGACAAGGCAATGAGTTGTTTAGAAATGGTTAGACATGTCCTTGATAGTGAGCATTACTATCATTTATCTATTAAAAATCAAGGTAGCTTATCAGTTTATGAATCACCATTCGAAAAACAGCCACTTATCTCTGTCGAAGCAGAATTAAACTTTGCCGAACCCTACAGGCGTGATTTTTTGGAAACAATAAAATCCTTCAGCGAAGACGACTTATCAAATATTAAAATTGATCGCTCTAATATGGGATATATTAGAGATTTAGGAGACATGTTACTTAGAATCGCTTATCATGAGTCAGTACATACTGGTCAATTATTGGACTACTTAAGAACTGCCGGAGTTCCTAGAATTAGCGTTTGGGATTAACTGCATCGCTTTCAAAGGGCGATTCATCATGGTGGATCACCCTTTTTATTTTGCAGCCGTGTCATATACGGCATGAAAAATCCTTAAGATATCTATAACCTGACTTCAAGATAACTCCGCTCTATTCTAGCCACCCATTAATGAAAAATAATGATTATCCTAATCAAATCTATAATCATCGTAAAATATTCTTTAAATGTATAAGTCTCACAGTTCAATAATTTTCACACATGATGACAGGCTGTGAAATGTCCATTCCCCATATCCCGGAACTCCGGAACCTTTTCGGCGCAAAGCTCCGTTGCCATCGGACAGCGAGTCCTGAACTTACATCCCGATGGCGGGTTCACCGGACTCGGAATGTCGCCATTTAATATGATCCGCTCCCGCTTTCCTTCGATCCACCATCCCCTGAACTGTTTATCGCACATGCTGATAAAAGCAACAGCAAACCAATCAAGAGAATAAGACCGCTGATTCCTCTTTTCATACTCCAACCCCCATTTTTTTGTATTTTCACAATCCCTGCCACTATGTATTACTGATGCGACATCGGCAAACGAATTTAAAGCATATTATTGTGATAGGTTTTGTATGATTTATTTGTAAGCTTACTTAAACAGGTTAAATTTGTGATAAATACTTTTGCTTACAATTAAGAGGGGAAAGGGCTTTGTGCGATGGACTTCTGTAATAATCTTTGTAAAAAACAATTCATCTCAAAATTATTCTGTAATCTATGTAAACGGAAAAATTAATCATCAAGAAAATGTTTCATATAAGAAAATTGTGGAAAAGTACTGATATAGGAGGGATAAGAAATGTTATCTAAAAAACAAGCGGCCAGAATGGTTAGCGCAGTTATTCTAACCAGCACTCTTTTAGGGGCAGGTGCATCGTTTTCAACAGAACCGGTTGAGGCTGCATCCACAATGGGTTCTACTTCTAGAATAGCTAAGGAACATGCTCTTACCACCTTAGATGAAATCTACAACAAAGCTTTTTCAGGAGAAATGCCTTATACTGCCAAGGGTTTGAAAATTAGTGAAAACACCCAAAAAGAAGTATATGAGACATTTGGTCCCCCCCCTGAACCAAGTAAAACCGATGAAAATTTTGACTATTACCATGCAGAAATGGGTCACCCAGGATTTGCATTTGCCTATAACCATGACAAGACCCTCTCACAAATCCGATATTTTGGGACAAATGTAGAACGGGACCATAATCTAGGAAGCATCACACCTAAAGTGTTAGGAAAACAACTCGGCAGTGCTGACGAAATACGCCATATTTCCAGTACGAATGAAACCAACTACATTTACAGGACAGGAAATTATGAACTACAATTCATTGTCGGTGAAGATCAAACTGTAGACCATATCAATTTACTCGAAACTAAATAATATCTACGGCAATCATTGCAGGCTGTAGAGAAAGAATATTTTCTCTTCAGCCTTTTTAGTTTCAAGCCCCTTCCTTCACTTTCCTCTTCCAATCCACTGTTACCGTCCAAAATACAGAATGGAATCAGCACCGATCATTCTATTTACAAAAACCATACTCCCCCCAAACGAGTTCTTAATATTTATAAAATAAAATTAGCTTGTTCAACATTATTTCCATATATGGAGGGTGTCGGTAAGATGATTAATAAGTTAAGGGCATTCACAGTACCGGTTCTAAGCATAGCCATTCTTTCTCAAGGTCTTCCGGTCGCGGTTGCTGCAAAAGATGCAGAAGACAATCAGCTTGGAGGCAGATGGATGAAAGGTGAATATCATGCCCATACCACTCAGTCCGATGATACCGAGGGATCACAGAGCCTTGAAAGCTTGCTGAATGACGCATTTGATAAGTATGGCATGGATTGGATGGGAACTTCCGA
This sequence comes from Peribacillus sp. SIMBA_075, assembly GCF_046534585.1. Taxonomy (NCBI): domain Bacteria; kingdom Bacillati; phylum Bacillota; class Bacilli; order Caryophanales; family Bacillaceae; genus Peribacillus; species Peribacillus sp. SIMBA_075. Next base: position 93,004 of record NZ_JAWRYN010000012.1, on the reverse strand, counting down.
CCACTTGAGGATGTCTTCAAGGGATGATGAGGGACATTTGATTCCCGGCGGGCCGATACCGCTATCCCAAGGGATCATTCAATATCAAGCCCCGAAAATGGAACAACTGCAAAAAGAGGGCAAATATAAAAATAAAGTCATGTTTTCAGGCTTCGAATGGGACATGCCCACTTACGAGCATGTCGGCATCGGAATTTTGGGAGACCAGCCGGGATCACCTATAAGTCTGAAAGCTGGCAATCAGTTCGAATATCTCTTCACCAACCAGGATGAAAAGATGTTTGATTCTAAGGATGTAGCCGTCTGGAAAGCCCAAGATCAAAGGGCCAATAAGACACCCAAGGATGCTCGAACAGCCTTGGCATGGCTTGAGAAGAATTATAAGCATACAAGTTATGCCATTTTGAACCATCCATCAAGAAAAAAGGTGTACAACATATCTGATTTCCGCGACTTTAACAATATCGCGCCTGATGTCATGTTTGGATTTGAAGGGATGCCTGGTAACCAGATGGAGCCAGACAGAGGTGGCTTAAACCTGACAACGCCCGAAAACAGGACCTATGGCGGTTCCGATTACATGCTTGCTAAGGTAGGTGGTACATGGGATGCGCTGCTTGGTGAAGGTCGTCAGTTCTGGACCTTTTCCAATTCGGACTCTCATTTCGAAATCAGTCAAAACCGACTTTACTCCAGCGGCTACTGGCCTGGCGAATATTCCAAGAATTATACTTGGGTGAAAGGTTCAACGATGCAATCCGTCCTTGACGGCATGCGATCAGGGAAATCCTTCTCCGTTTTCGGTGACTTGATCGATGCCCTTGATTTCCAAGCTAAAAACGGAAACAACAAGGTGGATATGGGCGGGGAACTTAAAGTGAAGGAAGGACAGATGGTCAAGATCACCATCCGATTTAAGAGCCCCGAAAAGAACAACAACGGGGACCCCGTTAAAGTTGATCACGTAGACCTAATTTCAGGGGAAGTAACCGGGAAAGCAGTGCCTGGAACACCTGCTTATAATAAAGCTACCAATGATACGGCAAAAGTGGTTAAACGCTCTACAAGTAAAGACTGGAAAACCGATGGCGACGGTTTTCATACCATCACTTACAAGGTCAAAGCAAATAAGAATCAATATTTCCGTTTGCGAGGCACGAATCTAGGGGCAAATGTCTCTGGAGAAACGATTGACGGTGAACCGCTAATCGATACGAAGACGGAGAACGAGGATAACGAAACACGTTTTTCAGAAATCAACAAACGTAACTATAAAGACCTTTGGTTCTATTCGAACCCAATTTTCATCAGCGTAGAGGAAAGAAATCATGATGATAAGCACTAAGTTAAAAAGATCCATTAAATAGTTCCGGACAGTCCAAAAAGGCCCTCTTCCACTTAGCTAATAATAGACGTGGATGAGGGTCTTTTTGGCCCCACAGAAAGGATATGAAATCTTAACGAACCGTTCATTTCCTTTAAGTTCCTTCCTCGAATTAATTAAGCGGTAATTATACTTCTTTCTTTTAGTATTATTTCACTCCGATCCATCAAAATCCGTATAATTCACCAAGATTCATTAACACTAATCATATAAGTTATTTTCATTGACTTTTTTCCTATTCTTGTTTAGTATCACATTGTATCAATCCCTATCAGATTACTAGGAGGTTTACCGAAATGAAAAAAATGGTTCCGCTTTTATCGCTATTGTTAGCTTTCACTTTTGTACTTACTGCATGTGGTTCAAATACAAAAAATGAGGCGAACGATAACGGCAATAAGTCTTCTTCACAAGAAAGTCTATATGATAAAGTCAAAAAAGATGGCGTATTAACCGTCGGAACAGAAGGTACATACCCTCCTTTCACATTCCACGATGATTCAGGCAAATTAACGGGGTTTGATGTTGAAATCTCTAAAGAAGTCGCAAAACGCCTTGGAGTGAAAGCTGATTTCAAGGAAACACAATGGGACGGCATGTTTGCAGGATTGGATGCCAAACGTTTTGATATGATCGCAAACCAAGTGGGCATCGATAAAGACCGTCAAAAGAAATATGATTTCTCTGACCCATATATTCAATCAGGAGCCGTTTTACTTGTTCACAAAGATAATTCGGATATTAAATCATTCGATGACTTGAAAGGTAAGACTTCTGCTCAATCTTTAACGAGTAACTACAATAAAATAGCCGAATCACATGGTGCAAAGGTTACCGGTATAGAAGGATTTTCCCAGTCTGTACAGCTTATCGGTTCTAAACGTGTAGATGCAACGATCAATGACAAATTGTCGTACCTTGATTATAAAAAGCAACACCCGGATGCACCTATCAAAGTGGCTGATGAGGAAAAAAGCGGAGTTGCCAGTGGTTTAATGTTCAGAAAAGACAGCGACAAATTAGTGGAAGAAGTAAACAAAGCACTTAAAGCCATGAAAGACGACGGCACGTACGCAAAAATCTCAGATAAATGGTTTGGTGAAGATGTTTCTCCTAAGTAATATTTTCAGTGACCCTGAGCGTATGAACCAGCTTGTTTCCATCGCTCAAACCTCCCTCTATCCGATGATAGAGGGAGCTATTAAATATACGATTCCACTAACATTGATCACATTCGTTCTCGGACTTATTCTCGCTGTACTCACAGCATTGGCTAGACTATCTTCCATTAAAATCTTTCAAATAATTGCGCGTGTATATGTGTCAATCATCCGCGGGACACCTTTACTTGTGCAATTATTTATCATTTTCTATGGACTTCCAAATTTAGGTGTAACAATTAATCCTTTCATATCGGCTATTATAGGATTCTCTTTAAATGTGGGAGCATACGCTTCGGAAATTATACGAGCAGCCATTTTATCCATACCAAAAGGACAATGGGAAGCAGGCTATTCAATCGGGATGACATATACCCAAGCTTTAAAGCGCATCATTTTGCCGCAAGCAGCACGTGTATCCATTCCCCCATTATCCAACACGTTCATTAGCCTTTTAAAAGATACATCGCTCGCATCACTCATTCTTGTAACGGAATTATTCCGTAAAGCTCAAGAAATTGCTGCAAAAAACTATGAATTTTTACTATTATACATGGAAGCAGCTGCTTTATATTGGATTTTGTGTACTATTTTGTCTTTCATTCAAGGAAGTTTAGAGGACAGACTTAATCGTTATGTAGCAAAATAAGAACCGCAGTAGTTAAAGGAGATTTTAAAATGATCAACATTAAGAATCTTCATAAATCGTTTGGTGACCTTGAAGTATTAAAGGGCATTGATTTGGAAGTGGAGCAGGGTAAAGTCATTGTATTGATCGGTCCTTCGGGTTCAGGTAAAACAACCTTTCTTCGGTGTTTGAATCTCCTTGAGGTGCCAACGGACGGGACGATTGAAATCGATCAAAGCGTAATGGACTTCAAAAAAACCGTTAGAAAAAAATCGATTACATCTTTTCGAAGTTTGACTGGGATGGTTTTCCAAAGTTATAACCTCTTCCCCCACAAAACAGCAGTGGAAAATGTTATGGAAGGCCCCATCATTGTAAAAAACATAGCCAAACATCAAGCGAAAGAAACGGCTGCTGCCCTGCTTACAAAAGTGGGCTTAGGTGAAAAAATCGATTTTTATCCTTTTCAATTGTCCGGCGGACAGCAGCAACGAGTCGGAATTGCAAGGGCCCTGGCCATGGAGCCGAAGGTCATGCTATTCGATGAACCCACCTCCGCTCTTGACCCCGAACTAGTTGGAGACGTGTTACAGGTCATGAAAGACCTGGCAAAAGAAGAAGGCATGACAATGATCGTTGTAACCCATGAAATGCGTTTTGCCCGTGAGGTCGCCGACGAGGTCATTTTCATGGATGAAGGAAAAATAATGGAACGGGGAACACCCGAACAGATTTTCACAAACCCTAAAGAAGCGCGTACACGTAAATTCCTTAATATGATTCAATAAAAAACGGTGCTTTTTCAAGCACCGCTCGCAGCCACCCACCATTTTTAGAAATGGGGGGTTTTTGCCCATCATCAAATTAATGAGATACTTGGACCTGTTTAGTCTGTGTCCTTGCATGATATACCTGAAAAAGAATTAAAGCAAAAACGGAAAGGATCGCGCCCGATATAAATGGTAAATCTATCGAAATCGAAAATAACCAACCGCCTATCGGAGGACCTGCAATCCTGCCGAACGAGTCGAAGGAAGATAGCAGTCCAGTGACACTGCCATGGCCCGTCATGGAACTTTTAGTCAGCAGTGCCGAAATTGCCGGCCGGATGAACCCATTACCCACTCCGAAAATTGTCAGGAAAACCGCCGATGTCCAAAAACCTGAAGAAAACAGGATCAGAATGAAACCAACTGCCGATACGATGATTCCCATTCGTATGACCGCGCCTTCCCCATATTTCTTTGTCAACCTACCTACTAATCCACCTTGAACGATTGCACTGCCAAACCCCATGATCATGAAGATATAGCCTAATTGGACAAGACTTATATCAGCCTTTTTGGCTGCAAAATAGGCAAAAGTCGTTTCGAGTCCTGCCATTGAAAGGGTGACGATCAATTGCAGAAAGAACATGGTTGTAAGAGGCCCTTTAAAGGCTTTCCACATGGACTCTTCATTTTTAGACTGTTGGGCCCTCTTTTCAACTGGATGTGATTCCTTCAGAATCGCAATTACTAAAAATAAAGTAATCAAAGAAGAAATTCCAGCAATGTAAAACGGTAAATTCAAACTTGATTTGGAGAATACCCCGCCAATCGCCGGACCAAAGATGAATCCAAGCCCTGTAGCCGCACCGATGATTCCCATCCCTTTTCCTCGATCTTCCGGCGTCGTGATATCAGCCACATACGCCATTGCGGTTGGCATGTTTGCCGAAGACAAAATCCCGCCAATGATCCTGGCTACAAATAATACCGATAAGGAATCTGCCGAAGCCGTGATGAAAAACGAAAGGGCCAATCCAGCAATCCCGATTATCATGACAGGCTTACGTCCTATCCGGTCAGATATACGTCCCCACATCGGAGCAAAAAATAATTGCATTAATGAATAAACAGCCATTAAAAGACCAAGCTCAGTAGGACTGCCGCCAACCTTTTCAGCAAGGAACGGAATGACGGGAATGATGATCCCAAATCCGACCATGACTAAAAACATCACTAAAAAAAGAACGGGTAACACCTTTTTTGTTTCCATTATTTTTTCTCCTTTTATTCTTCCACATTCGCTAATAACTTTTATAGAATGATTTGGGTCAAAAGAACAGCAGCGAATCATATTACTTAGCATAATCTTCCTAGCAATACTTTAAACAGTTTATCACACAACCTTTACCAAATCAGTATGAAGCACGATCTTCTTTCTCCCCAAATGAAAGGAAACCCCCTAAAAATCAGGCATACGAGTCCTGATCTTGAAAGTACATTTTCATTTTTTAGCGAAACTTACGTGCTCTTATCCATAGCGTTTTGAAAAAATTATGACGGTTGCCAATGTCACCAATTATTCGAGAAATATCTATCCCTTCCCCCTTATTTTTTCCTATGGGGTACACTATACTGTAGGGTATGATTGAAGTATGGGAGGTAGAAGAATGTCTAATGATCAGTGGATTTTAATTATTGACGATGAAGATGATTTGGCACGTCTCATGGAGACGGTTTTACATAAAGAAGGTATCCCGAATATTGTTACGGCTGGTACGGTTGCGGATGGCTGGTCAAAGTTTCAGGAGATCAATCCTGCACTTGTGCTGCTAGATATTATGCTGCCAGATGGTGAAGGCTATGATTTATGCAAGCAAATTCGTGAAGTGTCGAATGTTCCCGTTTTATTTTTGTCAGCAAAGGATGAGGAAATTGATAAGCTTTTAGGGTTGGCAATTGGCGGGGATGATTATATCACCAAACCATTCAGTCCGAAAGAGGTTGCTTATCGAATAAAGGCACATTTGAGGCGTGCTGGCTTTTCGGATGCAAAAGCTGTTCCGAAAAATTTGCAAGTTGGTCCTTTTGAGCTTAGTGCAAATGAAAATGAAGTGAAAAAGGATGGCAATACGATTGAGCTCACAGCCAAAGAAATCGGTCTGATGAGCTGTTTTATGCATCACCCGAATCAGATCTTAAGCAAGGAAACTTTATTTGAACATGTGTGGGGCGATGATTTCTTTGGCTCTGATAATACAGTGATGGTACATATTCGCCGTTTACGCGAAAAAATCGAGGCAGATCCTTCAAAACCTTCGTTTTTAATAACCGTTAAAGGGCTTGGTTATAAATTACAAACCAAGGGGTGAAACAAGATGAAGTGGAAATTGACACGGCGCTTTTTAGTATCCGTTGTGGCAATAGTTGTAATCGTAGGGATTGTAAATACAATTTTACTTTTAAGCTTACTCTTTTATCGGGCCATGCATGATTTCGGGACTGAAGAAGCATCTGCAGAAAACTTTAGCAGAACATTTTCACAATATGTAGAACTAAAAGATAACAAACCAATTGTAAATGAAGAAGGACTAGAAAAACTGCAGGAGAATAACGCCTGGATACAATTTTTGAATAATAAGGGTGAGCAAGTGGCTGCCTTTTATACTCCTCCAAAATTGCAAACCATGTATTCACCTGTTGAAATCGTCCAAATGTATAAGTATAAAGAAGTTGATGCAGAGACGACTGTTTTTGCAGGTACGGCCCATGATTTCAGCTATTTTGTAGGCGTTAAGGATCAGAAAATAGGTCGCTATGTCCTGACCTATGATTATGAAAAAGTTTTTAAAAACTTTAAAGTCTTCCTTTTACTGTTTTTAATTGTGGATATCATTATTGCAATAGTCATTGGATTCTTATTTGGTAAAAGGTTAACGAATCCGCTTAACATATTAATAGAGGGAATTCAGCAGCTCCGGGAGAAGCGCTTTAAAAGGATGAGCATACCAAAAGGTGTTTATGAAGATGTGTTTCGCAATATGAATGAACTTTCGGTAAAGTTAGATCAATATGAGAAAGAACGTGATCAACTCGACCAAATGCGTGAGGAATGGATTAGCAATGTTTCTCATGACATGAAGACACCACTCGCTTCAATCCATGGTTATACAGAATTGATGAAGGATAACGCCACTGATTTAACATCACAGGAACTGTATGAGTATACATCCATTATTAATAGACAGTCCATTTATATGAAAGATTTGTTGGATGACCTAAATTTAACGATGCGTTTACGCAATCAACGACTCCCTTTTCAATTTGAAGATGTAGATATCGTTGGGTTTATACGAGAAATGACGATCGAGCTTTTAAATGATTCACAATTTGGTGATCGCCAGGTTGAATTCGAGGCAAATGTGGATAAGGCAACACATCAAGTGGATAAAAAATTACTGAAACGGGCTATATTTAACTTTATCTACAATGCACTCGTGCATAACGAAGAAAATGTCGTTGTTAAAATACAAATTGATGATATTCATCTACGATCAGAACTTCATACCCAAATTACCATTGCCGATAATGGCCGGGGTATTCCCCCTAAAGATATAGAACAGGTTTTTGAACGATACTATCGAGGTACGAATACAGCCAGTGCACATGGGACTGGTTTAGGAATGGCTATTGCAAGAGATATTATTCTTGCTCATAATGGGAAACTTAATTTGACTAGCGTTGAAAATGAAGGAACCACCATTACTATACTTTTATAATTATTTTTCTTACGGAGAAAGGGCTGTCCTTCACTTACAGACAGCCCTTCTTTCATATTTTATTTTGTTTGTGCCTTTTTTGGAATTTCCTCAAATTTCACTTCATCATATGACGAAACTTCATCACCATTTTTCACGTACATCTTTAAGTAAGCATCTTTTCGAAGATTTTTTGTTGCCGTGAATTCAAGTGGTATCGTTTCACCATCTGCATTTTTGGCGTCCAGTTTATAAGAATAATAAGTCATGACTGAACCATCATCCAGTTTGGTTTCATGCTGTACTCCATCCTCTGTAACCTGCAAATAATAATTGTCGGCATTCATGCGGTTAAAGTCTATTTTAGTAAGCGCGAAGACTCCCGCCGCTCCCAATATTAACAAAATACCAATTACCATAAAAAATTTCTTCATTCCGATCATCCTTCTGTTTTATTATTTTGTGTGATAATACGATTATAGGCAGCTACCGTTAAGATATAATACAGCCCGTAGATAACCGTATAAGCAATCATCCAGATCAACACAGGTTTTGCTAGGTCCATCATCAATAAGCCCGAGAAGGCTTTTAAAGCGATTGCGCTGTGTAATAACCCCACTGCCAGTGGAACGAAAAAGATTACGAAAACTTGTGAGGCAATGGATTTCCTCATTTCTTTTGCGTTAACGCCCATTTTATGAAGCATATTATATTGTGATTTATCTTCCTCAGCTTCAGTTAGAACTTTAAAGTAAATGATACTGCCTGTAGCAGCTAAAAAAACCAAACCCAGAAAACTTCCGATAAAGAGCAATGAGCCTACACCTTCGATGCTTGTTTGGAAATCTTTAGGTGCACTAGAAAATAGCGCTTCTTCAGGTATTTGTTTTGCAATTTTTTCAGATAAATCCGTGGAAGCTTGATCCATTCCAATAACACGATAATTTAGGTGTTCGCCTTCTGTTTGCAATGCTTTAAATTGATCATTTGATACAACCACTGTAATGCCTGCTGTTCCGGCATTTAAAACTGTTTGTGTTTTATAGCTTTGGAATGTGATTGCCTTGCTGTTTTCTGTCTTAATGGTCTTGTCCTTGTATTTAGGCGAGAATCTTTTGTCATATCCAATATCTAGAATAACTGCATTGTCATCATTCACAAGCAGTGCTTCCTTGCCTTGTACTTCTGCTAATTCGTTATATGTTTTTTCGTCGATAACTGTATAAATTCTTTTTTCCGAGCTATCGAATGCTGATGCCGTGTTTAATTCTTTCGTATTAAATGGGACAGATAGTGCTACGATATTTTTATCGTACATGGTATCTGGCAATACAGCGCTGACTTGTTGATCGATTTTTTCATCCGTTTGCTGATACATGAAGGTATTCGGATCAGCGGTCATAACTTGGTCATTTGCGTTGTAATAAAGACCATAAACCGCACCGCCAGCCGTTACCGTTGTAGCACTTAACACTGCAATTACGGTCAATGTACGTGCATTGCCCCGAATCCGATATAGCAGTTGCGAAATCGTCATTAAATGAAGGCCTTTCCATAGCCATTTTTCATTTTTCTTAATCATGGCCAACACAAAGCCTGTCACGCTATGAAACAATAAAAATGTACCGGCAATTACTGTTGTCAAAATAGTGAGTGCCGTCATTAAAAAGCCGGCTTTTTCCCACACTTTAGAAGTAAAAAGGTCTTGCATCGCCAACCAATAACCAATGACCATCAGGGAAACTCCCAAAATGGCTACAATCATTGATGGCTTCGGAGCCGCTTCCCCTTTTTTAGATGCATGGAAGAGATCAATTAGTTTAAATTGATATATTAAACGATAGCCCTGGAATGATGTCACCAAGAAAATAATAAGAAATACGATAGAGGTGTTCCAAGCTGCAGATCCCGAAAATGTAAATGGTGCTATGACATCATAACCCATTAAATAAATCAAAATAGTCATGAATCCTTTTGAACAAAGGAATCCAAGTAAAATCCCCACAACTAATGAAACCAAACCTAGTAATAAATTTTCAAAGAAGAGCATAAACCCTATTTGACGATTACGTACGCCAAGCAATGCATATAATGCCACTTCTTTTTTACGTTTTTTCATAAAGAATGAATTTGAATAGGCAATAAAAATGGCAACGAAGAAAATCAGGATGACTGCCGCACCACTCATCAATGAACCTAATTTTTGTGATGAAGCCGTTTGTTCTGCAATCGTGTCGCTATATTTTAATGTTACAAATGTGAAGTATATGATAATGCTAAAAACCATGGATGCGATATATAAAAAATATTGGGAGAGGTTTCGTGCAATATTTTTTCTCGCTAGACTAAATAACGTCATCTACCTCACCTCCAATTGTTGCAAGGACATCCAAAATCTCTTGGAAGAAAGCTTTACGTGTTCGGCCACGACGATAAATTTCTGTTGAAAGCGTACCATCCTTGATGAAAATAATCCGCCGGCAGAAGCTTGCGGCATATGCATCATGTGTCACCAACATGATGGTGGAATTATTATTTTCATTCAATTCACTTAAGCTTTCCAGCAGGCCTGTCGCCGATTTTGAGTCAAGCGCACCCGTTGGCTCATCTGCAAGGATCAATGCTGGCTCTGTCACAAGCGCCCTGGCTGCAGCTGTTCTTTGCTTTTGACCACCGGAGATTTGGTATGGATATTTAGCTAGTAAACCTTCAATTCCAAATACTTTAGCAATCCGATTCACTAAGATAGTAATTTCTTTCGCTGGAATTTTCGCAATCGCCAGTGGTAATAATATATTTTCCTTCACAGTCAATGAATCGAGCAAATTGTAGTCTTGGAAGATAAAACCAAGGTTATCACGCCTGAAATCCGTTAATTCGGCTCCCGACATATCGTGAATGCTCGTATCATTCATATATATTTTCCCTTCTGTTGGCGAGTCAATAGTTGCTAACATATTAAGCAAAGTTGATTTCCCCGCTCCAGAAGGTCCCATGATACCTACAAACTCTCCTTCATGAATGTCAAAAGATATATTTTCTAACGCTGTGTAGGAAGCGCTTGATTTACCATAAGTTTTTTTTATATTTTCTACTTTTAATAATGGTTCCATGTATTTCACCTCTTCAATATTGTTGATACTTATACTTTACATGCTCATCCTTACAGCATAATTATGCCAACCTTACAGCAAGCTTAAATCTATAAAAAAAAACGCCTTCCAATTAAATAGGAAGACGTTTTTTTATGGATTTGTCAAAAGTAAAAGTACTGAGTAAATACGAAATCAGGTTCTTTATCATTTAACTTTGCTTCAATATCCTGCGGTCGATTACGAAATTCCCAAATGGGATGAATGAAACGATGAAGATCATCGCCATTTTAAAAAAGGACCATTTTGATTTGATGCTCACATAGAGCAGTAATAGCCCAAACACGACAAATAAGAAACCATGGATGCTTCCTAAAATGAGTGTTGCTTCCCCAATATCCAATAAGTACTTAATGGGCATACCAATAGCAAGCAATAGAACATATGAGATTCCCTCAATTATTGTAATAAACCGAAACCATCCAATAGCTGTAGAAAACATTCGCACATCCCCTTATTCATTGTACAAGTCATAAACAGACTTCCAGCAACTTGTGCCCCATCCAAAATATGTTCCTCTATCATATTATATTACTGGCAGATCCCCTAATAAAAAGTTCCAGGATCCGTTTGCCTAAAAATAGAACAGCAAAAGCCCAATCCAAGGATTGGGCCTTTTAAATAATTTACTTATTCAACGTAATTGAAATTTACTTAAAGAGTTCAAGAACGTTCAATTCCGAAACCAATTCGCTCCCTCATCCATATGCACGAAGGGGATATCCGTATCAATTACACCTTTGATTCGTTCTAACTCAACATCTTCCCCTTCAAGCCATTTCGCAAAATCTATTGAAGTCGGCTCCTGGTCCCCTCCCAAGGCAATCCAAGCTTTCATCTCCTTAGGTAAATAAGCGGATGTATGAATCGTTCCAGCCCAGCTGCTATATAAATCCGAGAAGACGCCTCGATTGATATCATTAAACAACCTGTAAGCATCGTAGGCAGATGAAAGTCTCCCTTCATGATCTTGGATGATCTCCAATCGGCGTTTCGAATCGATAAGATGGTTACGGTTCTCTTTTTTCATGATTTCAAAGTGATTGGTACAGGCATTTGACGTGCGCACCTCTACATTTCTTGGAGAGGTTTCCACGATATAGGTACTTCCGCTTTTATCATAGACGACGTAAGTGAAGGAATGACGATGCGGGATTTCCTTCAACATCGCGACCGCTTCCTGTACGTTCGCACACGATTCAACAATCAGTCTGCCAATCATGCAGCAAATGAAACCATCACCAGGGTTCTTGCGATTCATGAAATTATAGCCTATCACCAAACCTTTTTCATTCATTCCATCCATCCGGCCAGTCCCTCGCTGACTCGGGCCGATGCTTGAATACCCTTGATCGGTTGGCTGGAATAAAACATAGCGTCCTTCATATGTCTTTGGGTGGTAATCATAATTGCGAATCAGATAATCATCGCCAGTCATGATGGAGCAGCCCGACCGGACATAATCCAATCGATATCCACCGAACTCTTGCAGCACGCGGTCAATTGGCCATTTCAACGCTTCTTGCAACCCCAGTAATTCTTCCCAAACTCCAGGGGCGAATTGTGTAATTGCGTTCTTGACCTCTTCTTCCTCAACCGTAAATCGCGGCTGCCTAATCTTCCACTGATCTTCACGATTTTTCACCGTAAGTGAATCTTTTAATTCCTTCCCTTGCATGTACCCAAACTCATAATGTGTACCCCGAAATTGTATGACATCACTATATATTTGCTTCACGGCTTATCCCTCATTTACAATAGTTGCTATTCAAATTAAGGATACTTGAAGTATTGTTGAAAATAAAGAAGATAAGCCTTAAATTTTGAATCAACTCACCACCCCATACCTCCCTCTGTAACTAGACTTATTTATAAGGGGGGACGGATCATGGGGATGAAATTACCGGCATTGGATTGCATTGATAATCGGGTTTATTGTAAAACGTCGTATAAGACAAGGAATACCCGGTTAAAAATTAAATACATAAATAAAGAGAATCCAATATAGTACTGGATTCTCAAATAGATTGAATTAGGTAAAATTATTGTAAATGGTTTTGTTGTTGTCCCATTTGGCCATATTGCTGATTGCTCATTTGCTGTTGACCTTGCTGTTGACCTTGCTGACCCTGTTGACCTTGCTGTTGACCCAATTGGTTAAATTGCTGTTGTGCTTGACCTACTACTTGATTGATCTGGTTAAGCGCTTGAGTTGTTTGTGCATATTGAAGACATTGGTTTAAAGATTGGATTGCTTGTTGAATGGACTGTTGTAATTGTTGATCAGTTTGTTGCAGTTGGTTTTGTGCTTGGCTAGCAAATTGCTGGATTTGTTCCATTAATTGATTTTGTTGTTGATTTTGCTGTTGATTTTGTTGCCCTGAATTTTGCCCGCTATTTGATAGTGAATTTTGAAGATGATTCAATTGAGTTCTAAAATCACTTAACTCTTGAGCAATTTCAACATCCACCGTTTTTTTAACTTCTGATTCAATCTTTTTTTTAGTATTATTATCCATAAGAAATCCCTCCGCATTGAAAATTAACCTTTAAAAAAAGGCCCTTTATTAAATTGTTCAATACATGTGGTAAATATCCATAAAGATTTAAAAACCTTATCGAAGGCTAATACCAATTCACTATTTCAGTATAATTGCATTACAAATAAAAAAAGGCCTCTCAATTAAGAGAAGACTTTTACAATGGGGAGGGTTACCACTTTTGTGGGAGAACAATAATATATGTGTCGCCAATCAAATCCATTTATAATTCATCCTCTTTTTTATGCAGCAAACAAATAGTCTTTTTAGACTTCTTGAATTTATATCATCCCGACCCGGATTATATCCTTCGAATATAGTTCCTGTAGAATCCAAGTGAGATTGCCTATTGGACCTTTTTTGACAGTGACAATTGCAGCCTTAGTCTTAGTCCCATTTTCCATACACATATCAAGGTTTTTTTTTGGACTCCTTATTAAGTTCTTTTTTAGAGCTTTAATAAGTACTGATTTTGTTTCAATACCATAAAACCCATTCGTAACAAGACATTATTTATAACGATTTTTACGTTTTTTGAGGTGGACCTGACTTTTTCATTTCCCTGTTCGAAGGTTTGGTATCCTCTTTATAATCAGATTACACAAGAAAAAATACTCTGGCCAAATAATCAGGTTGTTGCTTCCTGAACTAGGCACTTTACATCATAAGTGAAAATAAAGTAAATAAGCCTTTAAATTTATGAAACAACTCACCCCCCCATACCTCCCTCATAATCTGTAACTAGGCATATTATGAGGGGGGACGGATCATGGAGATGGAATTAACGGCACTCCATTGGATTTATGTTGTATTTATTGCATTGATAATCGGGTTTATGGTAAAACGTCGTGATACTACCCTCATCTGCATAATTGGAATTTTTCTTTTGGTTTTAGTGGCTACAGGCAGTTTAGCCTCATCCATAAGCGGGATATTCAACAGCTTCATTTTTGCAATCACGGAACTAATGCCCACGATATTAATCATTTCAATCATAGTCGCCATGAGCACGGTTTTAACGAATTCCGGCATTAACGATGTCATGATCGCACCATTTGCGAAATTCATTAAAAATCCTACACTTGCCTTTTGGATTATCGGGATCGTCATGATGATCATATCCTGGTTTTTCTGGCCATCACCGGCCGTTGCCTTACTTGGGGCGGTCCTGCTTCCCGTTGCATTACGTGCTGGTTTACCTGCGTTAGGCGTGGCGATGGCGATGAACCTTTTTGGTCATGGAATTGCATTATCAGGGGATTTCATCATTCAAGCTGCACCTAAACTAACGGCGGATGCCGCTTCTATCCCAGTCGGTGATGTCATCGCTGCGAGCATTCCTCTTGTCATTACAATGGGCGTCGTCACCACCCTCTCCGCCTTTATCCTTTTAAAGCGTGATATGAAACTTGGCAGAATCAAGGCGGCAGATAATGAAGGGATCGTCCAAGATCAAACATTCAGTGAAGACCTGCTCACACTGGCACAAAAGAAGTTTTTTGCCGTCTTCATTCCAATCGCATTTCTGTTAGATGTTGTGGCATTGTCGATTTTGAAGCTGCAAGGCGGGGATGCCACGGCGTTGGTAGGCGGTACAGCCGTTTTCATTTTGCTGATTTTATCCCTTGTCGCTCATAAACAACAAGGACTTGAAAAATCAACGGCCTATTTGATTCAGGGGTTTCAATTTGGCTTCAAAGTATTCGGACCCGTCATTCCAATCGCTGCATTCTTCTATTTAGGTGATTCTGGCTTCAATCAGATCATCGGTGCCTATTTACCAAAAACTTCTCTCGGCATCGTCAATGATCTCGGTGCCGCCTTAGCGGCTTCCGTTCCTTTAACGAAAGAAATAGCCGCCGTCACATTAACGGGAATCGGTGCCATCACTGGCTTGGATGGATCGGGCTTCTCAGGCATTTCTTTAGCGGGATCGGTTGCCAAACTATTTGGAACGGCAATCGGAGGCGGAACCGCCACATTGACCGCCCTTGGGCAAATAACCGCGATTTGGGTTGGCGGAGGCACCCTGATTCCATGGGCATTGATCCCAGCCGCTGCAATTTGTAACGTCAGTCCTTTTGAACTTGCACGCCGGAACCTGCTGCCGGTAACAATTGGTTTAGTAGTCACTACAATAGTCGCGATGATTATCATTTAGCTTAATGTACTCCTGTGTTCCTAAACAGGGTAGATTGATTTTAAATAATCCTAAATCGATCGACATAGCGGATGATTATCGATAAATTACGATATCTTACTTGAATCTCATCCCCCATGTTAAGCTTAAAATAGAGTTGATAAGCGTGAGAGCTAATGCTCTAAATATGCAACTGCATCTATCGAAGACGTATCAACCTACTCTAACAGTTGTAAAGGAATCAAATATTTTCAGTTTATAAGCAATGTTCTCCCCATCTTTCTATTGCTGATTGCTTTCATAACCTCGCTTGTTTATAAAAAAAACGAAATCCCCTCCATTAGTGAAACAGGGGATTTCGTTTTTTAGGTGGCATAAGGATTATCGGACAATACCCCCTAAATGTATAGGGTATAATCAGTTACACAAACATATTAGACTGATAATGCTGAAATACACCGAATTGAATATCATATTGCAAAAAAATCATTCACTATGTTCCTTTAAGAATTGAATGGTTTGCTCAAAAGTTTGTTCAGCATGCGGGATGGTAAAATCAAATTGGTATTCATGACCTAAGTCCGTATTTGTTCCATCAAATAGAACACTTTCTATTTCCACTCCTTGTTTTTCAAGAACGTCTATAAGTTCTGCTGATTGTGATGCTAATGGATCCGCATCTCCAACTGTCAAAAAGGTAGGAGGGTAATATGGTGTTATATGTTTAACTGTAGACATCTCATTCAGTCTAGAGAAAGCTTTATAATCCTTTTTCCCTGTATATGCCCAAAACACCGAGTCGATCCCCTTCTTTATCACCGGCGAAGACTGGGTACCCATTTCGTCCATGTTATAAATCCCACAATATAAAAGTGCACCTTTTAACTGTTCTTTATCAATTGAAGGTTGAATATCCATTGACCTTGCGAGTGCTTCATTCGTTATTAACGCAACGGTTTGACTAGCGATTTGCGCACCAGCTGAGTCCCCCCCGATAAATAGTTTATTCATATCACCACCGTATTTTGCGATATTCTCCTGTAAAAACTTGAGGGCTTGGTTGGCTTGCAGAATTGGACCGGGATATTTTTGTCCTGGTGCAATCGCATAGTTTATATTTGCCACGACATATCCCTCATTGGCTAATGCCATTCCATATTCTTTTGTTTGCTCCTTACTGCCTGATACAAAAGCACCTCCGTGTATCCACATGATAACGGGGAGTGGCTTATTCATATTTTTGGGATAATAAATATCTAAAATACTATTATCCATTCCATGCTTATCATAAGTTAAATCTTTTTCGACATGAACCTGTTCTGTAATGATCTCCATGTTTTTAGGAGATGCAAAAGAATCTGCTTCGAAAAGCTGCTTGATCATAAAGGTATTAAGTACCGGTGTGAATTTCCCTATTATTAATACAAGGATAATTGGAATGATCATGATAGAGATGGGAATCATCCATCGTTTTTTCTTATAAAATTTGGTTGTTGTTATCAATTGCGTCAACCCTTCTTTATCTTTCTAATTAAACATGAAAATCCGTAAAGAGATCCATTCTTTCAAAAAAACTATTTGGAGCATTTTTTTTGCTTCATATTCTTTATATCAAAGGTAAATTTTTCGTACCGTTATGAGTCAATGTTTAATCATATCCCCCAACGTACTGGCTGAAAATAATAATATCAACCAATGATAATTGTTCACCCTTTAACTTTAGAGACTTTAGCTGCTCCAATTCGAGACTTACATGATAAATACATGATTTCAATTAATAGTGTCTAGCCCATTAATAACCAGCTTAAAAACCAAAGTCACATTATAGCTTAGATAGAACAAAAGGACCCAAAAGTGGCTGAAATCATTTCATCTTTAAAATCTGGATATAATCCATAATTCTAGAGTCATGATCCGAACACTTTTGGGTCCTATTCTTTTTACATTAATCATTCCTAATCCGAGTACACAAATAACTGCATATACCTAAATCAGAATTTCACAACGACTTCTTAGTAAATACTCTTGAATGATTTTTAATACAATATCTTGGTTTTGCTTTAAATAGAAATGATCTCCCTTTAACATATGCAATCCTTCAATATGTTCAATGTATTCATTCCAGCTTTCCATACTTTCCTTCGTCACGGAATCCTCTGAGCCCAATAGCAAAACTGCTTTATTTCCCACCTTTTTTTTACGTTTATTTTCATCGTGGTAGTTGGCTAAAACATTTAAATCCGATTGTATTATCGGCAGGAATAATGTCATGAAATCTTCCGTTTCTAAGAGCTCCTTGTTCGTTCCCCCGATTTTTTTCAGTGATTGTTTTAAATTATTTGAATTAGAACAATCGATTTGATCTACTTTATAATCTGGGGACGATTTACTTGAAATGAATAAATGCTCTACTTTATTGCCATATCTCCCTTCTAATTTTGCCGCAATTTCATAGGCTACTATCGCACCCATGCTATGTCCAAACAAAGAGATGTTTTCCAATGCTTGAATTTGATATTTCCTTTCCATTTCTTCCATTAGGCTATCCGTCAGATCAGTCATATGGTCACGCAATGGTTCACTATATTTACTGCCATGTCCAGGGTATTCCAACGGGACTACCTCTATCACATCGTCATCAAATTTCCACTCTCTATAAAAAGATGCACTTCCCCCAGCATAAGGGAAACAAAAAAGTGTTTTCTTCAGTCCTTTCATCCCCCTTCTCCAGTTCAATAAAGATTATTTCAACATGAACTTCATAAAGTTTTCCACATACCTTGAATCAATTTCCGGCATTTTCATTGATAGCCATTCCATATCCTTCTTGGTTTTGGATTGAAGGATTTCCGACTCTTTTAATTTTGTTGATTCATCAATTAACTGGGACAAAGCACTTAATGAATGAATCTCATTAGATTGTGTCTTTTCCTTTAAAGATTGTAACCATTCTTGCAAATCCATATTGGAGTAAGGTATATTATTTTTTTCGAAGAAGGAGGTCACGAATTCACTTGAAACCCTCTGATCATTGAACATGTGATAGATTCCGAGTTTCTGATTCTCATTCAATCTTGATATTTTATACATAAACTCACTTACAAAGTCGACTGGCATCAATTCAAAATGAATTTCCTCTTTAAATGGCAATATCCTTTGTTCAATAAATGATTCAAAAACCTTGTACAGCATATCCTTCTCGTTCCAAACCCCGTTTAGTGAATTAGATGAAATCCGGCCTAATCGGAAAATATCGATTGTCAATCCATATTCCCTTGCTTCAAGAAGCAGTTTCTCTGCTACCCATTTGGACTGGCTGTACCCGATCATTAAATCTGGGGAGTAAACCAATTCGTCTTCCTCATCCCATTTCCTTTCGCCGGTCAATACAGAAAGCGTTGAGGCATAATAGATGTTTTTCCGAGTGTATGATGAAGCAAACTTAATGATCTCCACTACACCATCCACATTTGAAACTTTTGATTTACTATACGGCTCGAAGAAGTTCGTTTCGGCACCGACATGATATACATGGGAAACATCATTGCTTAATTTCTCATATGTCATATCATCCAAACCGAATTGATGTTTACTAAAATCGCCTTCAATTACAACGATTCGGCTTTCGAACTCATCCTGCCAAAGACCATATTTCGTTAAAGTATCTTTCAATCTATTTCTTGAAGGAAATCTAACCAAACAATATATTTTGACATTTTCCAATTCCCGTAACAATTTGTTTAATAGATGGGCTCCTAAAAACCCTGTTCCACCAGTAATCATCATATTCTTTTCAAATTGAACTGGTTTAGTGCATATTTTCCTTATTTTCTCCATAAGCGATCGATCGAGTGTGGAGTCCTTCTCCATCAGAGCTTCCATACTGCCAGATGAATCAATTTCAAGTGCACCAACAAATTTATTCACTGTGTTATTTTCCAATAAAATCTGTAAAGTAGCTTCAGGAAGTACAGTTTCCTTCATTATATAGACCAGTTTGGTAGCTAAAATGGAATGACCTCCATTTTCAAAGAAATTGTCGTCTAATCCTAAACTTTGATTTCCTAATATATTTCTCCAAATCTCCAATACTTCTTTTTTCTTTCCATTTTCTTGATTGGCTAAAAAAATCTCATTTTGCATGATATCCATTTCCAATAATTTCGCCTTATCCACTTTACCGTTGGCATTAAGCGGAAAATCATCCACTCTGACAAAAAAGTGTGGAATCATATAATTCGGCAATTCATTGCCCAGATAATCTTTAATATCCTTTTCAGCATTTTTCGCGTTTTCATCCTTCTGTTTGTAATACGCGATAACATAATTCTCATCATTGATGTTTTTAACTGCTACTACTGAACTTTCAACCTTCATGTACTTATCAAGCTTATCTTGAATTTCATTCAGTTCTATTCTAAAGCCGCGAATTTTCACTTGACTGTCTTTTCGTCCTTTGTAAAGGATCTCACCATTATTTAACCGGATGCCATGATCACCTGTTTTATACCACTTCGTTTGATTCAAATCATCCATGATCAAAGCTTGTTCTGTTAATTGTGGCTGATTTAAATAGCCTCTCATGACCCCTTGACCGCCAATGTGGATTTCACCTATTTCGCCATCGCCTACCTCAACTTGTTCTTCAGATAAAATCCTGATTTCGACATTGGTCAATGGCTTTCCAATGGGAATAACATCTACATCCTTATCTGCGACTTCATGACAAATGGCAAAGGTTGTGCATTCAGTTGGTCCATACCCATTAATCAAGGAAAAATGACCAATTGCCTGCTTCAATCTTTTGACATGGGAAATCGAGATTTTATCTCCTCCAACCACAATTTTCTTTAATCCTTCAAAAATTAATGGATCCTCATCAACCATTGCATTGAAAAGACCTGTCGTAAAAAAAGCTACATCCACCTTTCCAACCGATATCGCTTCTTTCCAATCATCAAAAGAAGTGAACTCATTCGTCATCAGGAATAATGTTGCTCCATTTAATAACGCTCCCCATATCTCAAAAGTTGCGGCGTCAAAGCAAGGGTTGGAAAATTGAGCCACTCTATTATTTTCGTTTATTTCAAGTATTTCAGAGTTCAATACTAAATTGACTACGCTTCTTTGTTCTATCATTACGCCTTTTGGTTTTCCAGTCGTTCCAGATGTATAAATAACATACGCTAGACCATTCTCTGAAGAACGGTTCACAGGCGTGTGCCCTTCCCTGCTCAGTTCTTTAATCTCAAATGGAATTGGTTCAATATCCAATTCACTGAGCTTCCCTTCATGATCATTAAATGATAAGAAGAACTCCATATCCGTATCCTCAAGCATATATTCCAATCTTTTTAATGGGTATTTTTCATCTATTGGAACATAGCAACAGCCAGACTTTATAATGGCAAGCATCCCTACGATCAGTTCAATGGACCTTTTGCTTGGAATCCCGATCATCGTTTCTTCTTGAATTCCCATGTCAATGATCCTTTTGGCAAGATTATTTGAGAGAATATCTAATTCTTTATAAGTTATTTGCCGTTCATTATCATAAAGTGCCGCTTTTGATTGATTATCCCCCGCCATTTTTTTAAAAGCTTCAGTTATTGACATCAATTTATTCGTCGTCATCGATTTACTTATCATCGGGCCCCAACTTTCAAGTGATTTATTAATTTACCAATAGATAGTGTTTCATCTTTTGTTAGATTTAAGAATATTTCTTGCATGGAATCCATAAAACTTAAAATTTCATTTTCATCGAATTTATTGTTTTTATAAATGATTTTATAATGCAACTTTGATTGCACTACAGCTGCAGAGAACGTAAGATCGAAATTAGTTGATTCACTTCCAACTGAACTTTCGATCATGATTGGCGAATCATCTGCCAGTTCTGCGCCCGGATAATTTTCGAATACAAATATATGTTGAAATAAATCCCTATCCCATGGAATTTCAGCGTATCGCTTTATATCCGTAAGTGAACTGAACTCATACTCTCTCATTTGTAATTGCTTGTTTTGAATAGCGGTGAAATAGGATTGTAAATCATCCTCCCAATCGATTTTCAAAGAGAATGGAAGGGTATTGATCAATAAGCCTACAGCTGATTCGATATGCGGAATGCTGAGGTTCCTTCCTGAGCTTGTCACCCCATAACATACTGAGTTGCTTTCACTAAGGTAAGATAGAACGATTCCCCAAACTCCTTGAACAACGGTATTAATTGTTTTTCTATGCCGCTTGGATAACTCTATCAATTCTTCAGTAAGCTCTTCAGGTAAGCTATATTCAACTACTTTATCCGATGTAAAAGCTTCCTTATCCGTTTTCTTACTCACCAGTTCTTTTACTTGTTCGAAATCGCTCAACTCTTTGTTCCAGAAAGCTGCTTCTTCCTGTTTATTAATATTTCTTACATGGTTCATGACTTGTTTATAAGCATACTTATGTTCATCACTGTCTTTTAAAGTACTGGATGGATTTCGATAATTATCCAGAAAATGATTAATGACGATTTGCAGGCTCCAGCCATCTATTAAAGCATGATGATGTGTCCAGATGAATTTAAAACGATGATCCGTTAGCTGAATTAAGGTGATGTTCATGAGCGGCCCATTCTCTAAATCCGTTTGTCTGCTCCTGCTTTGTTCTAAAAGATTTTCTATCTTGGATTCTGACTCGTCTACACTAATCATCGTTAGATTCACATGATTAAACACATAATAAATATCATTGAGTATGATTTGATAACGGTCCCCCAATTGATTGCGCCTGAAAACCGATCTTAGGACGTCGTATTTTCTGCAAGTATCATTCCAGGCTTCTTCTAATTTATCCAGATCAAGATCGCCTATTAAGTCGATGGATAGCTGCGAGATATATTCAGGACTTTGAGTTACTTCGCTATGGAATAACATCCCTTCTTGAAGTGATGTCACTGGGTAAATTTCTTCAATGTTATTAAACTTATTAATGAAATGCTTAATTGTACTTCCATCAACTATTTCCTCTGATTCAAAATCCGTTTCGATAATAGAGTCATTCAAATCTGCACTTCCGCTTAAAACTTTGTTTAATTGTGCTTCAACTTCTTTACATATCATTTGGAAGTTTTCATTGTTGCTATCCCCGATAATATTCAGCATGAGTCTATTGTTTACGATGCTAGCGACAAAATTGAGTTTATATGGAAATTTGTAGTTCAAATCGATATTGCTGCTATTGGTTTGTTGCATATCACCTGTATTATTAAACTGACCTAGATAGTTGTAACTCACAAGGCTTTCTGGATAACGATAATCCCGAGTGGAAATATACTTTAGGATTCCAAAGTCAAACCCTTTGTTCGGCACACTTCTTATTATGTTCTTCGTATTTCTCAGTGTAGATCCCAAAGACGCCCTTCCTTCAATCCTTACTGGATAGATGGAGGTGAACCACCCTACCGTCCTTGAAAGATCAACGCCTTCCTCAATATCCTCTCGACCATGTCCTTCTAAATCGAGCCAAAATTCATTGATTCCCATACGATTGGAAAACACCTGGGCGATAACTGATAATAAAACTTCATCAATCGTCGTTTTATGTTTTCTTAATGTATTTTTAATGAGGTTTTGTGTTTGATCCTCATCCACTTCTATTTTGTACATGTTTTCAAAATCACACGTTTCTCCTAAGCTTTTCGTCAGCGGAGAAACGGGAGTATTCATTTCCTTTTCCCAATATTGAACGGCTTCTTCCGATAGGTCAGTGTTCTGATATTCGTTTAGTTTCTCGGACCATTGTTTATAAGAAGTCGTTTTTAAAGGAAGTGATAGTTCTTGTTCATTCTTCATCTGCTGATAACATCTTTCGAAATGTTCAAGAAGTATCCTCCATGAAACACCATCAACTACGAGGTGGTGAGTCACCCAAAAGATCCTTACCTCCCTTTGATCCCTGAAAAGAAGAAACTTCATCATGGGGCCAATGTGTATGTTTAAACTTTGTTGGGCGTTTTCTTCTAGCTCCTTAATTTCCTTCAAACTATTTTCATCTTTAAAACTTGAAACATTATACTCATAAAAACCGCATGCTGTATCAGCATCCCCAATATTCCCTATATATGAATCACCATGTTTTTCAAATAATGTCCTTAATACGTCGTGCTGATCAATTAATTTCATGATGATTTTTTTAAATTGTTCAGTTGATAATGTATTATCCTTCATTAATACTACGGACTGATTCCAATGATGGATATTCTCATGATTTTCATTAAAAAACCATGATTGAATAGGCGTTAACGGGACATAACCTGATATTGTTTCTTGAACCACTTGGTTTTGCTCCAATTCATTCACAATATTCCCCAACTCGCGGACCGTTTGGTATTCAAATAAATCTTTAGGAGTTATAAATAAATCTTTTTCTTTTGCAGCAGAGCATATTTGAATACTGATGATTGAATCACCGCCACATTCAAAGAAGTTATCATCCGGGCCTATAGTGGGATCATTTAAAACGTTTCTCCATATTGTCAGAAGCGCTGTTTCAGTTTTGGACAATTCTTGCACATCCAGCACTTTTCCCTTCCGCTCGTCTATCTGTTCCGTCCATTTCGGCAGGGATTTCCGATCAACTTTCCCATTCGGCGTCAAAGGAAATTTATCCAGTTGCATAAAATGAGCAGGAATCATGAATGCAGGCAGTGTTTCTTTCAATCGTCTTCTGATTGATTCTATCGAAACCACATCACTCACCGTATAATAAGCAATTAGCCTTTTATTCTCAAATTCATCTTCCAATACCGTTACATAACTATCCTTGATTTCTTCCATCATTCGTAAGGAAACATTAACCTCCGATAGTTCAACCCGGTATCCCCTTATTTTCACTTGATCGTCCGCTCTGCCTATATAGACTAATTCCCCAGCTTTGTTATGCTTAACTAAATCCCCGGTTCTATATACTTTTTCTGCAGGGTTGAATGGATTGGCGATGAACTTTTCATTTGTCAGGCTCTCATTATTCAAATATCCCCTTGCTAACCCAATTCCTCCAACGTATAGTTCACCAACCGATCCTGCCGGAACTAGTTTCCGGTTTTCATCCAAAACAAGTACAACTGTGTTAGTCAGAGGCTTCCCAATTGAAACAACGAATTCATTCGCTATCTCTTCATTCGGAGGAAATAGTTTAAAACTTGTACACACCGAATATTCTGTAGGCCCATAGGCATTAAAAAACGATATATGTTTAAACTTTGAAACGAGCTCAAATGGACATTCAGAACCTGCAGATCCCAGTACTTTAATACTGTTCAATTCCGTGATTGGCAGTTCCTTCAACACGGCAGGCGGTAAAATGATATGGGAAATTCCTTCTCCCTTAATTTGTTCAACAAGTTTACTCATGTCAAATTGATTTTCTTTATCCACACTTATATGCAGTTCGGCACCAAATAAAAGTGAGCTAAAAACCTCAATGACGGATGAATCAAAATTAAATGTAGCGAATTGCAACACTCTAGCTGATGTGTCTAAACACATCATTTTATTTTGGTTATACACTAAGTTAATGATTCCTCTATGTTCTAACATGACTCCTTTTGGTCTGCCTGTCGTTCCCGAAGTATAAATGACATACGCTAGATTTCTCTGATCCGGAATGTGAAGATTGGCGTCCATTAACAGATCCGATTCTTTTTCAATATCTTCAAAATATATTATTTTAGCTGAATCGATCAATTCATTCACACCGAGTTCTTTGTGACTCAAACAATAGGAAATGGACGAATCTTGGACCATATAGCTTAATCGCTCATTAGGATAATGAGGATCCAATGGAACATACGCAGCTCCAGCTTTAATTACTGCCAACATCCCGGTAACCATATCAATTGATCGATTCACATAAATTCCGATTCTTTCTTCTGTAGAAATTCCCCTGCTTATTAAATGGTGTGAAAGACGATTGCTCTTATGATTCAATTCGCGATATGTAATGGTTCTGGGACCATCAACAATGGCTACCTTATCAGGAAATCTCTCAACAATTTTATAGAATGCTTCTGGGATTGTATCATCGATCCCCTCAAACTGAACGGTTTCTCCCTGCCATTCTTCCAATAATACTTTCTCCTGCTTCTTACTCACTACAGATACTTGGTCAATGTATCGTTCAGGCTCGTATGTAATTGTCCGAATCCACTCCAAGAAATTTTCACCTAATAATCGAATGGTTTGTTCATTGAAAATACCTGAATTATACTCAAAAGCGAATAAAAGTTTATCTTCATATTCTTCCGCAGCTAAACTCAAATCGAATTTTGCTACCTTTGATTTTATTACTTCAGGCGTTATCTTTATGTATTCACTTTCAAATGCAGCTTTAGCATTATTTTGTAAAATGAAGACGGTTTGAAATAAAGAAGTGGTTACTAAATTTCTTTCAGGGTTAATGACTTCAACAATTTTCTCCAATGTCATTTGCTGATGATCATAGATGTCAATGATATGATTTGTATTTCTTTGAAGAATCTCTTCAAATGTTTCCCCGGGTCCCAGCTTTAATCTAAAGGGGAGTGTATTGACAAAATAACCTATCGATTTCCCTGTTCCTTCAATCATTCGATTCGCCAAAGGACTTCCGACAATGATATCGTTTTGACCTGTATATTTTGCTAGAAAAGACTGGTACATCGTTAGAAGTGTCATGAATAATGTCGAGTTTTTTTCAATGGACATCCGCTTTAAACCTTGGAGCTCTTCCCTTGTTAGCTCCACTATAAAACTACTGCCATCGTTGCGATTTTCTTTTGTACGCATAGAATCTATAGGAAGCTCCAATTTAGGTAATTCCCCAGATAAGTTTGTTTCCCAAAATAGCGTTTCTTCTTTAATGTTACTTTCCAACCAGCTTTTTTGCTCAATGGCAAAATCCTTATATTGTGTAAAGTCGTTTCCAAGGTTAAGTTCCTTTTCATTCACTTCACTGTCATAAAATGATAACCATTCATCTAAAAATATACTCACTGACCATCCATCAAAAACAAAATGGTGGAGATTCACAAATAAAACAGACTCATTTTCACTCAATTTAACAAGTTTCAATGTCAAGAGAGGACCTTTTTCAAGTTCAAAGATTTCCGATTGGACGTCATCTTCAATTTGCAGCAAACGGGTCGTTTGCTGTTCTGCCTTTAATTCAGAGAGGTCCATTTCATTTATTTTAATGTACAAATCTTCCTTAATTTCTTGATAGCCTTTACCGTCCTTTTCATGCACGATGGTCCTTAAGATTTCATGTCTATCGATGACATGGTTGACGGCTTTTTCCAGGAGTGAAGTATCTACTTTGCCAGTAATTTTATATTTCTGAGGAATGTTATAATTGGTTGTTTTACCATTGAGTTTTTCGTTGAACCACAAAGCCTCTTGGTTACTGGATAAAACATGATTTTCCGTTTGGATTTCTTTGTGCTCACTGTCAGTATCTGAAATTCGAGTCATGATGAAGGCCGTCAACGAATCGATCGTTGAATTTTGAAAAATATTTTTCAAAGTTAGAATTTGGTTGTATTCTTTATTTAACTTTGTCAATAACTTCATGGCTAATATCGAGTGACCGCCCATTTCAAAAAAATCGGCATCTTTTTCGATTTGACTTGTTGATAAGACTTCCAAAAATGTCTTTTCTACAAATGATGAAACTAATTGCGTTTCATCTTTAGGAGATGTAATCACTTCTGGAAAGATCTTATGACTTAGCAATTTTAATGTGGGATTTTCAAATAAATCAGTCAATTTCATATTCGCATCAAGTCGTTTATTCACCTTAGATACCAATTTCATGGCTGTTATCGAATGCCCGCCCAATTGAAAGAAGTCACCATTAATCTCAGTATTCAAGAAAAACTCTTGCCATATTTCTTTAAGTTCTTGATTAACCGATGCCGAAGTGATCGAATGGTCACTTGTTGCATGAAAGTCATTACCTACATTATTCTTTAGTTTTGAAAAATCAACATCGACATATATTTCGTCAATTTGCTGTGCTTTTGTAATTTGATGGGCAATCTGCATGAAGGCTTTTTGGATATCATTAACTAGTGAATGCTCTAAGAAGCAGCGATTAAAATACAATTTGCATTTAATGGTTTCTTTATTATCCTGGGCTTGTAATGATAACGGAAAGCTATGTGATTCTTTTCCGCCTTCAACTTCCCAGTTGATACTATTGCCTTCATTTTTAGCTTCCGGATAATTCTCATAAACAAATAACGTTTCGAAAATCGGATCTTCCTTCTTTAATTTCGTATGCCTTTTGATATCCACTAAAGAAATTTGAGAGTGCTCCAGCATATTGTTTAATGTTTCCTGGAACCGTTTCAGTAAATCAGTAACGCTGTCAGTATCGTTTATTTCAGCTATCATCGGAATCGTATTAATGAGCAACCCGACAATTTCTTCTGATTTGAATAAGTTATTCGACCTGCCAGAGCTCACAATTCCAAAGACTATTCGGTTTTGGTTGGACATTTCCTTTAGCACGATCGACCATATTAACTGCAATAATACATTAACCGTTACATGGTTTTTAGCGGCAAATTCTCTTAAAAGTTCACTCTGTTTTTTATCCAGCTCCCAAAATAGATCATTTTCCTGCCGGTTTTCCTTCACAGATTTCAGAACGGGGAATGTGATTGTCGGCTGCTCAATATCCTTTGCTAGCTCTTTCCAAAAACGTTTTAGATCTTCAGCATCAATTTTATTCATATATCGGATAAAATCTCCATATTGCTTTGGCTTTTCAATAAGCCGTTTTGAGTCCTTTCCTACAATTCGGCTGTAAATAACAAAGAGCTCATCGATGACTATGCTGGTACTCCAGCCATCCAAAATTATATGGTGATGAGTCCAAATCAAGATATGCTGATTTTCTTCAATTCTCACTAACTGGAGTTTCATCAAATTGGAGTTATTCACTTCCATCTGCTGGAATTTTGATGTCACTCTCTGAATTTCATTTAATTGATCATGTTTACTCAACTCCGTCATATCTATTATTTCTGGTTGATAGTCCATTGCATTGAATACAACCTGAACATTATTTTCAATATTTTTAGAGATGACCTTCATTCTTAATGCTTCATGACGTTCTACAACCTGACTCCATGCTTGGAATAATGCATTTACGTCAAGTGCGCCCGTTATCCTGATTCGCATTTGAGAAATGTAAAGGTTCTCAGCTGTATTGTTCATCTCCAGTTCGTAGAGGATTCCTTCTTGAAGCGGAGTTAATGAGTAGATATTCTGAATAGATTTCTCCAATTTAGCGCCTCCCGATTCCATTATCGTTGTGTTCCATCCTATCTACTGACTTCTTCTTTCTATTAAATGAGTATTCACATTATTTATTAGAATTCAATATATGAAACAGATCTTCCTCAGTAAGCATTGCATCTGGAAAATCACTTTCTATTAAAGAACCTTGATCAAATTCAGATCCCTTGATTTCCATCACGACTTTGCCTATGGCTTCTATTAATAAGTTCATTTTTTCTTCAGCTAATTTTGAAATTATTTTTATACTTAGTCTTCCGTCCTGGATCAATGCCAGAAAATGGAGTTTCGGTTTTTGTTCAAATTCACCAAAGTCCTTGCTATTGGATGATTCGAATTGAGAGTCCAACCTACCCAAATAGTTAAAAGTAACGTGGATATCCGGCTCCTGAATGACCCCAGGACTTAAATACTTGATCACACCATAATCAAAACCCTTATTCGGAATTTCCCTTATAGCATTCTTCGTGTTTTTTAAAGTATCATCAAACGTCTTATCTGAATGCAGCAATATTGGATACATCGCAGTAAACCAGCCAACGGTCCGAGTAACATCCATTGTTTCGTCCACCATTTCCCTGCCATGCGCTTCTACTTCTATCCAGAATTTCTTCACTTCAAAAGATTGGTTCAAACTCTTCGCAATTAATGACAACAATACTTCTTCTACAGTCGCTTTAGATTGCCCTGTTAATTCCTGGATCAAAAACTCAGTTTCTTCTTCACCGAATGATTTCTCCACCGTTCTTTCTTGCGTAGCTATAAAGTCTTCCCCTATCATGAAATCCGTTATTTCACTTTTTGTTTTTTGTTCCCAATAACGGAGTGTTTCAGGGTCCATCAACGTTTCCTTGTATTTCTTTAAGAAATTTGACCAGTCTTTAAATGATGAAGTTTTATAGGCGAGTTTCCCTTTTTGATTGTTTAATGCTTGATCATGGAGATGATTGAAATCTTCAAGTAAAATCCTCCAGGAAACTGCATCGATTAATAAATGATGGATTACCCAAAAGAAGCGATACTTGTTCTTTTGTTCTTTTAAAACAAGCATTTTCATGATCGGTCCATTACTTATGTCCAATGAACCTTGAACCGTACTTTCCCATTCATCTCTCGTTCTTATTCGCGTTTCCTCATCTAAATGATGAATATCCTTATAGACTAACTCCCATGTTTTGTGTTCAGAGTCTATATTCCCGATATATTTTTCGTCATGCTTTTCAAATAAGGTCAACAATCCATCATGATGTTCCACGATTTGAGATAGAATACTTTCAATATCCTCCATTAGGGCACAGGAATTTTTACTAAACACAATAGACTGGTTCCAATGATTGATGGAAGTCGTGTGTTCAGCAAAGAACCATTCTTGAATGGGGGTCAATTCCACATTTCCTCTAGTGGCTATTGGTTGAATCATGACTTTATTTTCAGTTTTTGCAACCGCTGCAAGCTCAGCTACCGTTTGATTTTCAAAAATTGATTTTGAACTGATGATTATACTTTCCTGCCTTGCAAGGGAACATATTTGGATGCTCTGAATGGAATCGCCGCCAAGTTCGAAAAAGTTATCTCGGATACTTATGTCATCTACCCCTAAGACATTCTTAAAAATCTGAAGAAGCACTTTCTCATTAAACGTCTTAGGTTCTTCTGATGTATTGATTCTAGTGACTGGTACCGGAAGAATTGCTGAATCAATTTTCCCATTTGCATTTAACGGAAAATTGTCCACTTGCATAAAGAATGAAGGAATCATGTAACTTGGTAATCTCTCTTTTAAAAATACTTTTAAGTGATCGTTATCAACCTGTTGTTTTGATGTGAAATAAGCGATTATTTGTTTATTTAAGTTTGGCTGATCCTGAACCATAATGAATGAGTCACTTACTTGCGGATATGCATTGAGATTGA
The DNA here is from genome assembly GCF_046534585.1 of Peribacillus sp. SIMBA_075. Taxonomy (NCBI): domain Bacteria; kingdom Bacillati; phylum Bacillota; class Bacilli; order Caryophanales; family Bacillaceae; genus Peribacillus; species Peribacillus sp. SIMBA_075. Next base: position 62,227 of record NZ_JAWRYN010000012.1, on the reverse strand, counting down.
CCAAAATCTCATCAACTTCCACCCGGAATCCTCTTATTTTCACTTGATTATCCTTACGCCCCAGAAAAATCAACTCACCATCGTTCGTGAATTTTGCAAGGTCACCGCTGCGATACAAACGCTTTCCAGCTTTAAAAGGATGTTCAATGAACTTTTCTTTTGTTAAATCATCATTATTCACATATCCAACAGCTAATCCTTCACCACCAATATATATTTCCCCTGCAGCACCTATTGGTACGAGTCTTTGCTCAGGACTTAATAAATAGACGTCAGTATTCAGGATTGGTTTGCCTATCGATACTTTATTATTAGTAGTTTCATTTTTTTCAAACGCTTTAAACATTTCAATCGTGGTCCATACTGAATATTCCGTTGGACCATAGGCATTATAAAAATTTATATTTTGATAGCGCTCCAGCAAAGCTATTGGACATTCAGATCCGGCTGAACCAACGAATTTCACATCAGAATCCTCTATATTCAGCTCTAGTAATACCGCTGGCGGCAATACTAGGTGCGTTAACTTTTCACTTTTGATTTGATTTTCCAATGCGAATAAATCAAACATTTCCTCCTTATTATTCCCGATATGCAGCTCTGCACCATTTAATAGGCTTCCAAAAATCTCATATATAGAAGCGTCAAAATTAAAGGTGGCAAATTGCAATACCTTTGAGGTCACATCAAGCTGTAAGTACTTGTTTTGACTTATTATTAAATTCACTACTCCTCTATGGGATAACATGACGCCTTTAGGTTTTCCTGTCGTTCCGGAAGTATAAATTATGTAAGCTAGATCTGATGGTGTAATCATTTCGGTACAGCATTCGGAATCCATGTAATGTACAGATTCAAGATCTATCACTTTAGCTATCTTTTTAATCGCAGGTACCACAACTTGATTCGTAATGCATATATCCATCTTTGAATCATTGATGATATATTCCAACCGTTCAGCTGGTAGCATGGGATCAAGCGGAACGTATGCACATCCAGCTTTAATGATTCCCAACATGCCGATTACCATCTCAATAGATCTACTAACATGCAGGCCCACTTTATTAGAGCCATTTTCCATATAGTTTCTAAGCAATTTCGCAATCACATTTGACTTTTGATCTAATTCTGAATAGGTAATGGACTTACCATTATCAGCAACGGCTAATTTGTTTGGATGCTTCTTAACGATTCTTTCCAAAATGGAGGTGATCGTCTCATTTTGATGTACATCCGAAACCTCACCTTGCCACTCAAATAACAATTTATTCATTTGATTTTCGTCTAAATAATCCAAATGACAAATGGGCATATTTGTATTGTTACAAATTTGGAATAACCATTTTTCGAAACTCATCATGAGTCTTTCGATTGTTTCCCGTTTGAAAAGCTCATCGGAATACTCGAATTCAAGTATTAGGTCATGAGAACCCTTTACTTTTATAGTTAGATCATAGTTTGAAAAAGGTATTTCGATCTGCTCTTGTTCAAGCGTGAAGAATGAATTGCTAAAATTCCCTTCAAAGCTTTCTTCCATAGCCATAGCTGTTTGGAACAATGGGGATTGGCTTAGATCCCTGTCTGGATTAATGATTTCAACAATTTTTTCAAATGGAAAAGCCTGATGTTCCAATACATCCAAAATCACTTTGCGATTTCGGGTCAAGATTTCATTAAATGATTCCGTAGCTTCCACTGTTAACTTCAGTGGCAGCGTATTGACAAAGCACCCAACTGTCCGGGAAAATTCTTCTTGGCCGCGGTTTGCAACGGTACTCCCAACGATGATTCGATTCTTCCCGGTATACTGACTTAAAAACACTTGATAGGCGGTCATCATAAAAGTATATAAGGTTGTGCCATTCTCCTTTAAAATCCTGTCTATCAATAAACGAAGTTCATCCGTTATAGGCATTTCCAGTCTGTCACCAGAATAAGAAGGTGATTTTGGACGCTGAAAGTCAAATGGAAGTTCTAATGCTTCTTCCTCCCGATCTAAATAACTTTCCCAAAACCTCCTTTGGCTTGGCGTACTTTCCCTGACCCACTCCTTATGCCAGACAGCATAATCTAAATATTGCATGTCCACAGGAGGAATATCACCAACCTTGCCCGTTTGAATCCTTTCATAAATCTCCATTAACTCCTCGAAAAAGGTTACAAACGATACTCCATCAAAAATGATATGGTGAAAATTGCATACTAAATAATACGTTTCTTCCTCAATTCGAAATAGCTTCATATTAAATAACCGATCATTTTCCAGATCAAAACATCTTTCTATTTCTTCAGTAAGATGGGAGGTCACCATTATATTACTGACTTCGGGGCCTACTTCCCGACAGTCCTCATAGGCTATTAAGTTACTGCTGTTTTTTGACAAGAATTGAAGTACTTGATGTTCTTCACCCTTAAAATTGGTTCGTAAAGTTTCATGGCGTTCAATCATGATATCTAATGCCTGTTGTAAGTCACCAATGTCCACTACGCCATTTAAAATGAATTTAAATGGCATATTATAGAGCATTTTCCTATCATCGAGACTGTCAAACAGATACATTCGATCTTGATTATGAGAAAGCATCCCTTCCCTTTTTCCACGTTTATAAGGCTTATTGACCTCGTCTTCTCTCATGCTGAGAAGCATGTCCAGGAAACTTGCCAACCTTTCTATGTTCCATTGACTTGTAATGATTTCAGATGTTAATTGAATACCGAACTCCCGTTTTATCGAAGACAAAAACTCATCCTTTTTTTCATTTGTACTTAGTGATGCATTCATGTCCTCTAATAGTGATATTTTAAGAGGTTCGATGATAATTGAAATCATGTTTAATAGCCTATCTTCCGTTTCACTTATGATCCTGTTCATAGAACATCACCTCAATTCTTTTCCATTCAACTTAACTTATTAATATCGTCCAATTGTTTGATGAGTACAGATAGTTCCTGTATGGTTGATTGTTCGAACAACACTTTGATTGGCAATCTTACTCCCATGTTATTCTTCACCATTTGAATAAATTGCATGGCTAAAAGGGAATTCCCCCCTAAATCAAAGAAATTAGAATCTGTACCAATGGTTTCTTGTTCTAAGATCTCTTTCCAAAATCCAATAAGCTTTTCCTCAATTAACCTTCCCTTGACCGCAATAGTTGTCTCCATATATTTCCCCTCACTTAACTTTCATTTTTTCTAACATTCCGTTTAAGATTTGATTAAATATAGAAATGACTGATGTCCTTAACTTTAGATTGACCGCTGCCTCATTAAACTTAATTTGAACACTTGAACCAGGGTTAATGATGATGACGATTGGATAATGGGTGGTTTCCCGCCCTTCTTTCAAACTTACATTGATTTCACCAGTATTAGCTAGTTGTATGGGATAGTTTTCAAAAGCATATAATGAGTCAAATAAATGATCTTTCATATTAGCCCATTCATAAATTTCTGATAATGGTGTATTCTCATAGGCACTTAGTTCCAAAAATTCCTTTTGAACCTCATCCAGCAGTTCCATGTAGGTCTTCTCTTGGCTGATATGCTTTATAAACGGAACGGTATTGATAAATGGACCAACCATAACCTCAATATTTTGAACCGGGATATTCCTGCCGGATGTCACTACGCCGCAACATACATTATCCGTACCTTTTAATTCTTTTAAAGTAGTTAGCCAAATAGTTAGAAAGAAAGTATTCATGGTAATCTTGTATTCCTGACAGAATCGTTGAATGGAATCACTCAATTCCTCATCCAGTACTTTCAAGTAGCTATTCTCAATGTAACCCTCGCCTTCCAACACTCCCGTTAAACTAGGTACAGAACTTCGGACACCTTCCAGTTTCCCTGCCCAATAGTCCCGCAGCTCCTTATTACTCGTATAATCTTTCATATATTCAACATACTTTTTAAATGAGGTACTCAAAGATGATGACGGTGTTATTGAATGATAAGAGTCAAAAATGTCATTAATCACCATCGAATAACTCCAACCATCCATAATAATATGATGGAATGTCCATATTAATTGGTACTCATTTTCCGCAAGCTTAACGATCATGAAGCTATTCAACCTATTGTTCTCGATATCTATGATTTTGTATTGATCTGCTAACAACTTTTCCAGCTTCGCTTTATGATCGGTCATTTCTTCATATTTAATCTCGATATCCATGGAACTCATTAATAGTTGATAGAATATCCCTTTTCTACTTGAATATAATTTCGTTTTTAAAATGTCATGTTTCCCAGCTGCTGTCTCAATGGCATTCTTTAATTTTGCGACGTCCAGAACGCCTTTCATATCAAAAATGAGTTGTACTTTATACTGACTGCTCTCACTATCAAATAAACTATGATATAACATCCCTTTTTGCAAAGCAGTCAATTCATAAATATCAACAATTCCTGTTTCTTTGCTTAGTAGTTGGTTAAGTTCCTCTTCAGGCACATCCACTAATGGAAAGTCTTCCGGACCGTACATCGAATTTTCCAATTTTGTCACTGCTTCTAACAATTCCAGCAAATTGTTTTGAATATAATTCTCAAAATCTTCTCTTACGAAATGTTTGTTGTAGTTTATTTTTATAGTTTGCTCTTCATTCACTACAAGTAATTCGATATCGACTTCATGCTCGGTATAGGAATTATGTTGAATATCATGTTCACTAAAAAAGATGACCTCCTTCGCAGCCAATTCATTGTTTTGATGAAATCTACCTAAATTATTAAAACTGATAAGCGGCTTATTTTGTTTCATTTGTGTCTCGCCACATAATTCGGTCATGATCCCATACTCAATCCCTTTATTAGGCAAGGCCCTTAACTTTTTCTTTGTACCTTTAATCGTGTTTGTAATGGATTGTTTATTTTCTAAATAAACCGGGCACATGGTCGTAAACCATCCCACTGTTCTGGATAAATCGACATCTGCGAATAATTCCTCGCGACCATGTCCCTCCAAAGTAAAATGAATATCTTTTTTATTAAAATAATTCCCGATTAGCATTGCAAAAATAGATAAGTATAGTTCATCGATGGATGCTTTATGAGCTTTTGTCATTTCATTATAGATTTTGTTTGTCATCTCTTTATTCAGCTTCATATCAAATGATCTTCCATCGTATGCATTCCCTGTTTTGACCAAGGCGTTTTCATACAGTGCGTTATTTTCATTCAGCCAGTACTCTTTAATGACTAAAGGAATACTATTTTTGTAATCATTAAGGTTATTTGCCCATTCCTTATATGATGTCGTTTTATTATCCAGTTTTAGTTCTTGTTCGTTAATATCTTGAATATATAGCCGGTCAAAGTCTTCGAGTAAGATTCTCCAGGAAACCCCATCAACAAGTAAATGATGAATGATCCAAATGATTCTATGCTCATTTTTGCCTGTATTGATGCATACAATTTTCATCAGCGGTCCGTTTGAAATGTTTATGCCCTCTTGTGCATCGATTCCGAGTTTAACAATTTCCTGTTCTTGTATGTCCTTATTCATGTTTGATAGATTTACGTAATTCAAAGTCCAATTTTCATTCGGGTCCGTATTTTTTTCTATTTGTGAAAATGCTTCTTTGATAGTGAACCTTGATCTCAGCCCATCATGATGTTTAACGATATGCGCCATGATCCTCATAAGCCTTTTCTCACTCAGTTGCGGGTAGCCCTTTAATGTTACGGATTGATTCCAATGATTATAATTATTTATTTGTTGAGAGAAAAACCAACTTTGAATAGGTGTAAATGATGCCTTTCCAAAAACGTCAGACTGATTTATCGTTAAATCCCCCGTCGATTCCACAACCTTTGCCAGCTCTTCGATACTTTGTTTTTCAAAGATATCTTTTGAAGTAATGAAAAGATTTTCTTTCTTGGCAAGTGAACAAATTTGAATGCTTAGGATGGAGTCTCCCCCACATTCGAAAAAGTTATCGCGGATGGCTATTTCCTGATTATTCAGGACCTCTTTCCATATCTTTAGCAATTTTTGTTCCGTTTCATTAATGACACTTTTACTTTTAGTCTCTTCCGAGTTCGTTTTTGTATCCGGTAAGCTCTTCGTATCCACTTTGCCGTTAACGGTCAGCGGAAAAGATTCCATTTTAATGAAGTAAGAAGGAATCATATAATGAGGAAGATGATTCTTCATATAATCCCTGATATGATTTTCTTCCAGATCATTGTCTGAGATATAATAAGCAATGATGAATTTCTTCGATTTAGATTCATCTTTTATCGCGATAAAGCAATCCTTTATACCTGTACATTTGTTTAGAACAGCACTGATCTCACCAAGTTCGATACGATATCCCCGGATTTTCACTTGGTCATCCGCTCTTCCTGCAAATAGTAAATTTCCATCCTCGGTATACTTAACCAAATCTCCAGTTTTATAAAGCCTTTTTGAGGGATTGAACGGACTCGGAATAAAGCTTTCATCGTTCTTCTCCGGATTATTTATATATCCTCTTGCAATTCCTTTTCCGCCGATATACAGCTCGCCTATTTGCCCTTTAGGTGTAGGCTTCATCCTGGAATTCAACACGAACGCTTCTGCATTTAGAATTGGCTTACCAATGGGGATCACTGTATCATCACTTGGAAGTACCTTATATACAGTCGCTACGACAGTACCCTCCGTTGGCCCATAATTATTATATAAGTCAAAACTCAAACGATCAGGTTTCGTTTTTAAACGATCCCCACCTGTCAATATAGCTCTGATTGATTGCGGGAATTTCATTTCGTTGATAAATAATTGCTCTAGCAGTCCCGTTGAAAAAAATGCGAGTGTGACACTCTCCTTTTCTAACTTCTCCGAAAGGATCTCCACATCCAGTAAATCATAGTAATCCAGAATCAGGAGTTTATTCCCATTCGTTAGGTAAGGGAATGCCTCCCAAACAGAAGCGTCAAAAGATGTATTCGAAACCAGTAATGCTGCATCTTTTTCATCAACAGAATAATAATCGATATGCCAATCACAGAGGTTTGCCAATCCGCCATGTTCAATCATGACTCCTTTAGGTTTTCCCGTTGTTCCTGAAGTGTAGATGATATAGGCCAAATCATTATCCGATAGCTTTCTTGAATCGAATTCTTCACATTCACTTTCTCTTACTTTTAGTATGTCTTCAATCAATATTAGTTTTCCTTTATCACCGGGATACTTTGAAAGTCCTTCTTCATTACTTAAACAATATATGATTTGAGAATCCTCAATCATATGTTTCAGCCGCGACTCTGGCTGTGATGGGTCCAAAGGCACGTACCCTGCCCCAACTTTCATAATGGCTAAAATAGCCGTTACCATATTGATCGATCGATCCATAAAAATACCTATTCTATCTTCTGCACCTACATCGTTTCGGAATAATTTATGTGCCACCTGATTTGCCCGGGCATTTAACTCGCTATACGATACTTGATCATCTCCATGAACAATGGCAATATCATTGAAATTTGTACGTACTTTATTCTCAAACCTAGTTATTACATCTTCAAAATGTTGATCTTCCATTTCTTGTTTTACGTTACTTGTCCCCATTTCGATTAGTGATTGTAACTGTGCAGGCTCTAAATAGGTAATGTCCTTTAATTTCCTGCTTTCCTGGGTTGTAATCTCTTGCAGCCAATATTTGAAATTTTTAGCCATTCTTTGAATCGTCGTTTTATTGAATAATGATTTGTTGAATTCAAACGAAATGACTAATTCATCCTCATCAATTTCCTCTACCTGAACAACCAAATCAAATTTAGCTTTAAAGGTATTGATTTTTTTTGGTTTTAATTTGAAATCTTTATAAGCCAGCTTTTCTTTTTGGTTATTCTGCAGAACAAATACTGTATCGAACAAAGGCGTATTTTCCATGGTTCTTTCTTCCGATGAATATTTTAAAATTTCTTTAGTAGGTAAATTTTGATGGTCAAAAACACCTGCAATATTTTTTATATTTTTTCTTAAAATACCTTTAAATGAATCATCCTGAGATACCTTTATTTTAAAGGGCAAGGTGTTGACGAAATAACCTATCAATTGTTCTGTATCCACATGGTTTCTCTTCGCCAATGGACTTCCGACGACAACTTCCTCTTCATCAAAATAAACAGACAAAAAGGTTTGATAGGCTGTAAGTAAACTCATGAACAAAGTCGACTTCGTTTTTTTATGAAGACTTTCCAGATTGTGCTGAATATCTTTTGGTAACAAGAAGCTGATAATATCGGAGGTGCTTTTACCTTCTCCTGTTTTTTGATGATCATATTGTAATAAGGACTTTTGCCGTAATGCAGTTATTTCATTACTCCAGAACTCATTATCCTTGCCATTTATATAATTTGGTGAGTTTTTTTGCCATAAAGCATAATCTCCATATTGAATGGATTTGTTATTTATATCATTTTGTTCCCCATTCTCGATTTCCTCATAAATGGAAAACCATTCATTGATCATTAATGGAATCGACCAACCATCAAAAATAATATGATGGATATTACATATTAATTGATATTCACATTCATTTTTCTTCACTAACGCAATCCATAAGAGAGGACCATTACTTATATCGAATTGTCGTTCCGTTTCTTCATTCACCAAGTGATTTATTTTTTCTTCCTGTATGTCTAAAGGAATGTCCGAAACATCAATATAGTTAATACAATGGTTAATCGACTCATCAAAAACCAAGATGCCTTTTCCAGATTGTTCTCTTATGATACTTTTTAAAATTTGATGTTTATTGCTCAGCTTATCTAAAGATATCTCCAGTTTTCCTTTATTCACTTCACCTGATATTTCATAAGAAAAAACTATGTTATATAACGATTTATCTACATTGGTTTGGTGAATGAACCACAAATTTTCTTGTTCATATGTTAAAGGGTATGTATTCATGTCATTTATAGGTATATAATCTTGCTTTACCTCTTCTTTTTTACGGGTTTCTAAAACTTGGGATAATTTCGTAATCGTATCGTTATCCAAAAAAACTGAAGGAGCGATTTCGGTATTGAATTGATCTTTTATCTTGACAATTAATCTCATTATCGATAATGAGTTCATTCCACTTTCAAGTAGTGACTGATTATTTTTTATAACCTCATTACCTATGATGCTAACAACCACTTCTCTTACTTTTTCACTTATTTTTTCATCTGCTGGACTCTTAATACTCGATGCAGTTTCACTGTCTTTTATAATGACTTTGGGTAATAATGATTTGTCCAGTTTTCCGTTTACAGTTAAGGGGATGTTGTCTACCTTGATAAAAAAGCTTGGTATCATATAGGACGGTAATGAGCTTCCTACACTTTCCCTCAAATAATCAGCAGCTAATTCCTCATCAGCAACATAGTATAAAAATAAATGCTTATCATCATTAAACGCTGTATCCATTGTAACGACAGCATTCTTGATGTTTTTCAATTCATTGTACGAGCTCTCAATTTCCCCTAATTCAATCCTGAAACCCCTTAGCTGCACTTGCTCATCATTCCTGGAGATATATTGCAGATCCCCATCATCTAAAACTTTCACTACATCTCCTGACTTATAGTAGCGAACATTATCGATATAAGTAAATTTCATCTTATTCATCATGGCATTTTTATAGTAACCTAGCGAAACACCTTTTCCTGAAACGTATAACTCGCCCTCTTCATCTCCGGTTACTTCTTCTCCATTTTGATTCATTACTTTAAATCCAAGATGAGGCAGGACTTTTCCGATATTAGTGATTCCTTTTTCAACATCACTTTTAGCGATTTCTTTGTATGTTACATGAACGGTGGTTTCAGTTATTCCATACATATTTATTAGCTTTGGCAGCCTGCCGTTTTCTGGCGAAAACCACTGCGCCAATTTTTTGAAGTTTAATGCTTCCCCTCCAAATATAATGTATTTTAAACTCAATTCATTTTGACGATTTATGAGCTCTCCACTCACCTCGAAGAAAGCACTTGGCGTACAATTAAAAACGGTTGTTTGAGTACTTACCATTAAATCAACAAAAGATATTGGATTTCTGCTTTCTTCAAATGAAACCATTACGACTTCTCCGCCATAAATCCAAGCTCCCCACATCTCCCAAACGGAAAAATCAAATGCGTAGGAATGGAAAAATGTCCATTTATCTTTATTACTAAACTCGAACAAACCCTCGCAACCTAAAAACAAGTTCATGACATTTTCATGTGAAACACAAACTCCTTTAGGCTTGCCGGTTGAGCCCGATGTAAAAATGATATAAGCTGGATCCTTTGGGTCAATTAAGGTATGTAAATTATCACCTGTTCTATCTTTAGAATTCTCTACCACCTCATCAATGGTTAAATGCCCACAATCAAAATCGTCAAGCTGACCTTTATCCCCTATTAATAACTTCAATTCCGAATTCCTTATTATATGCTTTACTCTTTCATCCGGACTTTTAGGGTCGATAGGTACATAGGTAACACCCAATTTAAGGAGTGCTATGATTAAAAATAAAACATACTCGGACTTTTCAATATAGATTCCGACATTGTCTCCTATATTTATCCCTTGATCCTTTATATACATCGCCATTTTATTTGCCAAAATATTCGTTTCTTTATATGAAAAGTGCATATCTTTATTTCTTACTGCAATATTGTTCTCATATTTCCTAACACTTGCCTCAAATAAATTCACTAAAGAATCCATATTCATCATTTTCCCCCATCATTTTAAATATGTGCCTGATGCGACCGTCAACATATGAAAAACTAAAGAAATTAAAGCTATGAAAATCGTTATGATTAATGCTTTTTTCCTCTTAATGAGTGCTAATTTTTCTAAGCTATAGCTGAATAAAATTAAACTGACAATATAAAACAATTCAAACTCAGCCAAGAATGTGTGAAGAATTGAAGTTTTATCATGCACGAGTAAGGATAAACTAGTAAATGTCGTTTCCTTGCTCTTAACCAATAATGCGATTATTGCATTAACACCAGATCCAACTACAATGCATATCCCTGCATTAATGACAGCTTGACAAATCCCTTTTATATTTACCAATCTTTCTTTTGAGAATAAAAATAATAGGCATACAATTATTATTTGAATAATAAATGTAACCAATAATCCAAGAGCTCCCATTACAATTGTGTTTATGGCAAAACTCATGACCCCTATCTCTGAAATGGACATGCCATTTAATACATTCATCCCTTTTTGATCTGCAGAATATAACAAAAGCGTCGTTTCGATACCTGCAATTAAACTGAGGATCAATAACGAAATGATTAACTTATGTACTCTTTCCTCTTTTTTAAATAGATATTGTACTAGTTTGTTATTGTTTTTAAATTCAGCATTTGCTTCCACTTTTAATTCCATTGGTATTCCCCCTCAATTTATTTTCTGGAATTTATTAGAAAATAAACCCCTTCACTTTCCTTAATCTTTATTTGTCGGATTCCGTTAAATATGCCTCCAAAAAGTCAGAGTCAGTTTTCGTTTTAGCTTCAATATCGATTCCCATTGGATGCAGTTGATCAAAAATCAAGATTCCAAAAGTTTTATCTGTATGAGTGATGGAAATACCGATGTTCATTGGTAAAAGACAAGTTATTAACAATGACCGGCTGTCCAAATTCTCCTTTCAACGGGAATATATTCTTTATTTCATCCAAACCTATATCTAAAAATTCATAATTGCTTTTTTCCACAAACAAACTTTTCTTTGCTTCAATTATTTTTTGGGGCCAGCTTGCAAATTAAATAATTCCATTCTTTTCGTTGAAAATATCATCAATATAGTCCAAATTGACTGAATCCTTTTCATAAAACTTTATCTCTAAGTTTTGAAAATTTTTTTATTCATAAAATATTCAATCAATTATAATGAATCTCCTCCAAATTACATCCATTTTTATCCTGTAAAATTTCTTTTTTAAAACAAATATTTCATTTTCCAGGTTAATTATTACCTATTATCATTATCGATAACACTTTATCACAACAATTTTGTCGAGTCCATTAAAAATTTGTAAATTATCGACATTAAATAATAACTTTACCAATTTACCTAATGTTAATTTATTTAAATATTTTTATAAAAATATAAAAATATTTAATTGGCCACCTTTATTTCTCAATAAAAAAAGCCGTATTTTATTTTTCACTATAATTGTGAAAAATAAAATATGGCTTTATATACTGTTCATTCATTTATGGTTGTTTCGTGAAAATATGCATTGCCTTTTTTAATATCTCATTCTCTTCCTGTAAGTCTTTGATTATTTTATCCTTTTCCTCTTTCAGGCTTAGCCCTGTAAAACCATTACGGGAATCCTCCAAGCCCTCTTCATTTGTTTCTTTATAATTATTGATCCAATTTCTTAATGTAGGTATCGAGATATTGAGCTCTTCGGCCAATTCTCTAGGTTTTCTGCCTTCTTCCAATACTAATCGAGCAGCATAAATTTTAAAATCTTTATCATGGTGCTTCCCCATAATAAGACACTCCTTTTTTAAATTTATTTAGTGCCGATTTTCTGTACATCCTTTATCAACGAAAAAAAATTTTTCCAATATAAAGACTTTCATAAATATAGTTTCAACCTATTAACCAAAACGGAATTGATTACTATTACGATCATTAAAATTATGAGAGCTCCCATAATTGGCTGGACACTGAACCAGACCAAGCCAAAATGAATGAGTGCAACCATGATTAAAAATGGAAATCCATAAAGTAGGCTTATTAATACATTGGGGTTTGATTTAATTGCAGCTGATGGGTTCTCCCATTCTATACTTGGGTTTTTCATATCATATATGGGTGTTAGAAGATTATAGCAAACCACTAAACAAGAAATAATTAATAACATGACTGCACTTTCCAATTCCCAATGGCCAAATAGAGCAAATATTAAAAAGCTGATCACTACGGCTATAATACTGATAATTGATGAAAATATCACTTTAGAAAAATAAACATATCTTTCATTAAAAGGGGCACTTTTCAGTAAATAATGATATTTCCCTTCTCTTGAATATGGGGTTCCGCTTATATTATTTATACAACTCAAAAAGAGGACAGAATATGAAAAGTATTTATCAAAGACTCCTTCTTTCGTTATATCCAAATAATTTGGAAACACTTCCTTCTGTATCAACAATAGCATTACAAGTGAAAAGATTGGCGGTAATAAAAGACCTAAAACTATTTGCATCTTAAAATATGCTTCAGACTTAATGATCCATATCTCTCTTTGTAAATAGTTACTCCATTGATTTTTGGAGATATTGACCTTTGAGTTTTTCATATTCGTTTTATTATTTTCCAATAACCCGTTTTTAAAATAATTAACAGAAATGTTTTCTATAATGAATGTATATAATAGGAAACTGATTAATATTGTCGAAATATAGATAACAAGAAAATGAGCAGTTATTTCATCTGATACAAATGCATCTAGTATCCAATTAATCACTGGAATCATATTTGCGGTTTCAAACATATGTTTCATTATGAATTCCAATGAGTTTTTTAACCCTTCAATAGAATTCAAATCAATATCCGAAATGACCTTTGATATAGCAATTGATGATTTTCCAGCAAAATAAACAATGGAACTAATCAAAAGCATTAGGATGACGGCAATGTTCACCATTAAATATGTTATTTTATTTTTGAATTTATAATAATACCTATTAATGCACGACAGAATGAATAGGAGAATCAATGCCGTTAATCCATTTACAATGGGTAAAAATATTAATAATTTAATCGCTTCCATAAACTTTTGATCGACTATCAAGAATCCCATGGTCGGCACTTGGATTACCATCGATAAGATGATAGGCACCCATAAGCTACTTAGTACCTTAGCCTTTGATATCTCCTTATAGGTCAGTGGCAGCGGAGCCAATACTTTAAATTCATAATAAGCAAATATTTGCGATGTGGATAAATAGCAAACCAATGCAAAGACGAGAATGCTCGAAATGGTTAAATTGTAAAACAGGAAGACCTGGGTATCCCCAAGAAAATAAACAAAGGCATTTACGACAGTTAGCTGCAAAAACATATAAAAAACGGCTATTATCAAAACAGCCTGCAGCATTGTCTGCTTGGGCATTTTATAGAAGGAAGAAACGAAAAATCTAGTTAATTGAAGTTTTTCCTTCATATACCTGAGCCTCCATAAAGGTAGATTCTAAAGAACTTTCACCTATTATATTTTTTATTTCATCATGCAGGATGATTTTACCCTCTTTTAAAATAGCCACTGTATTACAAATTTTTTCTGCCACATCTAATAGATGTGTCGAGAAAAACACTGTACCGCCCATTTCAACATATTGTTTGATTAACCCCTTAAAAACTAAAACGGCGTTTGGATCTAATCCATTTAACGGTTCATCCATAATGATGATCGGGGGATTAATGGTAAAAGCCGCTATCAGGGATACCTTATGCATCATCCCATAAGAATAGCTTCCCATTGGCTTTTTAATGAAATCCTGCATCCCAAACCGATTGATATATTTCCCCAAACGTTCTTTGTCATCATTCCCATATAGGTTCATCAAGAACCGAATCCAATCAAACCCCGAAACATTTTTAAATACATTGATAGTATCAGGAATGAAGAAAAATTGTTTTTTAAATTCTATGCCGTCTTCCTTGGTCAGGCCATTTATTTCAACCTTTCCATTTTCATAATCCAATATGCCTGTAATAATATTCAGCGTAGTTGTTTTTCCTGCACCATTCGCACCTATAAAACCTAAAATTTCCCCTTTTTTGATTTTTAGATTTACACCATTCAATATCTTCTTTGTTGAGTAGCTTTTCTCTAAATCTGTGATGCTTAACAATGTTATCATCCTCCAATCACTTCATGAATAACACATTTCCTCCCAAACTATTCGTTATTGAATTTCTTTTTTGAAATCCATATGTTCGTTACTAATATCGTTAGCGCCGTCAACGCAAGTGCCGCTAATGCACCCCAAATCGCCTGTGTATTGACTGTACCTAAAATCAGTACTTCCATGGCATGTTTACTCATGCTCGCTGGATTCAAATTGTCCATAACCGGATTTAAACCAACAATGATTCTGCAGCCGAGGAGAAATACTATCGAAATTATTGCAATAATACCCTGACTATTAAAAATGGTACTGATCATCGTCGTGAATGAAACGATAAATAGAATCCACAGCAGATAGAACAGCAAAGCTATTATTAAATCCACAAAATCAACACTCGTAAACAAAAAAACTACATACAGATATGAAACCAAGTATCCTAATGCTACACTGCAGGCAACAAATAGATAGTTGGAAATGATTTTCCCGCTTATATAAGATACAACCGTCACGGGCCTTGTAAGAATGAAAGCCAGCATACCATTTGCTTTATCAGATTGTACGACCCCCATCATGGAAACGATGATGATCATGACCCCCAGCTGATCAAATTGGGACCCTAATGTACTTGCAAGAACTTCGCCGCCTTTTTGTGCAGCCATGCTTGGATCAATCGTGATTCCTTGGCCCCCACCCAGTGCCTCTAATATTGAAGGTAAGTAATAGCTTACAACTGGTTGAGTTATTCCTAAAAATATAAATACAAGTGGCAGCCAAATCACTTTAAATTCACGTACCATCTGAACAAATTCCTTTTTCGCTAAAACGGTAAAATTATTCATTTTTCCACCACCAATTTTAAGAATATCTCTTCCAATGTATCGTTATCTATTTCAAACCTTACAAGATCAACATTATGCTCAAGAGCACTCGCGAGTAACATGTTCTTGTTCGACTCAATATTTTCCACTTCTATCTTCAATTTATTTCCCGTTACCTCTACACCTTTTACAAAGTTCAAGCTTTTAACGTTTTCAATCCATTTTTGACTTTTAGAGGTTATATCGACATTTATTTTATTTCCGCTATTCCTGTTTAATAATTCTGACATTGTTGTATCTTCGATTTTTTTACCACTCTTTATTATGACAAATCTCTCACATATTTCTTCTGCATCGCTTAATATATGTGTCGATATTAAAATTGTCGTATCTTTCTTTATTTCTTTTATTATATTTAACACTTCTCTCCGGCCGATTGGATCTAATGCTGAAACTGGTTCATCCATGACAATCAATGCTGGTTTATGTAACAACGCTTGTGCAATTCCAAGCCTCTGTTTCATTCCGCCTGAAAAAGTCCTCACCTTCGAATTCTCTTCCCCGCTCAAACCTACTTTCGACATTATCTCTGGAATGCCCCTTAGTAATTCTTCCTTCTTGATGCCTGAGAGCTGCCCCATGAAAGTTAGTGTTTCTTTGGCAGTCATCCATTGAAAGAAGTTTGGGTATTGCGGTAAGTAGCCTATTTCCTTTTTCATTTTTGAAATTTTCTTACCATCAAGCAATATCTCTCCCATACTTGGATCTATAATATCTGCAATCACTTTTATTAGTGTCGATTTACCAGCCCCATTTGGCCCGATCAATCCAACACATTCCCCTGATTGCAGTTCCATTGAAAAATTATTGACCGCTGTTTTTTCTTTGAATTTTTTTGTAACATTTCTAATTTCTAATTTCATATTCTGTCACTGTCCTTTCTACCAATAACGAAGTACAGAATTGGACCAATAGTATTTGCAAAAATAATGATGAGTGTCCACAATAAAACATTTTTTCTCGTCTTTCGATGTCTGTATAAATCAATCAATGCTATAAGGACTAAAATCAATCCAATAACAATTACCGGTAAAATAATCGGCAGAATAGACATGAAATCAATATCTTTCAATTCGTTCCATCCATAATGCAATTCCATATATAATCACTCCTTTAATAACGAAATAATGTTATCATTATCAATAATGATAACATGTAAATTGGAATATTGCACCTATTTTTTTCTTTATAAAATATTGTTTTAGTTTTTATTGTTATTTATAATGATAATATTATCATTATAAATAACAATAAAAATATAATGATATTTTTAACGCTTATTCGTGTATATCCTCTATGCTTTATTGCATGGAGAGATTAGCTTTTAACAATTGAAAATATTTAAAATGGCTTTTTATTTACTTCGAAAAAATATTTCGGTAATATTATTTTTCCAAATGTGTCATTTTCGTAAATGAAAATGATTCCAACATTACAATATATGATTAAATAAACTTATTATTCATGACCTATAAGGAAAGAGAACTGCTGAAACATCAAAATTGATTAACATTATCCAGTTATTAATTTCTAATGTAAGGAGAATACGATGATTAATAAAGCTGAAATTTTAATGCACCCTGTAAGAATAAAGATTTCTCAAGCTTTAATGAGAAACAGGGAAAATGGTTTAACACCTTTAGAAATGTTAAAAATCATTAAAGATGTACCACAAGCAACATTATATAGACATATACAGGTTTTGTTGGATTCAGGGGTCATTCGCATTGTAAAAGAGAAAAAAGTGAGATCCGTTTCCGAAAAATACTATGTTTTAAATGAAGAAGAAGCGCGACTTAGCGGGGAAGAATGGAAAAAATCTTCAAATGAGAAAAAGCTGAACTTTTTTTCTTATTATCAATTATCCCTTATGACTCAATATCAGAACTATCTTACTAAATTAGAAGAAAGAGACTGCTCAGAAGATGGGTCAACCTTTTCACTTTTAGAACTAAAGCTTGATGATGAAAGTTTTATTAACTTTCAAAATGAATTGAACGATTTAATGTTGAAATACTACAAAGCTACGGATCAAAGTGCTAAACAGGACTCTCCAATACGAACCATCGGCGTTACAATTATTCCAGAATCATAAACAAATGAAAAAGGCTGTTCCAAAACCATGGTACCATAAATAATATAGAAAAAAACGTTAAAAACATATCTATATATTCACAAGCAATAGGTCCCAATCTCTTTTGGAACAGCCCCTTCATAATGGAAGAAACTCCAATAAAAAAAGTTTACCACCAAGTTTTTATTATTTGCTTTGAGGACATCAAAATGAGTATACCCGATGTCAGCCGCAAGAGGGTCACTCATCAACTATCAAATTTTCCCCAAAGCTTCCTTGATACTGCCGTATACTTCGTCCCAAAGGTGCTTATCTTCAGAAAAAGCCACTGTTATCTTTTTAAAAACTTCTTTTTGCTCTGCCTCAAAACTTTCATCATCCTTAACAGGCAGGTCAGATCTCAACTCCATTACGTACTCTTGCACTTTTGGTGCACGAGGTCCCCAAACCGCTTTTTCTTCACCATTCCTATCAATGAATATAAAGATTGGAATAGAACGCGCTGTTCCATTCGTTAAGTATTGATCGATCAGCTCAAGATTTTGATCTCGTAAAACCATGCGAGTTTCAATATTTGCCGCTTCAGATATATTCAGCAGAATAGGTATATTCATCATTGCATCTCCGCACCAGTCTTCAGTAATGACAATTGCTCGAAGTTCCTTCGATTCTAATTCATTTAAAAAAACTTGATCCGCTTCAGTAATGGAAAAACGCTCCTGAATCGATTGTAAGTTTTCTTTATGGACTTTCATCGAAGATATAAATTCTTTAGCCGGAATCCCCTTTTCAAACCATTCATTCAGTGTCGTCATACTATTTCTCCTATCTATTTATAAGTTAAAAGTAGCATAAACCACTTATTATTTCATTGTTTCAGCCCTAAAATTACAAATGGTAAATTAAATCCATGTTTTCATTCCCGTGTAAAGGGAAAACTCTAAATACATTCAATAGCTTACTAACTAACTATTTTATATTCATTAGAACATTGTTTTCTAGTTTAGGAGATGAAATTTGTGGAAGGTTTTCTCTTTGCGCTACTCCCTGCATTGACATGGGGCAGCTTAGTGCTTGTTTCCGAAAAACTTGGAGGTAACTCTTATAATCAAACACTTGGCATTACAATCGGTTCATTACTGTTTGCCATCGTGATGTCTATCATCAATCCACCCGAATGGAGCAGTCTAGTCTGGATTGTCGGCATCATATCCGGAATAGGGTGGGCATTCGGGCAATTATTTCAGTTTAATAGCGTCAAGGAAATCGGAGTATCTAAAACCGTTCCAATCTCAACCGGACTGCAAATCCTGGGAAATACATTTTTTGCCGTTATCCTTTTCAGGGAATGGAATGACAAAATTACAATCATCATCGGCATAGCTGCAATCATCTGCTTGATTACGGGTGTCTTGCTGACAAGCTATGGCGACGGTGAAAACAAAAAAGAAGGAAGCATGAAAAAAGGGATTTTTTATCTTGTCATTTCAACGTTGGGTTATGTTACATATGTCATTGTTGTCAGATGGAATGAAGTTGACGGATGGTCGGCCATCCTGCCACAAGCAATTGGCATGTTCCTAGCTGCCCTGCTCCTTTCCATCAAACATAAACCGTTTAATAAGTATGCCGGAAGAAATATTCTAACCGGAATGATGTGGGCAGTGGGTAATATCGGTCTCCTGCTCGCTAATCCAAAGGTTGGCGTTGCCATTGCATTCTCATTTTCCCAAATGGGAATCGTCATTTCCACTTTAGGAGGCATCTTTCTTTTAGGAGAGAGAAAATCCAAAAAGCAGATGGCCTTCGTCATCATCGGATGTGTACTCGTAATTGCTGGTGGAATCATGATTGGCTTTACAAAAGAATAGTAAAAGGAGCGATAAATGATGTATGAAGATTTAGAGAAAAAAGTAGTCGTGATCACTGGGGCGGCAAAAGGGTTAGGAAAAGCCATGGCCGAAAGGTTCGGTAAAGAAAAAGCACATGTCGTATTAAATTATCACACTGAAAATGGCGACCATAAGGAAATCATTAAAACGATTGAAGCAGCAGGCGGGAAAGCCGCAGCCATTCAAGGCGACGTTTCAAAGGAAGCAGATGTAAAGAAATTACTTTCATTTGCTATCGACACTTTCGGTACCATCGACATCATGATCAACAATGCAGGCATTGAAAATGAAGTCCCGAGCGAAAAGCTGACGCTTGAGGATTGGCAGAAAGTCATCGATGTAAATCTTACGGGTATGTTCCTCGCAAGCAGGGAAGCTATCAGTTATATGCTCGATCATGGTATCAAGGGCAATATCATTAATATGTCTTCCGTTCATGACCGGATTCCATGGCCTCATTTTGCCCATTATGCAGCAAGTAAGGGCGGTGTGAAGATGATGACAGAAACCCTTGCACTTGAATATGCTCCTAAAGGGATACGGATAAATAACATTTCCCCCGGCGCAATCGACACACCCATCAATGCAGAGAAGTTCAATGACCCAAAATCTAAACAAGAAGTCATCGACCTGATACCGATGGGATATATCGGTAAACCGGAACAGATTGCCGCTTGTGCTGCCTGGCTAGCCTCAGCTGAATCAAGCTACGTAACGGGCATGACCTTATATGCTGATGGCGGTATGACCAAATATCCAGGATTCCAAGCAGGAAAAGGCTGAAGTTTTTCTGTTTTAGGTAGCTGTTGAAATTTCCCTTTTATAACAAGAAAAAGTCATGTATATGGATAGTAGAAAAGAATTTGAGGGACTAGGTCTCTCTTCTTTGTTTCTGAAGCAATTTATCCATTAATGCATCATTTGTTGCTGAAATAAATTTAAAGCGTAAATTGGGGTTTTCCATTTTCCATAGAGGAAGAGCAAATGGAATAAAGTATTGCGATGTAATGATATTAGCCCCTATCTTTATTTCCTCCAGTTCGCTTCCTGTTTTCAACTGTTTTTTCCCCTGTTGAAAGGTGCGAATAATTTGATCCGCAAATGGAATGAAGGCTTTCCCTTTTTCGGTTAAAATAATCCCTCTCCCTTGCCTCTCAAATAGTACTGAATCGAGTTCACTCTCAAGTGTCTTAATTCTTGCCGAAACCGTTGGCTGTGATAAAAACATTGCCTCTGCGGCTTTATGAAACTATTAAGGTGAACAACATACATAAAAGCTTCAATATGGTCAATATTCATCTTCCCAACTCCTTTTTCCAAAATGAACGCAAAAAGCTCCTGTTCGCTTATCGCGTTCAGGAGCTTTTGGTTGTCCAATCAGCTCATCCTATTATAATAATTCTTTCTCCGATTTTAATCCTATAAAACCAATAAGTAAAGGTGTAATTTAATTAACTGAACAATCAACAAGTCACGATATATTTATTGTGATTCATACAACATGATATTCAAGGAACCTAATACTATTTATGCAGATAGAGGATTCTAAATAAATAAAACTAATAGTTCCATTCTCTTTTTGCCCGATTTTAAAAACTAAAGTTTCATGGATTTGGATGGTCACTTGATTATTTGTTGTCCACAAGTTATGCACAGAATCCTTATCTATTCTTTGTTCGTCAATCTTTTTTGGACGTTTCGGGACTTTTCCAAGCGGTCCACTTTTTAGGAAATTGATGGACCATCATGTATATGTTATATTTTTTCTCCTTTTAAAAGAAAAGAAGGGTCAACCTAATGTAGGGAATTCCAATAATGACATAAGGAAAGAAACTACATGCCTCAACAATAAATTGATAACAATCAATTAAATCAGGTAAAAGCAAACGTTTCCTTACGCAAACCTTAATTTCATAAGCATGATTTTTGGGATTACCTCAATTAATATATACAAAACCTAAATAACAGAGCCCTATACCCATATTGAGGAATAGGCCTTTTAATATCGAATGATTTTGATGCTTCCATTCAACCCCACCTTTTTAATGGCGGTATGCTTTGAGGGAATTTAAACGTATTGTATGGATCATAGGTCGTTTTCACTTCTCGAAGCCGTTTGAAATTTTCTCCATAGTACGCAGTTGGCCAATCTTTGATGAGGGTATCGGGCCAATTCACATAGTCACCTGTAGTGTACGGAGACAAGGCGTACTTAAGTTCCTTGATCCAGTGAATGTTTTGCCGCTCTTCTTCTGGATTAGTCCATGTAGCCAAATACTCCTGGGCGATTAAAGCATCCCGATAATAAAATGCCGTTTCCTTTGGTTCCACACGGCCAGCCGCTCCTCCAAGGGATTGATGCCAAATGGCTGCATTTTCATTTGGAGCGTTTTCCAGAAAATGCTTCATCGTCAAGATTGCTCGCTGAGGAAAAGTTTTTTCAATGAAAGAACCTGACCTCTTACGATGGGCCGGTCGATTTCCACTCGGATCATTAAAGAATCCTACGGCTTCAATGTAAGGGACTTCCTTTATCATGACATTCGTTGGTGAACCAGTTTTCGTCAAAGGTTTTAGAAGCTGCTTTAACCTATGTGACGTTCCAACAAATTCACCTTGAGCGATAATTTGGTTTACTTCCTTTGCCTTGAATTCAATTTCAGAAGTTAGACATTCATCAGCTTGAGGGGCCCAATCCTGCCAGGCATTAAACACCGCTTCGAAATCTTTCCACCCCCATGTGACGGAGAAAACCGATACCCTTGATACAGGGTGTACCCTGAAAGTAAGAGAAGTGACTATGCCAAAGTTTCCTCCTCCACCCCCGCAGCATGCCCAAAATAAATCACTATTAATTTTCCTATTTGCTTTAATGAGTTTGGCGCCCATCTTTCCACACGCCCTTACCATTTCTATTTCAACCATATTGTCACAAGTAAGTCCAAAGCGCCTCGTTAACATCCCTATACCACCGCCAAGCGTAAGACCTACAAGACCTACACCGCTTTCGGTCCCAGCCGGAATCGTCGTTCCATACTTCCATAGCTTATTATATACTTGCCCTAAATCAGCTCCGGCTTCAATTTTTGCGATCATTTTTTCACGATTGACCTTGATCTTGTACATTTCACTAATATCAATGATTAGACCGCCGTTCACTAATGAAAAGTTTTCATAACTATGCCTGCCGCTCCTAACCCGGAAAGGTGTATGATTTTCCTGGGCCCACTTCAGTGAATTCAACACATCATTGGTATTTTGGCAAAACACAATGACCTTTGGAAATTTAGGGAAACTTAAGTTATTATTTATCCTGGCATGCTCGTATTCGGCATCATTAGGTGTAACAATACGCCCGGTAAGCTTTGTTCTTTCCAAAATATTAACCCCTTTCTCAAATGATGTGGAGAGTTATATATACTATGAAAACCTTTAGGAAAAGACACATTCTATAGGTGAAAGTGATTTAAAATCAATCCAATTCATACTTTTACCTCACTAAAAAGTAGGATATTTTGTTTTCTATCTGATAGAGCATACTTAACTCGCAAGATTTCACTATTTACTTGTGAATTAATCGCAAAGACTAAAAAACCCTTAAACCCAAAATACCGTTACAATCGCCAGCACTTATTTTAAAATAAATAAAAAAACATGGTCATAAAATAACCATGTTTTCTTTATACTCATATTTCTGTGCCTGCACAAAAAGTTATTTATTGATAAATTCTTTGTTGATTTTTTCAGCTTCATCCATGTATTCCGTTTTAATGCCGCTCTTAACTCCCCACCAAAAGAAGCCAAGTGCCAGACATGTAATGACCACCATATCCCAGCCAAATGTAAGAATATTTTTTCCGCCGAACTTCTCACTTCCAATATAAGAAATCAAAATCATACAACCTAAGTAAAGAAGCATCCAAACACCTGATAAAAATTGTTTTTTGAATCCATTCCATTTATTTTTAGCTTGATAATAAAAGTAAATAGGCAGTCCAATGGCAATGATGAAAGCGACTTCTCCTGTTAATGGCCAACGCGCCCAGTATAAAGTAAGCGATGCAAAAACAAATCCGCAAGGTGCAATAATAGAGGCACCTTTTAAGTGAAATGGACGGTTAAAATGTGAAGCGGTACGTCTTAATGTTGCCAATGCAACTGGCCCCATGATATACGAAATAAGTGTGGCAACTGAAATCACTTCTGCAAGTACGCCCCATCCGCGGAACAAAAACAAAAAGATAAAACATACACCTAAGTTTAATAACATCGCTGCACGCGGAACACCATAAAGTGGATGTAATGTACCAAAGATCCTCGGTAAGTACCCATTTTTCTGCATTCCATAAAGCATTCGCGAAGTTGTAGCTGTATAAGTGGCACCTGAACCAGACGGTGAAACAAACGCATCTACAAACAATACAATCGCTAACCAGTTAAGGCTTAGAGCAATTGCCAAATCTGCAAAAGGTGAATTAAAATTCAGATGACTCCATCCGTTCACGATCATTGACGGATCGACTACACCGATAAACACAACTTGTAACATAACGTATATAAAACCTGCAATTAGAATAGAGCCAATAACAGCAATAGGTATAGACTTATTCGGTGACTTCGCTTCACCTGCCATATTAACGGGACTTTGAAATCCGTTAAACGCAAATACTATACCAGAAGTAGCTACTGCTGTTAAAACGCTTGCCCAACCATATGGTGCGATACCCTGAGAACTTGTAAAGTTTTCACCATGAAATCCAGCAAAAAATAACGATCCTGCCATTACACCTGGAACAATTAATTTAAAAATGGTAATAAATGAATTTGCCTTAGCAAAAAGGTTGACTGTCCAATAGTTGACGAAGAAATAGAACAATAGTAGTAAAGAAGCTATGAATAATCCTTTGGTCGTTAAGATATTGTTATCAACTAAAGAATGAGACCATCTGGCCCATTCCCAAGGCCACGTACTCATATATTGTACCGAAGCAATGGCCTCAACGGTAATAGTCGAAGCGATAGATATCCAGTTCGCCCACGCAGCTAAAAATCCAATAAAAGAGCCATGCGAATATTGAGGATACTTAACCATGCCTCCAGCTTCAGGAAACATTGCCCCAAGCTCTGCGTA
This sequence comes from Peribacillus sp. SIMBA_075, assembly GCF_046534585.1. Taxonomy (NCBI): domain Bacteria; kingdom Bacillati; phylum Bacillota; class Bacilli; order Caryophanales; family Bacillaceae; genus Peribacillus; species Peribacillus sp. SIMBA_075. The sequence continues at coordinate 37,392 of NZ_JAWRYN010000012.1, read as the reverse complement.
AGATAATGCAATAAATAAAATTACCACCATACCGATAATCCAAGAAAAAATAGCTGCTGGTCCAGCAATCTGGGCAGCCTTCCACGCTCCGAACAACCAACCTGAGCCGATAATAGAACCAATACCTGTCATAGTTAAAGCAAAGGTCCCCATCTTTCTATGCATATTACTCATCTCTACCTACACCTCTTCCTAGGAAATTAAAAAACACTTGATCTATAAATCAAGTGTTTGCCCAGGCGCGCGGCTTATACTCTATATGCTCCCCCATGGTACTCCATGTTGCGCCAGTTACATATAGGAAAATAGTTTTTTTAAGTATATAAGATTATTTTAAATTCCACAACACTAAAAAAATATTTATATTTTTTAAATATTACCATTGATTTTTCGGAATTACCTATCAATATTCTTTTGAATTTGAAAAAATTAGGCGAATGAAGGCTCAAAAAACAAACATTCGATTTTTAGAACATATGTTAAAACCTATAATCATTTCCCTTAAACATTATACTTAAAAACCTTAAATAGCCTATATGTGCAAAAATGAACCGTTCATTTTTTACAAATTATATCCCAAAACCATTTACATAGAATTCATGCCTAGTTAGGAAAATCTCATTTTCTGCCAAAGAAAATACTTGAATACTCCATAGCTTTATTGAGAATTTTTTCTACAATAACTGTTCTTTCCTCAAAAAAAGTCATGCACAAGTTGGGAAAAAGCCTGAGGGATGAAGATTTCTCTTTATCTCTCTTTGTTTTGTCCACAATTTATGCACAACTTTAATTAGTGTCTATTATATTTATACTAAGGGGAAACACACTCGGCAAAGCTCGAGTCATGAACGTAGATTAACCAAGATGATCTCCCAAAATCCTTATTATAGAAAAACTCGTATCACTCATCTTTTTATCGAAATGGCACGAGACTTCTTAACTGGAAATCTCATCATCGGATTTAGCATCCAATGGTATTCGTTTATCCATTTTCAGCATGTAATAACTTACTACGACCAATGCTAGGAAAACGATCCCGACAACCAAGGAAATCCTTGTACTGGGATTGATCCACATACCCACCAGCACCATCAGTAAAAAGGCAATTGTCGCATAATTACTGTAAGGGGCAAACGGCATTTTGAACGGATGTTTCTCCATTTCAGCAGCATTTACCTTTCTGAATTTAAGCTCACTGATAAGTATGACAAACCATGGAATCATTCCGGGTAAAACACTCGCACTGTACACATAAAGGAATAATTCCGGCGGTGCAAGGTAATTCAGGACAACCCCGATACCCAATCCTAATAGTACAGCGATCGTACAATATGCCGGCACTCCACTTTTAGATACTTTTGCAAAGATTTTAGGAGCTTGGCCATTCAATGCCAGCGTGTAAAGCATACGCCCTGCACTGAAGATCCCACTGTTGCATCCGGACATTGCCGCAGTGATTACGACAAAGTTAATGATTCCTGCAGCTGCTGTGATACCGATTTTAGCAAAGGTTGAAACGAATGGACTTCCGATGTCATCTAGTTTATCCCATGGATAAACCGTCACGATGACGAATATAGCGCCAATATAGAAAATTAAAATGCGCCATATGATTGATTGGATCGCTTTTGTTACGGTCTTCGTTGGATTCTTCGCTTCTCCGGCCGCGATGCCGATGAGCTCAACGCCTTGATAGGAAGCCACAACAAGGGAAAGCGCAAAGAAGAATCCTGTCCAGCCTCCCGTAAAGAAGCCGCCATTTGCCCAAAGATTCGATAATCCAATTGCATCTCCGCCATTCCCTATTCCAAAGAAAATAAGGCCAAGGCCGGCAACGATCATCAATACAATCGTTATTATTTTTATAAGCGCAAACCAAAATTCAAATTCCCCGAAAGATTTTACGGAAATGAGGTTGGCTGCCCCCAAGATGATCATGGCGACCACACCTGGTATCCAAGCTGGTAACTCCGGGAACCAATACTGCATATACATTCCAACGGCGATGATTTCGGACATTCCTACGATTACCCATTGAAACCAATTGCTCCAAGCAGTCATATAACCTGCCAAAGGATGTATATAGCTGCTTGCAAAGGATGCAAAAGAACCCGTAGTCGGTTCTAAATATAGCATCTCCCCCATAGAACGCATGATGAAAAATATAAATATACCTGCGATGGCATATGCAAGCATTACAGAAGGCCCTGTCCATTTGATCGTGCTCGCCGATCCCATGAATAACCCGACCCCAATGGTTCCGCCCAAAGCTATCATTTGAATGTGACGTGCCTCCAGCCCTCTCTTTAATTCCTTGTTTGACATGATTAACTCCCCCAGATGCAAAATTAGCAGCAATGCTCTTCCATCCTTACCGCCAATCGACTCTATTTATTATTGTGGTTAGAAATGCCTTATCGTAATCATATAAATAACACTTTAATTTTGTTTTCTTATCTTATAATAGTAAATACTCTGTAAAAACACAAATGTATTTTTCAAAAAAACAGTTGTCAAATATATCTTGGCGATTTTTCCTATCTTAAAATACTTTTTTTTAAAAAGTGAATCAGTATTTTATAATAGTGATTACACAAAAAAAAGAGTAGAAAACAATCACTTCTGCTTTGAACCATTCAAAGTCTTTTCAAGTGAACGTTTAAAAAAATTAAAACCATTTCAATGTGTTATAAACCTCTTATAAGACTGGCTAACTCCCAAAAAAAATTGTTGACCTTCAGAAAAATAGATGATAGAATTCCAATATTATTTTATAAGTATAATGAATGCTTCAGCAGTGGAAGATCACCGCAGACAGACATTTTTACACAACCGCATACAAGCAAGCGATGAATGCTATGGATGACACTATAGCAGGAGCAGCTTCTGGAGAGACTGTACAAGATGCAGCGCCGAAGGATTCACAATCTCAGGCAAAAGGACAGAAGAGTAACGAATGATAAATTGTTATTCTGAACCCTTTAAGAGATTGGTATATCCAATCTCTTTTTTTATTGTCCACTTTGTGATTGGACTTAAAACAACAATCGTGAAAACCATTGGCAAGCTGGGTGAAAAAATCACGTCCTTCTCCAAGACCATGCAGGTTTGAAATCATTCACTACCAAGACTATAAAAGACGGGGGCGTACGAATTGGCTAAACAGGAATTAAAAAGAGATTTAAAAAATCGTCATGTACAACTTATTGCAATAGGAGGAACCATTGGTACCGGTTTATTTTTGGGATCCGGAAAAGCCATACAAATGGCAGGTCCATCCATCATCTTCTCCTATCTAATAATTGGAATTGCCTTGTTTTTTGTGATGAGAGCCCTAGGCGAATTGCTCTTATCCAATGCAGGATATACGTCATTCACTGAATTCGCAACCGAATATGTCGGCCCATGGGCTGGCTTCGTGACCGGTTGGACATATTGGTTCTGTTGGATCATGACCGCAATGGCCGATATCATAGCTGTCGGTGTCTATATACAATACTGGTTCGATATCCCTCAATGGATACCAGCTCTAATATGCCTTGTCATTCTGTTAGGATTGAACCTATTGACCGTTAAGTTATTTGGCGAATTGGAATTCTGGTTTGCCATCATAAAAGTAATCACGATCATCACCTTGATATTCGTAGGAATCATTCTCTTGGCCATCGGCTTCAATACCAATACGGGAACGGTTTCCCTAACGAACCTATGGACTCATGGAGGCATGTTCCCAAATGGAATTTCCGGATTCCTGTTATCTTTACAGCTGGTCGTCTTCTCCTTTGTAGGTGTCGAATTGGTCGGGGTTTCAGCAGCAGAAACGGCGAACCCGAGAAAGAACATTCCGTCTGCCATCAATAAAATCCCAGTCCGGATTTTACTTTTCTATGTAGGTGCCATATTCGTCATTCTCTGTGTCAACCCTTGGACACAACTGAATGCCACGAGCAGCCCATTTGTAGAAGTCTTTGCGCTAATCGGCATTCCTGTCGCTGCGGGGATCATCAATTTCGTCGTTTTGACATCAGCTGCTTCTGCATGCAATAGCGGTTTATTTTCAACAAGCCGAATACTCTATACGTTAAGCAGGAATGGAGAAGCCCCTGCTAAACTGGAAAAATTAAATCAACAGGCTGTTCCTAGCAATGCCTTATTAACATCAACAATCGTTGTATCACTAGGAGCATTGTTAAGCAAACTGATACCGGAACAGGCATTTACCGTTGTGACAACCATCAGTGCCATCTGTTTCATATGGGTATGGAGCATCATCTTGATCTCACATATCAAATATTCGAAAACACGGCCGGACCTAAGAGCCGAATCAACTTTCAGGGCTCCTTTTACACCCTTTATCAATTACGCCATTTTAGGATTATTCCTGTTCATCCTTATTGTTATGCTTTTCGCTGAAGCCACACGGCTATCACTGCTCATGACGCCAATCTGGTTCATGGTCTTGGTGATACTATATAACTATCAGAAAAAAAGATAGTAAAAGGATAAAGCCTTGAACTCTATAAGAATTCAAGGCTTTATCTTTTATCAGCGGCTCTGTTGCTAAAAATATATCAAGCAACTGCATTAAATTTCATATCAAAATAGTGTAAGCTTATATTTATCATCGGTTCCTTATCAAAGAAGGAATATCCGTCATGTATGAATTTTCCATCCAGTTTGGTTCACCCATCCATCAGTGGCACTGAAGTAAAACCCCCATTGTTGGACGTTTCACTTTATTTAAAACGGAGGGGTTTGTTTAATGAAGATTCTATATATCCTTACTCTAGTTCCTTTTATAGGCATACTAGGATTTCTGCCTTTTGTTAATAGAATAGAACCTTATGTATTAGGGATGCCTTTCAATATGTTCTGGATGGCTATGTGGGTGGTCCTTACCTCTGCCATCTTGGGCATCATGTATAAGCTGGATCCCCGGAATCGGGAAGGTGACCAGGAATGAATATTGCCCTCATAATCATTTTAGCTTTTTTACTACTATCGATATTTTTAGGCATTCGTTCTTCAAAAGGAAAAGATATGAACTTGGAACAATGGACGGTGGGCGGACGCGGTTTTGGTGCAATATTCGTCTTCCTGCTGATGGCTGGGGAAATCTATACGACCTTCTCCTTCCTTGGCGGCAGCGGCTGGGCCTATGGCAAGGGCGCACCCGCTCTATATGTTCTTATTTACATTACTTTGTCTTACGTATTATCCTATTGGCTCCTTCCTGAAATATGGAAATATGCCAAAGAAAATAAGCTGATGTCCCAATCCGATTTTTTTGTAAGCAAATATAAGAGTCCCAGTTTAGGAATTTTGGCTGCGCTTGTCGGTGTGGTGTCGATGATTCCAGTGATCGTCGTGCAGCTGAAAGGATTGGGGATCATTGTCTCAGAGGCATCTTATGGTGCAATCTCAATGTCTGCGGCGGTATGGATGGGGGCAATCGGCCTTACCATTTATGTAATGATTTCCGGTATACACGGCTCAGTCTGGACAGCAGTCATTAAAGATATCATGATGATCGCCATTATAGGATTCTTAGGAATTTATCTGCCCATTCATTACTTTGGTGGATTTCAGCCGATGTTCGAAGCAATTGATGCGGCCAAGCCTGGTTTTCTAAAGTTCCCCGAGCAGGGACTTAGCATATCATGGTTCATCTCCACGGTAATATTGCTCGTATTTGGTTTCTATATGTGGCCCCAAGTTTTCAGCGCGGTTTATTCAGCTCGCAGCGGGAAGGTATTTCGAAAAAATGCCATCATCAGCCCTTTATATACGCTCATGCTGTTATTCGTATTTTTTGTAGGGTTTACAGCTATATTGAAAGTGCCTGGACTCGTAGGGGCAGATGCAGACCTCTCATTGCTGCGCCTTTCGATCCAGACCTTTGACCCATGGTTTATAGGTATAATCGGCGGGGCTGGGTTGCTGACCGCATTGGTGCCGGGATCCATGCTTTTGTTGAGCGTCGCTACACTGCTCGCTAAAAACGTTTATAAGGAATTTGCACCTACAGTATCAGATCGCCACGTTGTAAGATTGGCAAAGATCCTTGTGCCAATCATTGCCCTTATAGCCGTCTACTTCACCTTAAACGGCGGCGAAACGATGTCAGCATTAATTCTCATGGGATACAGTCTCATCACACAGCTATTCCCGTCCCTTCTATTTAGTCTGAAGAAGAAAAAGAATCCAATCAATAAATATGGCGCAATCGCCGGCATCATCACCGGATTGGCCATCGTGATCTGCATTACACTCAGTCATTCAACAATAGGGACCCTGTTTCCATCCTTGCCACAAGCAGCGAAAGATTTGAATGTGGGAATCATCGCCTTGGCATTCAATTTCATTGTGATGATAACGGTAAGTCTTGCCCTCAGGAATCATGCGGTTCAGTTGGAACCAAAATCCGTTAACGATATTTGAAGCACTCATTGATGCTGATTATTTTGGAAATCCTGTGAATGAACATCGGAAGGCTCAGTCAAAAGACTGAGCCTTCCTTCGAATAATACAGTAATAATGTCCTTTTTCTTAAGAGTGATTATAGAAAGTTAAATAGCCGTCAAAAAACAATGTCTCATAATAAACTACCAATCTTTTTTGTTTATCATCAAATCCCCTATTTTAACTAATAAATTCATCAAGGTTCTGGCTACTACCAGACCATCCATAGCTAAATCATATCCACCTTTTAATAAGGCTTCCGGATTAAAGCAAAAAGTAATCGATATACAAAAGCTATTAAAATCAGGATAAACCGAACTGAGATCTATTTGACATTAACGTTCCGCCTTATATTATGTATTTTACAAATAATAGCATCGTTTTGGAAATAATCTTCATTTACTATCATTAGGGAAATCTCAGTTGCAATAAAAATCAAAATAAATAGCCACCCTAATAAAGAATGACTATATATTATGAAATATGAACTTTAAAATACATCCCGCATTGCTTTTACTCGCGATTGGAGCAAATACTCGTGAATTTCACGCTTTTACTCGTGATTTTGGTGCAAATACTCGTGAGTTTCATGCTTTTACTCGTGAGTTTGGAGCAAATACTCGTGAATTCCACGCTTTTACTCGTGAGTTTGGTGCAAATACTCGTGAATTCCACGCTTTTACTCGTGAGTTTGGAGCAAATACTCGTGAATTCCACGCTTTTACTCGTGAGTTTAGAGCAAATACTCGTGAATTTCATGCCCGTTAAAACTCATTTCTTAGTAATCCACTAAAGCCTTCCTTCGATCATTCAATGTTTTAACCATTTCCTTATACTCCTGCAACGCTTGTTCCAGTTTTTGTTTTCTATTTACAATCATCCTCGAAACCTCTTTCGGGCTGGGCCCGCCTTGAATGCTTCTAATTTCCACAAAGTATTCTGGAGAGATGATTTTTTTCCATTCGTCTTCAGTTAAATTCACTGCAACGAATTCATTGATGATCTTGTTGATTTCTTGTGTGTCCCAATCATATAGCTCTTTCCCTTCACTTATCGACCGTTTTGCAATTGTACTTGCTATGGAATGGGCTTTTCTAAATGATAACTCGTAATCTCTTGATAGGGTATCAGCTAATTCAGTAACCGTTATACTGGATTTTGCGGCCATTTTTTTTGTATGTTCTTCATTTACTTTCAATGTTGATATGACTGCATACATTAGTTTCATGACACGGCCTGCATTCGAAAAAGCCCGATATAAATGCGGCTGTAAATCATCTTCCGTATCGACGATATCACCAAATGGTGTGTTGTGGATCATATTCATTGCAGCAAGTGCATCACCATACGAACTGCTTGCAATCGAACGGGAATGTTCAATTGATACTGGGTTTCTTTTTTGCGGCATGATGCTGCTAACTTGAACATAAGGATCTGCCACATGAAATGTACCAAACTCCCTTGTCACATGCTGCAAGAAATCTTGAATCCACCTCCCAGTATTAACCATGCACGTCATAATGGCAGTTGCGGTTTCCAATAAATAATCAGCCCCGCCTATCGAGTCATAGGAATTTTCAACAACCGCCTCAAACCCAAGCAATTCAGCGGTACGGTTACGGCTGATTGGAAAACCAGTAGTTGTTAACGCAGCCGCGCCCAGCGGGGATTGGTTCACCGTTTCATAGGCTGCCCATAACCGTCCAATATCCCTTTGAAGAACGTCATAAATGGCTAAAAAGTAATGGCCTAATGTAGTCGGCTGAGCCGGTTGGGTATGCGTGTAACCAGTAATATAGGTTTCTATATGTTTTTCTGCCTGCACCAAGAATGCCTCGCTCAATTGGTTTGCATAGCCGATCAATTGCAGAAGATGACCTCTTATAACAAGCCGATACATCGCAACTCCCATATCATTACGGCTACGGCCGATATGAATCTTTCCTGCGAGCTCGTGACCGATTTCCTCGCCAATCTTTGCCTCCATCATGAAAAATAAGTCTTCGAATTGAGGTTGATAGGTCAGGAGAGTGAGATCTGTTTGAGCCACTTTCCGAATCCCCTCCAGCATGGTTTTCGCTTCTTCTTCTTTAATGATCTTTTGTTCCGAAAGCATGATGACATGTGCCCGATGAATATCGAACATAACATGAAATAAGTAATCTCTTTGATCATTAAAAACAGGCATTAGAAGCTCTTCCGCATATGTTTTTCCGGGAAAAACACTGCCTTCATTTTTGATAAATTCTTCAAGCTTACTCATCTTTGAACCTCCGATTTATAAAGCTTTTTCCGCTTTTATTCCAAAAAACTTGTTCGAAATAAAAAGAACGATAACTATCAGCGTGATTTGAATCATCCCATAGGCAGCTGCCTGCCCCATATTGAACATCCGAAGCTGATTCATGATTTCAATGGATATGGGTCTGTTTGAAATCGTGTACAACAGGACTGAGGTTGGGAATTCTCCTACAGACTCTATAAAGGCTAATAATGTCCCTGATAAAACACCAGGCAAAATAATCGGTAAAATGACCTTTCTGAAGGTATAAAACCACTTTGCCCCCAAGTTTCTTGCCGCTTCCTCAATTGAGTCATCAAGCTGTTCCAGAACGGCGTTAGTTGAGCGAACTACAAGGGGAATATGTCTGATGAAATAGGCAAGGGGCAAAATCCAAAATGTTCCTACTAATATTTGACCGAAAGAAAAAACGCTAGGTTCATTAAATGCGAATATCAAGTTCATCCCAATAACCGTTGCAGGCAAGGCCCACGGAATCATGACTAGGATATCAATAAAGCTTTTCCCGACGAATTTCCGTTTAACAAGAACATAGGACGCGATGACCCCAAACACCAAATTTGCCAGTGTGGCAATAACAGCCATCAGTAAACTATTTCGTAACGGTTTAAAGATATTGGGGTCTTCAAACAAAAGTCGGTAATTTTCCGCATTAAATACTGTCGGGTACGTTTGAAACGTCCAGGTTCCATCCGGCACAAGCGAAAGCAATAGAATCGTAAAGTGCGGTAAAAGCAGAATAAGTACGCCGATGATACCCGTTACGACCATCACCCACTTCATAAATGGATTTTTCACTTCACTCCTGTGTGCCCCAATCCCTTTCGAAGCCATGCGGTAATCTTTCCTATTCTGATACCAACGCATGAATAATAGAAATGAAATTGAAACAATGGATAGAATGACTGATTGAGTGGCAGCAATTTCCATATCACCATTGATTTTCGAAAAATAAATTTGCAGGCTCAACACCCTGTACCCGCCAGCCAATAGAAACGGGGCACTGAAAGAAGCCATTGATATCATGAAAACAAGTAAAGAAGCGGCAACGATGGCAGGTGTCAATAATGGAAATGTCACCTTCCAAAAAACCTTGAATTTATTTGCGCCTAAGTTATATGCAGCTTCTTCCAGGGAGGGATCAATTTTATTGATTGCAGCGGATACGGTCATATAAAAATAGACATACATCGTATAGGCATGAACGATCAGGATTCCTGATACCCCGCCAATTTTAAATGGAACTTTATCGAGACCGAACATATCCTTGATAGCATTTGGAATTAATCCCGATTCTCCATATAAAAACATAAAGGCCATAACCCCCACCAATGATGGAAGAACAATCGGCAAAATCGCTGCTGATGAAAAGAAGCTTCTGCCTGGAAAATCGTAACGGTTAAAAATGAATGCGAGTGGAATGCCAATCAAGGCACTGACCAATACACTCAATATGGATATATAAACGGAATTCCATAGAGCCTCTAGGTTCGTTTTTGATTCCTGTACGAAGAAGTCCTGATAATTCCCCAGGGATATCGATCCGTCTTTTTGCAAACTTTCTATAAATGTTCTCGACGATGGGTAGAGAACATAAGCCACGAGCACTAATACAACTGGTATTAGGAGCCAAATCGTTAGTCTAGTATCACGATTTTTAATCATGGAACTTCACCGCTTATGACAGGGATAAGGCGGAGCTGTTTCCCAGGAAGTTGGACATATACTTCCTTCCCTTGATAAAAGTATCCAAATTCATGAGTATTAAATACATCCACCCTTAATAACACGTTTTGAACATCCACCATGACATTTACTACAGATCCAAAGAATTGGACGGAATTGATTTTGCCTTTAAAGATATTCATTCCCTCTTCGGCCACATCCAGAATCCTGATTGCTTCAGGACGAATCGAAACAGCAAGGTCATAATCAGTCTGCAGAATAGAAATTCCTTCACTAACTTGATTTTGTACATTGAATTTAATCGGTTGTTCACTGTTTTTTAGGGTTACCACTATATTATCTTGTTGAACTTTTTCGACTTGAACGGGCAATAGATTAATCTCACCTATGAAACTCGCCACGAAATCATTGGCCGGCCGATTATAAATTTCTGCCGGCGTCCCGACCTGGTGGCATACACCAAAATTGAACACAGCAATCCGATCACTCATGGACAATGCCTCAGCTTGATCATGTGTGACATAAATGGTGGTAATCTTATAATCACGCTGCAGCCTTAAGATTTCTACCCTCATTTCATCACGAAGCTTGGCATCCAGATTACTTAATGGTTCATCCAGCAGCAATATTTCTGGTTCAATAACCAGGGCCCTGGCAAGGGCAACACGCTGCTGCTGTCCTCCGCTTAACTGGCTCACTTGACGACTCGAGTAGCTCTCCAGTCTGACTTTGCGAAGTGCATCCAGCACTTTCCCCTTTAAATCGCTTGAAGAAACTTTTCTCACGCGCAAACCAAATGCAACATTTTCAAATACAGTCATGTGGGGAAAGAGGGCATAGTTTTGAAATACCATGCCTGTATTCCTTTTCTCCGGAGGCACACGCGTCATATCTTTGTTGCCGAATCGGACGACGCCTTTTGTAGGATAATAAAAACCGGCAATCATCCGAAGCGTTGTCGTTTTACCGCAGCCACTTGGGCCAAGAAAGGTAAAAAACTCGCCTTCTTTGATTTCCAGATTTAAATGATCAACAGCTATCGTTTTCCCGAAGGCTTTTTGGACATTCTCTATTTTTATTGACGCCATCCAACGACACTTCCTTATTCTTTAATTTCTTTATCCCCACTTTTTATATTTTCGTCCCAATATTTCATCCACTCGTCACCTTTTTCTTGGAATGCATTCCAATCAATATCCATCGCTTTAATTTCTGTATCCGTGATCCATTCAGGTAAATCCTTCACATCACTTCTGGTCGGAATCCTGTAAAAGTCTTCCGCCAAAATCTTCGCGGCTTCTGGTGAATTCACAAACTCATAAAACGCTTCAGCCGCTTTGGGATGTTTGGCACCTTCAACGATGGCAATTCCTTCTGTCAATACTGGCGTTCCGCTTTCAGGAATGACGAACTCAAACGGATAATTTTTATTTTCTTTCAGCATGACAACATCCGGCATTGCCCAAACGGAAAGCGAGCCCTCTCCTTTTGCCACCTTGTTATACATCATTTCCGGGTTGGCTGAATATTCCTTTGTATTTTGGTCGAGCTTCTTTAACCAGTCATATCCTTCTTGTGGATCATTTGTTTTCTTATACGTACGATAGATCATCGCAGAAAAAATTGTCCTCATCGTCCCGGAGGCTAGCGGATAGCGGAGGATGATTTCATCTTTCCACTTCGGATCAAGCAGCTCATCCCAATCTTTCGGCACTTCGGCTTTGGATAGTTCTTTGCTGTTGTACATGATGACTTCCGGTGTCTGGCTCGTTCCCGTCCAATACCATTCCGGATCGCGGAATCCTGCATCAAGACTATCGGAATAGGTAGGCTTATAAGCAGCTAGCAGCCCCTCATCTTTTGCTTGATTGAAGTTAGTGGAAGGTGCTCCCCACCAAACGTCTGCCTGCGGATTATTTTTTTCTGAGCGAACACGGTCAAGGACTTCCTGAGACCCCATGTCAAGCCACTCAACATCAATGCCATATTTACCTTCGAACTGCTTTTCGAATGTTGATAAAATATCTTTGCCATGCGGTGAATAAACGACGATTTTATCTTCCAACTCACCTTTTTCTCCCTTGGCACCGCCAGCATCCGAATTCGTTTTCGTATCAGTACCGTTACATCCTGAAATCAATATTGCTGCCGATAAAGTCAGTACTGAAACAAGCGACTTTTTCCTCTTTTTCATTATTAATCCCCCTCATCATGAAAATTCAAAATGCTATCATGTTCCCTTAAGAATAGGGAAACCGCTCCTAATACTCCTGCGTTTTCTCCCAGTTGTGAAATTTTCATTTCTACTAAACTTGGAAGATATCGATCAACGATCTCACGAATTCTAGGTAAAATGTATTCAGATGAATTTAATACACCACCTCCTAATATGATCACATCTGGATTTAGCAAACTAGCCGCATTGACAATTCCGCAGGCTAAATGTTCGATTGCTTCATTAATGACGGCCATGGCTGTCGTGTCCCCTTTTTTCGCGGACAAAAAGGCATCTTCCCCTGTCAGTTCGGAAGACTTGGCCCGTTCAAATAAAGAATGCTGAGGATCTTTGAGAACAGCTCTGGTAAAATGACCGCCAATCGATTTTCCTCCTGCGACACTTTCCAAATAACCGTACCTATGGAAAATCGGCTTGAATTCACGCTTCATATCCTCTTTGTCCGTCACCATATAACCCATCTCCCCAGCTGCACTGGAAGCCCCTCTGTATAACTGGTTATTCAAGATAATGCCGCTTCCTATACCGGTTCCAACCGCAATGAACAACAAATTCCGCTTATTTTGTGCATTACCCAGCCACTGTTCACCGAGTGCCGCCGCGTTTACATCATTGTCGAGAAAAATAGGGAAATCAAAATACCGTTTCGCTTCCGCTATAAACGGATATTGAATCCATCCTAAACTCGGTGCCTCTATGACTAATCCGCTTGCCGTTTGCGTTATACCAGGAATCCCAACCCCCATCCCTAATATCCTGTTTTTCACAATCTGATTCTTTGCAATTAACCGTTCCGTTTCAATCGCCATTTGTTTAAGAAGACCTGATTGCAAATAATTTTTTGTTGAAAAACTAGTTTCAGCAAGGATTTTTCCACTTAAATCACATAAAACGATTTTCACTTTCGTCCCGCCAATATCAGTCCCAATGATATAGGCAGCCTTCTCATTGAAAAAGAGCTGGATAGGCCTTCTCCCACCTTGAGAAGAGGACTCTCCAATCCCTTTCTCAAATACCCATTTCTCCTGTATAAGTTCATCCACAGCCAGAGAAACAGTCGGTTTACTCAACTGAAGCTTAACGGCGATTTCCGCTCTTGAAATGGGTGAACATTGTTGTATGCATTGAATGATCCTTTTTTTATTTGCATATTTTTGATGACTGGGTGTTTTTTTAAAACTCATCACATCACGGCCTTACATCATTTAGTTAGTAATTCTTCCTAATTAAGTAAAAATATAACTCAAAGGAATTTAGCACACAAGTTATTTTTTGTTTTTTTTAAATATTCTTATTTTAATAGTTACTTCGCATTATTTACATTTATAACCAACAATGATATTTATTAGATATGTTTTTTCCGCCTGGTTGGTTAGAAAATATTACTAACCTACATTAATTTCTTCACAAAAGTTTAGGTATTTTAGTTGAAGGAGGTTAAAAGAAAAATGAAAAAAGCTCTGGTATCTTTGCTTTCTCTTTGGTTCGTTCTTGCATCATTGCCGCTCGGGGGCAGCGCTGCAAAAACGGAGAAAGCCAACGTTGAGTTATGGAATGCAGTCAAGCCACTCGAGACGACCGTGACATTCTTAAACAGCGGAGCCCATCCAGATGATGAGCGAAGTGACTTTCTCGCTTATCTATCGAGAGGATTAGGTGTGAAGACATCCAGCCTGATTGCAAATCGGGGTGAAGGGGGACAAAATGAAATTGGGGATGAACTGGACAATGCTCTTGGAATCATCCGTTCAAGAGAAATGATAGAAGCTGCAAAAATCACTGGGGTGAAGGCGTATCATCTAAGTGAAACAACCTCTGATCCCATTTATGATTTCGGCTTCTCTAAAACACCAGGAGAAACATTAGAAAAGTGGGGTGAGGAACTCACGTATGAACGGCTTATCCGCTTTATTCGAACATATCAGCCTGATATATTGATGCCTTCCTTCCAAAATGATGATACCCAGCATGGACATCATCGAACAATGACAATCTTAAGTGAACGTGCCTTTAAGGATGCCGCTGATCCAACTGTTTTTCCACAACAATTGAAACAGGGTCTATCTGTATGGCAAGTGAAAAAGTTATATTTACCTGTTTCCTCCACAGATCAAGCAACCACTTCGATTGAAATCGGAAAATATGATCCAATATATGGTATGACTTACCCGCAGCTTGGGGAACAATCCCGCTATCTTCATAAAAGCCAAGGCATGGGTTCTGATATTCCTGCAGCACCTCGACAGATCCATCTGGATTTGAAACAAAGTGCCGTTGATACAAAAAAACAGTCGGACCTTTTTGCAGGTGTACCTTATAATTTTACAGAATGGGCTGAAAAACTCCCACATTCAGCTTCAAAATTAAAGGGTGAATTTAAATACTTACAACGAAATTTGGATGCCGTTATTACGGCTTATCCAAATGATAAACGTGTTTTTTCAACATCCCAAACAGCGCTCTCCAATGTTCGTTCAATTATTGCGCAAATCAAAAAGGCTAAGCTAAGCCCTGCCACGAAGAACGACTTGATTCATAAGCTCTCATTAAAAGATGAGCAATTGCAAAACGTCAGTTATGTCTCCTCAGGACTGGATGTTCAAGCTAAAGCTGCTTCAAGGATTCTTACGAAAGGCCAAAATACGAACGTAACCGTAACCTTGAAGAATAACGGGAAACAAGCATTGAAAAAAGTCGCGGCTGTATTGAACGTGCCTAAAGGATGGACGGCTAAAACAAAATCCAATGAAATCAATCTAAAACCAAATGAATCAGCAAAAATAACCTACCAGGTTAAAGTCCCAGAAGATGCAGCTTATTACCATGCTTATGATGAATCAACAATTACAACCAATATTTCTTATAAATACGGCAGCACCAAAACTGCCATAAAGGAAGAATTAGATGGAACGATAGCTGTCCTTCCTGACGTTGGCCTTACCCTATCTCCTGAAGATATCGTGGTAAATACAGTAGATGTAAAAGAAGAAATACCAGTGACCGTAACCTTGAAAAATTATACAGAGGGAAAGATATCAGCAAAGGTCGCTTTGAAAATCCCTGAAAATTGGGGAATTAGCCCTGAAAAAGCCACCGTATCATTTAATGAAAAATCAGAAGAAAAACAAGTGAAGTTCACCCTCACACCACCGAAGGCAATTCAAAATGGGGAATATCAGGTTAAGGCAGTTGCCACTGTCAATGGAAAAACCTTTGATTCAACCATCCAGGAAATTTCCTATGACCATATCGGAACATTCTATTACCAATACCCAGCAGCCATCAACACCGTTGCATTTGAGCTTTTAATGCCGCCTTCATTAAAAGTGGGTTACATTGAAAGTGGATTTGATAAAGTAGCAGATTACTTAAGCAATGCAGGCCTTAACATTACAAAGTTAACAGCAGCTGATTTAGCAGAAGGTGATTTGAGCCAATACGACACGATCGTTACAGGCATACGTGCCTATCTATCCAGGGAAGATTTGAAGGCAAATAACGCTCGTTTACTTGAATATGTGGAAAATGGCGGTCATCTCGTCGTTCAATACCATAAACCCGGTGATGGATGGGATGCCCTGAAGACTGCCCCATATTCACTTACCCTCGGGAATCCTTCCATTCGCTGGAGGGTAACAGATGAAAATGCCGCGGTAAACGTGTTGAAACCAGAATCAGCGCTTTTTAACTATCCAAATAAAATAACATCGGACGACTGGAATAATTGGGTTCAAGAAAGAGGATTGTACTTCCCAATGAAATGGGATGATCGATTTGAAACGTTCATTTCCATGGCTGATCCGAATGAAGCACCATTTGATGGCGGAATCCTTATGGCGAAATATGGTAAAGGCACCTACCTTTACACGAACCTTGTCCTATACAGGCAAATTCAAGGTCAGGTTCCAGGCGGTTATCGAATCATGACGAACCTGATTAGTTATGGTGCCCAGTAAATAGGGAAGAAACCTATGCAAGTTTTGACTGCATAGGTTTCTTTTTTCTGATGTTTGCCCAATTGAAGCTTTACTAGATTTCCGATTTACCTGCCTACGATTAAAAGAGGCTGTTTTGTCAGCGGTGATTAAAGACTCCAAATTTTGAGGTGCATCTTCAAATATATACTTAATATCTTCAACGAATAACTCTCCTCTTAAATATTCATTAGAGGGAACCTTTCGCTTTGATTGTAGGAAAATTCCCCAACAACATCAAAAGGAGGGCTGTGCTTTTAAACAGCCCTCCTTTTTTTGGTATCAGATTCAATAATTAAGCTTTTGGGATGATTGGGATGCACAGGCACCGAAACAAAGCTGGAATTTTTGATTATAGTCATTAAATCAATATCTTGTCTTGAATGATTATATTAAGTTTTCCTACAATGATTCCTAACATTAAATTGTTTAATCTAGCTTTCTCAATCAAATTCAGAACCCACTTACACCATGAAATTTCTTCTTCATCTAACATACTCCTTCTATTAAAAAGAATATAACCACCAAAATGTTTAGATGTCATTTCTAACCCATTCTTCCCATGTGTTTGTTCAATTCTGGCTATATTTTCATCTCGCAAAGCCACGGTTTGTTCTAATTTAGCAATTCGGTCCTGAATTAATTTTTTTGCATTTTCTTCATTCGATAACCAAATCGAATACATCTTAATAAGAAATTCATCTCGAATGATCGGATCAGAAGGCGATTCAGTGACCCATTTTTCCAGAGTTTCTCTTCCCTTTTCTGTGAGTGAATATATTTTCTTATCAGGTTTACCCGTTTGTTCAATATGTTCAAATTCCAAAAGCCCATTCTTCTCCATTTTAGTTAACAGAGGATATATTTGACTATGCTTCGCAGGCCATAATACCTCTAAATATCCAACTAATTGATAGCCGGAACATGGATTTCTACCAAGCGAACTAAGTATCGCATATCCAAGAGTATTCATCTAATCCCCCTTCATCCATATATAGCATTCAATAATAGTGTGTATGTTAGCATGCTTCGATTCAACATTCCTTACTGACTTAAAACCAAAGGTTAAATAATCCTTCATTAACCCCTAAATTATACATATAATATATTCCAAAAATCATGCTAATTGTGCCCATTGTGAATACAAGTGTTCTACTAATTTTAACACGTTTCATACTTAACACAAAAGGGATACCAATAATCGTAGTGAAAAAAAGCATACCAATGACCGTTCCTACTCCAAATAAAAGGATATAAATAGCCGCTTCCCAAACACTCTTTACTGTACTCATCGTCAATATAACCATAGTGCCACTTCCTGCAAGACCATGGACTAGACCAATAGACATCGATTTCAAATATGAAACATGTTTATGTTTGTGTTTATGCTCATGTTTACCACCATGTTCATGGGTATGGACATGTTTATGTTCATCTCCATCATGTCCATGCGTATGTACATGGATACTTTTGAAAGAAAGAATCGTTGTAACACCAAGATAAACAAGCATGATTCCTACTAAAAATTCTAGGGACATAGACCATTTCCCTGGTATTTCACCCTTCATAAGAATTAGAATAATACCAACTATAAATAATGTTATCGTATGACCTATCCCCCAAAATACCCCTGCTAGAGAAGCGTGCCATAACTTTTTACTTTGACTTGCAATTGTTGATACTGCAATCACATGATCAGGCTCAATTGCATGCCTGATCCCCAAAACAAAACCTATCGTTAAAACTGAAAACAATGTAACATCCATAAATATTTCTCCTTCAAACTTTTTGTCCCTTATAAAGTGAAACTTCCATAAGTGGCGGTTTTTTACAGCCTGATTAACCCGGATAAAAGCCCGGCAACCTTTTGATTGCCGGGTTCTAAGTATTAATACTTTCTTAGAAAACACGGTTTTGCATTAAACCACTCTTGACTAATAATTCGGTGACACTCAGTAAAGATTTTCTCTATTTCTTGTGTCGAGTTAGCTAATACACGAACCGTAAATCCTGGTACAGATAATAAAGATAGTCCAACTTTATATCGATCTGTATTCCCATTAATAGCCTGATATAGCCGATCAAGGAGGTCAGGGCTTGTTTGTTCGCCAACCACAATCATGGAACCTAAATGCGAAAACCCTTCCATGAATCCAATCTTCTCTATATTTTGGGCAGCAGGATTCAATTGAATATGATCATAGGCCACAAGCTCATCGTCCATATAAATTTCATTGATGAATTGAAGCCGATTATAACTGAAACGATCTCCATCCGGAGACCACCCTGGGGTTAAAATGTCGGAATAAAGGAAAGTCGCCCCTTTCTCCATCCGAATGACATTTTTTTGTTTATAGCGCGCGTCCTGATACATAATAAGCGGATCCGGAATATATTCGAGATAACATCCAGACTGTAGAATGATCTCTGTTTCCTGGTAGGCATGAGTGTTAGGTGTCTTATAAACCTTTGTTGCGGATTGTGTCGTTAAGGTTAGTCTCGCTTGCTTCTCGAGCGTAATTTGTATTTTATAGCGATCTCCGTCTAAATAGCCTCCACCGGGGTTCAATATATAATAACAAGCCTGTCCAGAGTCGTCATGATAAACCGGACGCATCACTTTCAATGCGCCCTGAAAATATACATTTTTCGCTACAGTCTTTCCATTCCTATCTTCGACATCTAGACACAAAACTCCAGTCCAGTCTTCCATTATTCCAATCCTTTTAATAATGCATTCTTCATAAGCCAGTTAATGACCTGATCAAGCCCCGTGTTATCTTTTAAATTGGTGAAAACAAACGGTTTATTTCCGCGAAAAACCTTCGTATCAGACTCCATCACTTCGAGGCTTGCGCCAACGAAAGGAGCTAAATCCGTTTTATTAATGATGAATAAATCTGATTTAATCATCCCTTGGCCACCTTTACGCGGAATTTTTTCGCCTTGAGCTACATCAATAATATAGATGGAGAAATCCACAAGTTCTGGGCTGAATGTCGCCGCAAGATTATCGCCTCCACTTTCCACAAAAATGAGCTCTACGTCCGGATGCTTCTCTTTTAATTCATCTATAGCCGCAAAATTCATGGAGGCGTCTTCACGAATAGCTGTATGTGGACATCCGCCTGTTTCAACCCCAATAATACGGTCTGCCGGTAGGACTCCATTTTGCATTAAAAATTTGGCATCTTCTTTTGTATAAATATCATTCGTCACAACGGCCATGCTGATTTCACCTTCTAAATGACGGGTTAGCCTTTCAACCAACATCGTTTTTCCGGCTCCAACAGGTCCGCCTACTCCAATTTTAATCGGTTCCATATAAAAACACTCCTTCTATATTAAGACATGAAAATACGAATGTTCACACGCTCATGTTTCATTTGAGATAACTCTAAACCTGGTGAAATGATTCCAAAATCCTCTTTATCCAAAGTTTGAATTTTTTCTGTCGCCTCTATTAAAGCACTTTGAAACTCATGAATCGTCTTCTGTCCCGCGGTTTGTCCTAACGGAATCGCACGAACGGCATTTTGAACAAGACTTGAAATAGTAGAATACAAATAATAGAGGGTGGTAGTTGATTTCGGAACACCAAGATGGTGCCCTATCATCGTAAAAGCAATAGCTGGATGTCCAAAGGAGTGCTTCTCCTTAATCCGTTTTTGATATTGCGAGTGAACAGGAAACTCATATAAAGATCCCACAAGGTTTACCATGCGTTCTCCCATTCTTTTGGTGCCTTCTCTCGTTTCACGCGGCAAATTTTGAACCGTCAGCATTCGATCGACCTTCCACACCGTTTGTACATCCTCATTTTCCAAGGCATCATAGACAAGACGGGTTGCCAGCCCATCTGAATAGACAAGCTGTTCATTTAAATATACGTGAAGCCACTTGGAAAACGATGCTTGATCATACACTTGATCTTCTTGAATATACGTCTCTAGACCATATGAATGACTAAAAGCACCAGTTGGAAAATTCGAATCACATAGTTGGAATAAAGAAAGAATATTAGGATTCATGGCTATGTCCAATATGGCGAAAAGCCTGTTTTACTTTCCGATCTTCACGTGTAAAAGGAATTTGAAGCTCTTGAAGCAATTCTTCAACAAGATAATCATACTGAACGAGCATATTATTCTCTTCAAATTGAGCTGGAAGGTGACGATTCCCCAATTGGTGGGCAATCGTTCCCATTTCATTTAAACTTCGCGGGCTAATGACTAATAGATCATCGGAAAGGACATCTACGACAATCATATTTTTATCATCCATATATAAAACATCGCCCGCCTTAAGGTCACGCAGTTCTTTTAAGCGAATGCCAATTTCGTGGCCGTGGTCGGTGGTCACTCTTTGAATCCGTTTCACTAAATTAGCACTTTCCAGGTACACCTTTTCCATATGGCGTTTCGCAATTTCTTCTCTGTCCATTGCGTCGATATTTGTAACAATTTTTTCAATGATCAATATTTTCACCTCAAAATAAGACTTAAAATAAGAAATAGCGTTGTCCCATCGGTACTATATCCACAGGTTCACAAGTAATGAGTTCCCCGTTTACTTTTACCTCATACGTTTGTGGATCAACCGTAATCTCAGGCGTTTCGGAATTAAGCTTCATATCCTTTTTCGTTAAGTTTCGAATACCATGAACTGGAAGAACCGTTTTTTCCAAGCCTAATTTTTCATGCACTTTATCATCAAAAGCGACTTGAGAAACAAAGGTAATTGAGCTCTTAGACAAGGCTTTTCCATAAGATCCATACATTGGCCGATAAATAACTGGCTGTGGTGTCGGAATGGACGCATTGGCATCACCCATTAAGCTTTCTACGATAAAGCCATTTTTAAGAATCATTTCAGGCTTCACGCCGAAAAATGCCGGTGACCAAATGACAAGGTCCGCCATTTTTCCCACTTCAATCGAACCGACATATTCAGAAATACCATGAGTGATAGCAGGGTTAATCGTATATTTAGCTACATAACGCTTTGCGCGATTATTATCAGAAAGCTCGCTGTCACCTTCCAACGCTCCTCGCTGTTTTTTCATTTTATCTGCTGTTTGCCATGTACGTAAAATAACCTCGCCAATTCGTCCCATTGCTTGTGCATCTGAGCTAACCATACTGAATACACCCATGTCTTGAAGAATATCTTCAGCCGCAATCGTTTCGCGTCTAATCCTTGAATCAGCAAAGGCAAGATCTTCAGGAATAGATGGGTTTAAATGGTGACACACCATTAACATATCCAAATGCTCGTCAATCGTATTAATTGTATATGGCAATGTCGGGTTTGTAGATGATGGAAGAACATTCATAAAGCTCGCTGATTTAATTAAATCAGGAGCATGTCCGCCCCCTGCCCCTTCCGTATGGTACATATGAATAACTCGGTCTTTAATCGCCGCTAGCGTGTTTTCCAAAAATCCGCCTTCATTCAACGTGTCTGCATGAAGGGCAACTTGTACGTCATATTGGTCCGCTACTCGGAGAGCGTGGTCGATAGCAGAGGCTGTAGCTCCCCAGTCTTCATGCACTTTTAATCCAATTGCGCCTGCACGGACTTGCTCAGCTAACGCCTCATCGTTCGCAGCTTGTCCTTTTCCAGTGAAGCCTACGTTAATTGGAAATCCTTCCGCTGCTTGCAGCATTCTATGAATATTCCATTCACCTGGCGTAACAGTTGTGGCTTTTGATCCTGCAGCAGGACCCGTGCCTCCTCCAATTAAAGTTGTAAGACCGGAAGCTAATGCAGTCTCAACCTGTGCAGGATTAATAAAATGTACATGGGAGTCGATTCCACCAGCTGTGACGATCATCCCTTCCCCAGCAATAATTTCTGTAGAAGCCCCAATTACAATATCCACATTATCCATTACTAAAGGATTTCCGGCTTTTCCGATTCCAGCAATTTTTCCGTCACGGATTGCAATATCCGCTTTATAAATTCCGGTATAGTCTAGAATAACAGCATTTGTAATGACTACATCCGGAACTCCATCTTCGCGAGTTGCAAGAGGATGTTGCCCCATCCCGTCACGGATTACTTTTCCGCCGCCAAAAACGACTTCTTCACCATATGTAGTATAATCTTTCTCAATTTGGATCACTAAATCTGTATCCGCTAAACGAATGGAATCTCCTGTCGTTGGACCATACATCCCGGCATATTGCTTTCTTGACATTTTGTAACTCATTGATTTCCCCCTCTTTCCACGGATCCATCTGTTTTATTATTAAATCCATACACACGACGTTCTCCACCAAAATCAATCAATTCTATTTCTTTTTCATCTCCAGGCTCAAAACGAACGGCAGCACCCGCAGGAACGTTTAACCGTTTCCCAAACGCTTCTTCGCGATTGAATTGAAGAGCTTCATTGATTTCATAGAAGTGGAAATGAGAGCCAACTTGAACAGGCCGATCTCCTGTATTAATTACAGACAGCTTTGTGACTATTTTCCCGGCATTACAAATAATTTCTTCTTCCTTTAAAAATAGTTGCCCTGGTATCATTTAGCATGCCTCCTTGTCGATTCTTATCTGATTGGATTATGAACCGTTACTAGTTTCGTTCCATCAGGAAAAGTAGCTTCTACTTGAATATCGTGGATCATCTCTGGAATACCCTCCATAACATCTTCGCGCGATAAAATCATTGCACCATATTCCATCAATTGTGCAACTGTTCTTCCATCCCTTGCCCCTTCTAACACTTCATAAGTGATAAGTGCTACGGCTTCTGGATGATTTAATTTTAATCCTCTTTCTTTTCGTCGCTTAGCAAGATCAGCTGCCACTACAATCATGAGCTTATCTATTTCACGCGGTAATAATTGCATCTTAAAGCCTCCCCATTTTTAAAATGACTAAGTATAGCGAAGATTCCATCAATTCCCGAGACCTTTCTCCCAAACCCATTGGGGGATTAGTTGAACCAATTGGGACGTATGAACTGTTTATCCCCCTCCAAATCTCGCCTGGCTCCTCAAAGATATAACGTAGACATTACACCCTGTTATCTGAGATAAACGGAAAATCCCTGTTTATATGGCCTGCTTTTTTACTAATGGAGAATCAAATATTCATCAATCGCGTTACCTGAATTATCTGAAATCAAATGATGAGAAATACCATTAACCCCCATAACGATGTTGGAATTAACCTTATTTTTTATTTTATTGACAAAAAAATTCAGGTTTTACAATAAAATGAAGGATTGATTCCCCTGAAATATTAATATATCATAATATACATATATATCAAATTATATATGATTTTATGTATTTAATAGTTAAGTGAATGGACTTTGTAAGGAGGAATTCAAGAAATACTAAAGGATTATATTCAAAGGAGGGAGAACTCTTTCAGGAACAAAAGGACTTGCAAAAATCCCCAATAAAAAAAGTAAACTCGAAAAAATGATTATCTTACATTTTTCGTTTAGGTTATTACATTGCACTTCTGCTGAACTTAAACTCTTGATGCATGATTAACAAGTTATGTGTCAGAGGATATTTTTTAAAACTGTAGAAAATGAAATGATTGTATCTGAACCTATTTTTTTAATATCTTAATTGAGGGGTTAGTATTATGCAAAAAGACAAACGTACTTCATTGACCGATGGAATGTTTCTTTCTTTAATGAAGTCATCACTGAAAGGAATCTCTCAAGTCATATTGATTGAGAATGCTGTTACTGGTTTCATAATTCTAATGGCGATCACGATTTACTCTTATCATTTAGGGATTATTACTCTATCTTCCGCTATCATAGGAACGCTAATCGGAAAACTGGGAGGTGCTAATGAAAACAGTGTGAATTCAGGTTTATACGGATATAACTCCGTGTTAACAGGCATTGCACTAACATTGTTTTTAACTGGACCGTCTCAGTGGTTTATCGCTTTAGTTGGAGCTGCTTTAGCCGCAATCCTTTCCGCAGCAATGATGCATTTCATGAGAAACACAGGGATTCCCATCCTTACATTCCCTTTTATCATTCTGACCTGGTTTATGTTGCTTGTATCTTACAAGTTAAAGGCTTTCCAGTTAAGTCCGGGACTAGTTCCTCAAGACCTATCACACTGGACCTTAAACATCTCTGGAAAGGTTAATTGGCTGGAAGGGAGTTTTAATGGGATAGGGCAAATTTTTTTTCTAGATAGTACCTTAGCTGGCATTCTGTTATTTATTGGCGTATTTTGGGCCGGATGGAAATATGGCCTTTTTTCCATTTTAGGTAATGCTTTTGCATTACTCATATCATTCGTACTTGGAGGGGAACACTCGTTAATTATCATGGGTCTTTATGGCTACAATGCGATTTTAACCAGCATTGCCGTATCTATAGTTTTTAAAGAGAACCATAATCGATTTGCGCCTATATCAGGGATTATCGCAGCTTGTGTGACAGTACCCTTATCGGCAAGTGTTGCTACCTGGCTTTTACCCTATGGACTCCCAGCCCTGACAATGCCTTTCGTTCTTAGTACCTGGCTTTTCCTAGGCGCGAGAAAAGTCCTTCCTAGGTTGTAACAAATTAGACTTTTGAGAATGGAGCATGAGGCATTACTTCCAAAGACCGCTACCTTTGAACATTAAGTATCCATCGGGAAACCTTATTAAGTGGTTCTCATGTTATGGCTTGATCAATAAAGAAAATAAAAATCGCTCCTTTAGTTATCTTGTTGTGATGACTTACATTTACTAATTCGCATTCCCTAACGCATCGTCAATTGCCTTGTAGCCATTGTTTAGATAAGGTTTTCAAATGAACTTAATTTTCGATTCATTGAATTAGCTGATAGTTCAATTAGAAAAAGACTGGCGCTGCCCCCCCTGTTGTAATGCACCTGTTAGCGAAATAAGGGAAGCGATTTAGGAACACGGTTAATAAAGAAGATGAAACTCTACCAATTATATTAATAAGAAATAGAGCAAGCTCAAATTCTTCTTGCTCTCTTCTTAAGCTATTATTCTATAACAAATCTATCTGTGTGTACTTTTTTATCTTTTTCCCAAGTAACAGAAGCTTTATAGGTATTTTCTTTTTTTGGTGCATCCCCTAAATAAAATGACTCATAATAAAAAGGATGTAATTTAGTTTCTGTTCCATCTTCCGCTCTTCCTTCTTTAAAACTTGTAAGAGTTGTTAGAGTTTTATCATTCTCTAATAGCGCGATTTCTTTGACAACAACTTTGTCATCATTAAGTTGTTTAATCGAGGCATCCCAGCCAGTTGGTTCACTTGGATCTCTATTTTCTTTATAACTCACTTTCCACATATCGTTATCCGATTTCCCAGAAATAGATCCAGTGGAGTTATACCAATAAATACCTAACAAAATTACTAATAGCGGTATAAAGAAAACTAAATAACCTTTTTTCATTGTATTCTCTCCAAGTTAAAATTTACTTACGCGATATTTTACCCAATGAGTACTAATATTTACGAAATTTTTAAGGCAATTTCTTGCTTGTGACACTCGAAGGTGATGATCATCAACTCCATTGATTAGGGTATTAAGTAATATAAATTTACATATCCAATTTTTTTTACTTATCACGCAAACTAATAATGAAAGAATCTCTTCGAAAAGGCATCACATAATTCCGATGCTTTTTTAACTCCATTCGTTTTAAAATCCAAAAATAACTCTTCCTTCTTATTATACGTCTAAGCATCGATATCCTTGTTGAACTCCCTCAGATAGAAAAAGGTGCTCCCAAGAAGCCTGAATATCTTTAACATGATAGGCAGAAAACTAGTTTTTTTACTTATTTCTATTGTAAAATGCTTCTTAATTCTCCACACAATGACCGTTCAGATACACCACTTAAGATAAAGGCTTTCCGTTCTTTCAAAAACCTAACCTTCCTAAAAACCCCAATTCCCCCTGTATTATACTGTACATATGCGTACTTATAAACTGAATCCCTAAAATATCCAAAACCTCATTTACTTTTGGTACGGCTCTCCGTAATTTATCTCATAACGTTATTTAATTTTTATAGAAGTAATCAACGATAACTAAGCAAGGGTTTTCCTCGTGAAAATGTTTTATGGTATGATAATTAGATTGTTTATCTACCCTGTGACACATTTACATTCATCTAAGAAAAGAGGTATTTATGCACGCTACAAAATTATCCAAGCGACATTGGTTACTCATCTTAACACTTACTTTATTAACATTTGTTCTCGGGACAAGCGAATTTGTTATCATCGGGATCTTAACCGATATTTCCTCGAGTCTCCATATTACAAATGCAAAAGCAGGCACACTCGTTTCTGCGTTTGCGATTACGTTTGCCATTGCCACACCACTCGTAATGTCGGCAACAAGCCATTTTCCAAAGCGTAAATGGATGTTGTTTTTGATAGGTTCGTTCATCATCCTGAATGCTTTGTGCGTGATTTCGACAAGCTACATCATGCTCCTTGCACTTCGGATGATGACTGCGATTGTAACAGGAGTTTTAATTTCTCTTGCCATGATTGTTGCAAGTGAAGCCATGCCGATCGCAAAACGTGGACTTGCTATATCATTCGTTTTCGGTGGTTTTACTCTTGCAAACGTGATTGGAGTACCAATAGGCACGGTCATCGCCGAAATGTACGACTGGAATGCAACCTTCCTGTTAACGACTTTTCTCGGTGGAATTGCATTTTTGGCATCTTTCTTCATTTTGCCTACTATGCACAGCCCATTTCGCAGTTCGATGCGCGAGCAATTTTCTTTGTTAACACACCCACGAATCTTAATGGCTTTTTTCATTCCATCTCTTGGATTTGGGGCTACGTATGCCGTTTATACGTATCTTGTTCCGATCCTGAAAGTAATGGAAGCACCAAGTAGTTCAATCAGTTTGATTTTGTTTTGCTATGGATTCATTTCCATTTTCAGCAACATACTCGCTGGTAAAATTGCCAGCTACAATGCTATCGGGCGCCTCCGGTTTGTTTTCCTCGTGCAAGCAATTGTTCTGATCAGTTTATATTGGACGACAAATAATTTTATCTTTGGATTGTTTAACATTGGCTTGATGTCATTAATGGCCATCCTTTTAACAACATCTACCCAGCTTTATTTGATAGACCTTGCCGGTATTTATCAACCAAAAGCTACAGGACTAGCTGCTTCACTGATGCCGGTAGCAAGCAATGTCGGTATCGCCTTTGGTTCCGCATTAGGCGGAATTGTTTACCATCAGGGAAATTTGATGAGTGTGTCATTGGTCGGTGGGCTAATTGCTATCTGTGCAAGTCTTCTCACTTTCCTAAGTTATCGCTTAGACCAAAAACAAAAGAAAGCAGCTTAACCTTGGGAATGGAATTTCACCATCTGGGATTCAATTGCTTCATTCTTTTGCCAGTCGTTTCATCGAAATGACGTCTCTGTCGAATAAATTAAATGAGGGACACTGACTGTGTCAGCACCCCCATACGACTGCCTGTCGCACAAAAAGCTGCCATAAAGACAGCTCCGATTTTAAGCTAGCGCACCTGTTAGTTTCAAGAAAAAAAACTGATTTCGTAGTGAAATTGGTTTTTTTTATTTTTTACTTCCTCGAGACCAGATAACCACTGGAATCAATAATATAGATAATAACCCTCCAATAAATGATAATGTTGTATAACTTGAACCCGCCACAATCATTCCAGATAAGGCTCCACCAGAAGCTCCTGATAATGCAATTAAAACATCCACTGTACCTTGAGTTTTAGCCCGAGTTGAAGTTTCAGTTGAATCAACAATAAGAGCAGTCCCACTTATTAAACCAAAATTCCATCCTAATCCAAGTAAAGAAAGAGCAATTACTAGGAGAATCATAGAATCACCTGGTGCAATCGCTGATATTAAACCTGCCAGAAGCAACGTAGCTCCAGAGGCAATAGCCATAGCAGTACGACCAAACTTATCAACAAGGACACCTGTAACCAGTGAAGGGAGATACATTGCCCCTATATGAAAACCAATAACAAGACCTATTTCACCCAAGTTATGTCCATGATGTCTCATATGAACTGGTGTCATTGTCATAATAGCCACCATTACGATTTGAGTAAGAACCATAATTGTCGCACCAACAATAATACCTCTTTTGTTTGCTCTTTGTTCAGTATCAGCCGAATGTTCTATTCGATCACTATCTTGGTTGGAAGCTTCTATCGTTCTTGCGATAACTAATGGGTCTGGGCGAAGCATGACGAAAAGTACAAGACCTGCCAGGATAAATGCTGCTGCTGATAAAATGAAAGGACCAGCAAGTGATGGAATGCCAATAGATGTAGCAAAATCCCCCATTACATTCACTAAATTCGGACCTGCAACTGCACCAAATGTTGTAAACACCATTGTAATACTAATAGCAGTAGCTCGTTGTTTATTGCTCGCTAAGTCCGTACCAGCGTAACGAGCTTGTAAATTTGTCGCTGTTCCTGCACCATAAATAAGCAGGGAAGCAAATAAAAGGAAAATACTATTTATTATAGCTGCAGTTATGACTCCTATTGCTCCAAGTCCACCTATCATAAAACCTGCTGTTAGACCTGTACGACGACCGTAACGTTGAGAAAGTCTCCCTACGATTAAAGCAGCCCCTGCAGACCCTAGAGTAAATAAACCCGAAGGAAGTCCAGCAAATGCATCAGTGCCAAGCATTTGTTGTGCAAGAAGTGCCCCCACCGTAATTCCAGCTGCTAACCCAGCACCACCAAAAATTTGTGAAATACTTATAATAATTAATGTGCGTTTGTATAACATTTTTTGTTTTTCTTGAGAATCTACATAACTCTGGTTCAATTGATATGCTTTATTAGACATTTGTTAATACCTCATTTATCATTCTGTAATTTCCAATCATGTACACCTTCCTCTAGACGAAATGCATTAAAACATTTGGATCTTAAAAGTTCAACAGCTTCCACTGACATTAAACAGTAACAACCACGGCAATAAGCAATCACATCACAATTGGTTGGTAAAGTTGAGAGTTTCTCGCTTAACTCTTCATTTGGCATAGAAACTGCACCAGGAATATGAGCTTCTTCATACTCCTCCAAAGGTCTTACATCCAACAAAATAGCTTCACCTTTATCCATCCGATCTTTAAGTTCTGAAAGTGAAACCCCATCCGTGCCAGGATTGACATTTAAGAACTCTTGCTTAATTTGTTGAACCTGTACAAACTATTTTTCTCCTAATGTATGCAAGGAAGTTAAAAAATCCGATATGGCTGCATCTGCTAGTTCGTAAATGACGTAGTTCCCTTTCTTCTGAAACTTAACCAATCTAGAATTAGCAAGTGTTTGTAAATGTTGAGCTACATTCGCCACAGACATATTAGTAGCTTTAGATAATGCCTCCACCGACTTTGGACCATGAGATAAAATATCAAGAATTTCCAACCGTTTTGGACTAGAAAGACTTTTACCTATTCTTGCGAACTCTTGATACAATAAATCTTTTAAATATCGATCATCAAACATGTAAAATCACCATCTATCTATTCAAGTGTTTTATTGTATACTTGAATATTAATCAAAACTATAAGAATTGTAAAACAATTCCTTAACTCCAACCATTTGTTAAAAGTTCCCCTTTTGTACTTAGTATGGCACTAAACCATATAAATGGGCATATAAAACAGTCAGTTTTCATGTGAAAAAGACTGCTGAGTCATCTCCAGACCATTATCGCACAATACGAATACACTAATCTTGTTGAACGAACCTTCCCCTTTAGTTCTATAAGAAAAGGAGCTGTTTCCAGCCCCAAATAGAAGTAATGCACCCTTTTCGATTAATTATGTGCTTGTAATATCAGAAAGTTAACTAGCTATTTCCTTTTAAAGCTGTTAATTAAGAAATGAATAATGCCAACAATCAGAAAGATATAACCAATTGCTAAAAATAGTCTCTTCCTGCTAGATAAAGAATTGCTATACTGTATTTTTTCAATCTAAATTCTCCTCAAAAAATATTGTTCGCCTGGCGCTAATTGTCTCCCTAACTTCCGTTGTATAAAAAATCCTTTAATTATTTCAATACAAATAACAATATACGGCTATATTCATTACTACATTTTATAAGAAAGAATTTTTCTTCAGAATCTTAATTTACAATTTTCAACATTAATTAATCATTCATTATATTTCATTTTGTATTTCCTTATTCAACTATCCTGCCCCGTTAGTGCCATAAGAAAAAGGCTGCCTCAGCAACCTTTCTAATTGAAGTAAAGCCCCGTTAGTTCGAAAAGCGATTCTTATTAAAGAATCGCGCCCTATTACTAAAGATTAATATATATATATAAGTATTAAGTAAATATAACTTACTTTGTTAAATTAATCTTTATATCATTACCAACTTCAAGCAAGCAGTCTTGACGGTCTTTAACCAGAGCAAAAATCATTACATATTCGTCATCTTCACCTGCTCCTTCAGCCTTACTAAAAATGGGTTCAACTTTTTCACCAGCTGATTTTAAAAATACACCAGATTTTTCATACTCAACACTATAACCATGCTCTTTATCATGTTTCCTTGCATTAAGGAGTTTATGTTCCAGTTTGCTTAATACTTTGTATTTCATCCCACTCTCATTTGTTAGGAGTTTCGTGTCAGATCCAGTAACAACAATTCTTGTTTCTAATGGTGAAAACTCTACCCTTTTAATCTAGTATGTTTTATTTTCTAAATTGAATTCCTTATTTATTTTTACTGTTTCTCTTTCTAGGATTGCCGTTTGATCAAGCTAAACCGAGTGGCCATATTTTTTTTACTTTACGAGTCTCGTGGTCATCATATATTGTTAAATTTTTTTATTTCCAAACGAATATCTGTCCTTCATATTCTTTTATTGATTCAAACTGCAACTTTAGCTATGAATCATATCTTTAAAATTGCAAAGGACCGATTTTTGCTTCTACATGCTTTACAATTTCTGCCGTATGAACCAGTTCCGCAGCTGTACGCATGTCTTTGTATAAAATTCTGTCCTGCTCAAGGCGAGGCACATATTTTCTAAACAAATCGCAGGCTGCAGTCGTTCCTGTTCCAGGCTGTAACGGCTGAAGGAATTCGATCCCCTGGCAGCTGCACATCCATTCGATCCCAATCACTTTTTCAGTATTGGCGATTACTTTCAGTGCCTTTAAAGCTGCAGATGTCCCCATGCTTACATGATCTTCCTGTCCCCCTGTTGTCGGAATGGAATCCACAGACGACGGATGTGAATAAACCTTATTGTTAGAAACCAATGACGCCGCGACATATTGCGGAATCATATAGCCAGAGTTAAGCCCACTTTGCTCGATCAAATACGGGGGCAGCTCGCTATACTGAGGCGACACGAGTCTAAAAATCCTTCGTTCAGAAATATTGGCCAATTCAGATAGAGAGATTGCCAGAAAGTCCATGGCTAAGGCTATCGCTTCTCCATGACAATTGGAAGAGGATATCGCTCTTGCACCCTCTGGATCATCAAACACCAACGGATTATCTGAGGCTGAATTCATTTCTCTCTCCACAATCGTCCGAACGTAATCAACAGCGTCTTTACAAGCTCCATGCACTTGTGGAATGGACCTAATACTAAGAGCATCTTGTGTGCGGTAATCTTTAAATTTTTCCGTGATCTCACTGTTTTTTATCAGCTTATGAATATTATCAGTTGTCTTTTTTTGTCCAGGATGACGTTTTACTTTACTAATTTTGGGATCAAAGGCATAGTATGTTCCTTTCAGCGCCTCAAAACTGATTATCGAAACAATGTCTGCAGCCTTAAGAACATTAATGGCATCATAAACGGCCAGAGCGCCAATTGCAGTCATATCTACCGTGCCATTAATCAAAGAAAGCCCTTCCTTTTCGTGCAGTTCGATTGGGGTGATTCCTGCCTTCTTCAAAGCTGTCTCGCCATCTGTTAGTACGCCCTGATAATAGGCCTCACCCATCCCCAAAAGTACCAAACTGATTTGTGCTTGATGATTTAAGTATCCTAAGGAACCTTCTCGAGGGACGAATGGTATGACATCTTTATTCACCATCTCTGCTAATCTCTCTACCGTTTCAAGTCTTATTCCAGAATAACCAAGGGATAAATTTTTGATCATCATCACCATAATTGCCCTTACTATTTCCTTCTCCAACGGATCCCCCATACCGCAAGCATGACTCATAATTATATTTTTTTGCAATTCTCTCGAATCAGAGGCTGAAATTTTTATTTTTGAATTCTCTCCTACTCCGGTCGTAATTCCGTATATGACTCGCTCTTCCTCGACAAAACGCTCGACTATATCCCTTCCTTGGCTAATCCTTTTCTTTACACTCATAGACAGCTCCAAAGGTGCATGATGCCTTGCTACTGAAATCAAATCCCCGATACTAAAATCATCTTCAGTTATCATTACTTTTTCTTGTGTTTTCATAATAAGCTCATCTCCTATATTGTGCAGCTTGACAAAACATTAGCTTTTATAATGTTTAAGCCTTTGGATTAGTAAAATTTCGCAACGAGACCTCTCTTTCGAGAATTGGAGAGGTATTCCTTTTTTCATGTCAATTAATCTTCTTATGGTTCAAGGGGTTTAAGTTTGAATTACTTGCTTCATTAAAAGGATTACTTGCCTCGCTTAAAGAGAGTGACTTTGTCTCCGGTGCCCAGGCAATCGAAATGATAGTACCAATTAACAGAATAGCCGTCATTCCAATCATCGAGGCATCCAACCCTATAGTGTTCATACTAAGGGGCAGGAGGAATGTCCCGATAGCAGAACCAATTCGGCTGAACGCTGTCACAAAACCAACCCCAGATGCGCGAATTTCGGTTGGGAAAAGTTCGGCCGGATATGTTAGCGTAAGGTTTGAATTTGCTGATAATATAAAAGTAAAAGCCAGAAAAATCGGGATTACTAAAAGTTTAGGTTCGTGAAAAATGCTAAGCATAAGCAAGCAGACTGTCAGGATTGCAAACGTACTAATCGTGAAACCTCTGCGAGAAAATTTCTCCATAAGCCAAAGACCAGCAATCGAACCCAAGATTAGGAATATGTTTAACCACAAGTCTACAGTGAAGTTTTCTGCTAAACCCATACTATTTAAGATAGACGGTAGGAATGTGTAGATGGCAAAGTACGGAATGACAATACAGACATAAAATAGACTTCCAAAAGCTGTTCGCTTCCGGAATTTTTTGTTAAAAAGAGCACGAAAGCCATTTTTATTTTGAGTCTCAATAACAGTTTCGTCGATTTCCGCATTAGGCCCGATATACTTCTTTACGATATGGCGTGCTTCATCAATACGTCCCATGCTGATGAGCCATTGTGGGGATTCAGGTGTTCCTATTCGCAGTATCAGCACAATGAATGCAGGGATTGCAGCACTAGCAAGCATCCAACGCCATGATTCCGGACCAGCTTGACCTAAATAATATCCGACAATGGTTGCAGAGACGTAACCTACCGTCCAGAGCACATTTAGAGAAGCCAGTAAGAATCCCCTATACTTTCTAGGCGCGAACTCGGCAAGTAAAGTCGATCCGACTGCATAATCGCCTCCGAGAGCAAAACCTATCAGTAAACGCAAAATTAACAACTCTACGGGCCCATCCACAAATAGTTGCAGCAACGAAGCTATAGTGACCAATAAGAAGTTAAGCAGGTATATTTTCTGTCTGCCTATGCGGTCAGATAACCCTCCAAGTACTAGACTACCGAAAAAGAGCCCGACCAAAGCAGAACTTCCAATTAGTCCTACCCACATCGAATTGAGTTCCATTTGGGGGCTAAGGAGAGTAAGAGCCACTCCAATAATCCCAAGAGCATACCCATCAGAGAAATTAGAGCCAAAAGTAAGCGCTGTAATTTTCATATGGAACTTGTTAAGTGGAGCGTCATCCATCTTAAATTTTTGTTCGGTCATAAGCGTCTTTCCCCTTTTCAATATTTGATTTTTGGGACACTTCCTACTTCTCTAGTTTAGAGAAGGAAAGCGATTGAAAACAGACGTCTATTTTTTGAATTTTTCTAATTTTTTTCGAATTTAAAGTGTAATGTAAAACGCTTACATTTGAAAACTATAATTATTTTAGATTTCTATACTTTTTTACGATTTCTAAATGAACGAGGGGTTGTACCGGTTTTTTCCTTGAAAATTTTGCTAAAGTAATTTGCATTTATAAATCCTGTTTTATCTGCTACATCTTGAATCGAGAGTTTTGTATCTATCAATAGACGCTGCGCTTCGTTTATCCGTGTCTTTGTTAATAGCTGTCGGAACGAGCTTCCTTGTTTTTTTGTTAAGAGCGAGCTAAAATACGCTGGGCTTCTGTTTACTTGGTTCGCAACGTCCTCAAGCCTTAGCGTAGGGTTAGTAAAATTCTCCTCAATGTACCGGATGGCCTGCTCAATCACATTTGTACGAGCGTTTTCTTGATTGTTATTTGCCCGATCAAGAACTTCATATAAGAACAGCAATAACTCCTGGACGATCCGATATAGAATCGGATTGTATAGGATGGATTCAAATACTTGATGATAACGTCTCTCAAGCATCCCTTCGTCAAGATAAAATGACTTCATGAAGCGTCGGACTTGGGCTAATAAGCTTGTTAACCGGGTTCGCAATAAACCTGGCTCGGGATAGGGATCTGCCTTATTCAAAAATTCTTTATACATCCACTGCTTAATTTTGTCCCTGTCACCTTCGTTCAGCATGTCAATCCATTCGCGCTGTTCAGACGGGGTTAAAAACGGATCGATCATAACCCAGTTCACCTTATCCTCAATGACCGAAAGCTGCCGATATCCTTTGAAAAAACGAATTTCTAGCGCTTGCTTCGCATGAAGATATTTTTCATTTAACGAAAGCAACGGGTCATTAGTATCATATAAAACTAGTGACATGGGCTCCGAAAACTGCTCTTCCCATTCGGTTAGAATCCGATTGCCTATGTGCTTTAATTGTTTGAGTGGCTGCGGCTGCTGGTTATCGAATGAAAAAACAGAAACGATCATGTCGCTTAGCGGCAATACAACCGGTCGATTTTTAAATGGATATTCTTGTAAAAAAGATAGCAGTATAGGTTGTTTCTTCGAATTTTCCAACTGCATCAGCATTAATCGGAAATTGGCGCCTAACGTTTCTTGATGCACGAATAGAGAACTGTAAGATACGGAAGGAACCTCAATTTGAGCCGATGGCTCTTGTTTCTCCTCAGTTTTTGAAACGGCCTTGCAGCACTGGGTTAATACTCGTTTGATATGGTCAGGCGACTGAGGTTTTACCCATAGGTCATAGGCATGAAGCTCGATGCCTTGAAGCGCACGTTCAAATGTGGCTTCAGCCGTCATGACGATGACTTTTTGTATGTACCGTTTTGTCAGCTCCTTAAAGCTGTCCCACGTATCCTTTGGAATCATATCGAGTTCAATGCAAACAACATCTGGTACTTCGGTCTCTATTAGATGAAATACCTCAGATACTGAGCCTGCTAATAGAATGTGATCAAATGGAATCGAAAACGAAGAAACTAGCCAGCCAATCCCTGTTCGTTCATTTTGATCGCGATCAGCAATTAACAATTTAACCATACAGGTACTCCCTTATGATAGATTTTTTCTGATTAATTATCTCTAAACCAAGCTTATTTTCATCACTACAGCGTCTATCCGATTAAGGATTCTGGTGCAAAAACTGATTATGAAGCAATTTCAAACATCTTATGTATGAATTTTACATCTTTTTTGACAGATTTCACATGCTGGTGAAGTTGTCCTTTTTTCATCGTATGCATCGCTTTAATACCACTCAATATAGAAGTGGGTGTTCCATACGACTTGAATCCTAACATTAACGCACACGCTTCTTAATGAAACGATGATCTAGTTCAAAGTTCAACTATATGTTAATATACCGTATTTGACTGATTTTGACGCCTTCAGGTATCATCTTGTCCTCTTTTAACTATTCAACTAAACTCCCTCAATAAAGAAAGCAAAACCTCTCGATATCTCCGTTTTTCTTAGATTTTCATAGTAGTTTACCTGCCGGTAACTACTTAATGTTGGGTGAAAATCACTTGAATGGATAAAATTAGACCTTTTAAAAAAAGAATTATAGCCCACTAACCAACAACTTACAAAATTGGTGAATGAGTTAAATTATGATCACACTGGTGGATGTCCACATTTCTCAAGGAGGTCAACCCTCCCATGCCTCCCAGAGTCTTCGCTCTCAAATTCCTTCGTCCAACCTTTCCTTGAGGTGGATGTCAGCCATGCTGCCCCACAGGGTCCTTGCCCGTAATTTAGTTGCTTTGCCGACTAATCCGTGCTTCAAATGATACCCAAATATACATAACCAAGAAAACTCGCCTCTACTATTTTATCTAATCTAAAACTGAATCAAGCTGCTAGTTCCACCTTCTTTGATACTCGCATATGAGGAATATCCTTTAACATCTTTTCTTCATTAAATTCAAATTGCTTTTTACCCATGCTAAAGAAAATACGGATCAGTTTATTACATAAAGCAATAAGGGACTGCATCTTCTTTAATGGATTATCTGGACGTTGAGTATAGTAGGCATGTAATGCCTTAAATGCTGAATTTTTGGCGACCAGAATCATACAAACCCTGAATAACAGGGCTCGCAGCTTTTTCCGTCCCCTCTTGGTGATGGTTGTTTTCCCCTTATGCT
>NZ_JAWRYN010000114.1:0-516 GCF_046534585.1 Peribacillus sp. SIMBA_075 | reverse complement strand
CAATTGTACTCTTTTTAAAATATAATTGACTGCTTAATGGTTTATCATATTTATGTCCTTTTAATAAAATTAAGTATGTAATGAATTCTGATCTAGTTAGATGATTGTTTTTCAGTAGATTGAAATCTTCTTCAGTTACAACAAAATAAGATGTAGAGACAGGCTCCATAACTTCCGAATGAACTTTGAACGGTGGAAGGAAATTAGGAACCCAATAAGTTTCATTTTTACTGGTTTTCTTCTTTTCAATAATCCATTTAACTTTACTTTTGCCGTCTGGGTATAGATTAACTGTATTGCCATCATAATAAGCATTTGACACGCATTTAAACTTTTCTAGTTTTTTTAACGATTGAGAAATTTGAGCTTCTCCGTATCCTGTATACTCACTAATATGTTTTACTGTATTTAAGGAGCTATTCTCCATTCCCATCTGTAAAGCAATGTAAGTAATTAAATCTGCTTCCGTCATACCACTTTCTTCTTGTTCATAATAATGGTCAAACAAACTGTTTC
>NZ_JAWRYN010000774.1:0-266 GCF_046534585.1 Peribacillus sp. SIMBA_075 | reverse complement strand
AGCATACAGAAAAACCTTTCCTACTTAACATAGAGGAAAGGTTTAATTTGCTACTTGCATACTGCTTTTTGCCCTTTGCTCTTATCGTTCGAGACCGTTAGCCTCGCACAGGTTTTAGCACCTATTCACCTGTATTTACCACTACAAGTGAGGTTGCTGGGCTTCATCGGGCCTGTCCCTCCGCCAGCTCGGGATAAGAGAGTATCCGTCCCAACCTATACTAAAGAAATGATATTCATTTGTCAATTAATATTCACATTTTCCTG
>NZ_JAWRYN010000773.1:0-266 GCF_046534585.1 Peribacillus sp. SIMBA_075 | reverse complement strand
CATCATTATCGCGTACGTAGTCAACCACCCGGCAGGACGCCATGATCTTGAGCGGATATAGATTCTTCCACAGCTGACGTAGTGCAGAAGGGTTCAATAACGGGAACAGGTCTCTCCATTTCCAGCTCTTATTGGTAACCGCGTATGACTCATGCAGCAGCATAACATCTAATCCATATTCCACGAGTACTTCGGTAATCCGGGCAGCTGTCTCAGACGGGATACGTTTTACGAACAGAACCTGGTCTGTAAGTGGATCAGCCACA
>NZ_JAWRYN010000772.1:0-266 GCF_046534585.1 Peribacillus sp. SIMBA_075 | reverse complement strand
CATTAGAATAATTATAAATAAGAAATTTGAGATTTAGGAGGTGTGGGCATGAGCACCCAATACAAACCAGCGCTCCACTTTCAGCATGTGGATTACCGCATCGGAGACGTGGAAATTTTAAGCGATATTACCGGTTCATTTCCGCAAGGGCGCATTACGACTTTAGTGGGGCCTTCCGGGGCTGGGAAGTCGACTTTGCTTAAATTGTGCAATAGCCTTATTTCTCCGCAAAATGGAGAGATTTTCGTGAAAGACAAAGCGATCGG
>NZ_JAWRYN010000771.1:0-266 GCF_046534585.1 Peribacillus sp. SIMBA_075 | reverse complement strand
AGCTGCTTCCACTCTGTCGCGAGCATCGGCTTGAACACCATGTTTTCGTCGCGTGCGATCAAGCCCTCGTATACCTTGTGATGCACGACACTTGCCGCATTGATGGCGGAAATAAAATGCGGGTCCAAATTATTGGCATCAGATTGACGTGCGATGATCAAGGTTTGATTTTTTGGTGCAGGATCTGTTCCAGCTACAGTGGTGCTCGTCCCTTGTTCATTGCCCGAAGAACATCCCGCAAGCACAATCCCTACGCCAAGTACACT
>NZ_JAWRYN010000770.1:0-266 GCF_046534585.1 Peribacillus sp. SIMBA_075 | reverse complement strand
AGGCCGGACAGCAGGAGATGGCGCATCGGTGGGTTTCCCGGGAAGACGTAGGTTGCCGGCCCACGCTAGTGCAGCCGCGCGCGCATTGCCACTCCCGGAAGCCATGGTCGTCCGTGTGCTGCGCGCTCACGCCGGGCAGGGCATGCTGTGGGCTCTTTCCCCCGGGGACCGGCCATGACCCGATCGCAAGCCGCCAGGCAGATTGACCAGGTACTGGAATTCTGGGATTCGGCCGGACCGGAGCGCTGGTTCAGCCGCAACGAGTC
>NZ_JAWRYN010000769.1:0-266 GCF_046534585.1 Peribacillus sp. SIMBA_075 | reverse complement strand
CGTCACCTGGGTCGGGCGCAACCGGGCGATCTTTATCGTCTTCATGCCTGTTCTCCGCGCGCGAGTGTGATTTAGCTGGGCACCCCTCTCGCCGGACTAATGCCAACAGGCGAGAGGGTTTCGATGAGTTCGCAGCAGGGAACGTGCCGTCACATCGGAAGGTTCTCGATGCACCGGGCAACCGTGCGCCTTCGCGTGCAGCTCTGTGCCGCTGATTCGCGCAACGCTCATTGCCGGAGGTTGATGCGGATCGCGTAACCATGATA
>NZ_JAWRYN010000768.1:0-266 GCF_046534585.1 Peribacillus sp. SIMBA_075 | reverse complement strand
CACTGCTTTTTCCATTACATCCAGATTGGCATACATATCCTGCATGATGGCATCCCGCGTACGCTGGGAAACCTCCATCTCCGCTTCAATCATCACTTGGGAGATTTTTTTACCCTGTGATTCTGCCAATTCGACCAGTTCAGCCACATTGCGAAACATCTAGTTAGAGTCACTCCTCTTCATCACTGCCTACGTGGGCACGAGACTTAATTCAACGAAAGCAGGGATACATCAAAAATATGAGGGATCTGCCGAATTTCCTCCAG
>NZ_JAWRYN010000767.1:0-266 GCF_046534585.1 Peribacillus sp. SIMBA_075 | reverse complement strand
ATGGCAGTGGTTTTCCTACTAGAAGTTAAAGTTATCTGGATCTGGACCAACGCGATGATTTTCATTTAAAGCTTGAATTGCTTTCATATCATCCGAGCTTAATTCAAAGTCAAAGATGTTTGCATTTTCAATAATGCGGTGTTCTTTAATAGACTTAGGGATTGTTACAATTTCATTTTGTAGATCCCAACGTAAAATAACTTGTGCAGTCGATTTATTATATTTCGTAGCGATTTCTTGTAATGTTGGGTGATTAAGTAGCTGCC
>NZ_JAWRYN010000766.1:0-266 GCF_046534585.1 Peribacillus sp. SIMBA_075 | reverse complement strand
AAGTCGCGCTCGTGGTCCATCTCGGCCTGCTTCAGCTTCACGATCGCGTCCGGATTGCTCGCGAGCGCCGTCATGATGCTGTCCGGCGTCGGGTCGGTGCCGAGCGCCTTCGCGATCACCGACGCAGCAAGGCCGACACCGGCCCCGACGACCGTCCCCACGCCGGGCACGGCATTTCCAAGGATCGGCGCGAACTTGGATACCGCCGCGGCGATATCTCCCCATGTGCTCATGCTGTCACTCCCAATGCTGATTTTGCCGATTCC
>NZ_JAWRYN010000765.1:0-266 GCF_046534585.1 Peribacillus sp. SIMBA_075 | reverse complement strand
GGCTTTGCGCGTGAGGTTGCCGATCGGGCGGTGTTCATGGACAACGGCGTTATTTTGGAGCAAGGGCCACCCAAAACCTTCTTTGAAAACCCGCAAAACGAGCGGACAAAGCAATTTTTGGGAAGCATTCGCTAAATAAAAACCAACAGAAAAAAATGGGGGAATTTCAAATGAAAAAACGTTCTATGTGGTCTGGGGCACTACTCTCTACTGTACTACTGGGATCTCTACTGCTGTCCGCATGTGGTTCCGATAGCAGCAGCGCA
>NZ_JAWRYN010000764.1:0-266 GCF_046534585.1 Peribacillus sp. SIMBA_075 | reverse complement strand
CTTTCTGTTGGCGGCAGCCGTCACTGTCTTTGCCGCCATTAAACTGTCCCAGTATGCCGATGTCATCAGCGAGAAATCTGCGATGGGCGGCATGATGGTCGGCACATTGCTGCTTGCAGGAGCTACCAGCCTTCCTGAGATTTCCACCAGCTTTTCTGCGGCAGCGATCGGCAATGCCGACATCGCAGTCGGCAATATGATCGGCTCGAATTTGTTCAATCTCTTTATCTTGGCCGGATTCGATTTGCTGCTGAACCGCAGGCGCA
>NZ_JAWRYN010000763.1:0-266 GCF_046534585.1 Peribacillus sp. SIMBA_075 | reverse complement strand
GTGAATACTATCCCGTTTTTATGTTCTTATCATAGGAACTGACGTTTGTTTTAATTAACATTTATAATATCCGAAAATTTAAACTCTGTATCCAAACCAAAAGCATCCGTACA
Source organism: Peribacillus sp. SIMBA_075 (assembly GCF_046534585.1). Taxonomy (NCBI): domain Bacteria; kingdom Bacillati; phylum Bacillota; class Bacilli; order Caryophanales; family Bacillaceae; genus Peribacillus; species Peribacillus sp. SIMBA_075. Next base: position 153 of record NZ_JAWRYN010000763.1, on the reverse strand, counting down.
ATACACGGTTTTGAGCATCGGTTCTATATGTAGCACGTTTATGTACATGTCTTGTATCATACCGTCGCGGTAAAATGAAATCAGTATTTCTTCTTTACTCTGCATCGAATGAATAAGGCTACGTTCAATTTGTTCTTTCATATCTTCACTAAC
>NZ_JAWRYN010000762.1:0-266 GCF_046534585.1 Peribacillus sp. SIMBA_075 | reverse complement strand
CGTTAAAAACACAGATGTTGTTGCAGTCTAAATTAGATAGCGTGATTCAAACGCCTGTTTTAACAGGTCCCCCTGGTCCAACAGGCCCAACAGGACCTGCCGGAGGTCCTGTTGGGCCGACAGGGGCTACGGGGCCTACTGGCGTGTGTGAGACATGTCCTACAGGACCAACGGGGCCAGCAGGAGCAACAGGAGCTACAGGACCAACGGGAGCTACGGGAGTTACAGCACCTACAATTACAGCTAATAATGCATTTATTGTTAAT
>NZ_JAWRYN010000761.1:0-266 GCF_046534585.1 Peribacillus sp. SIMBA_075 | reverse complement strand
AATCCTTTTATTGTCGTAGTTCCAGCAAGTTGTGGTAAAGAGTGTACAAGTGGAACCCATCGTTCTTCTTCATGAATGACTTCCTGAGCTTTTCCGTATAACTCATTACGCTTGGCTTCATCAGCAGTGGACTGAGCTTCGATCAATAGCTTCTGGACTTCCTCGTTTGCATAACGGGCATAGTTGTTGGAGCCGATATTATCATTATCCAATAATGTGTAAAGAAAGTTATCCGCATCTCCATTATCGCCTGTCCAGCCTAGCAT
>NZ_JAWRYN010000760.1:0-266 GCF_046534585.1 Peribacillus sp. SIMBA_075 | reverse complement strand
TGCGCCCATACCGAATGCGAAACCTTGATATTCTTTTGAATCATAACCAGCCATTTCAAGTACGTTCGGATGAACCATACCTGCGCCTAAAATTTCGATCCAGCCAGTTCTTTTACAAGTGCCGCAACCTTTGCCGTGACACATCATACAAGAAATATCCATCTCTACAGACGGCTCTGTCAATGGGAAGAAACTTGGACGAAGACGGATTTCACGATCTTCACCGAACATCTTTTTCACGAATACTTGCAGTGTACCTTTTAAGT
>NZ_JAWRYN010000759.1:0-266 GCF_046534585.1 Peribacillus sp. SIMBA_075 | reverse complement strand
CATGCAAAAAAGCTTGCCGCATTGAGCGACAAGCTTTTGATGAGTGAGCCTGCAATTATTTCGCAGCTGCGAAACGTTTGCTTACTTCATCCCAGTTTACTACGTTCCAGAACGCCGCGATGTAGTCAGGGCGTTTGTTTTGGTAGTTCAGGTAGTATGCATGCTCCCATACGTCCAGACCGAGGATAGGTGTTTTGCCTTCCATTACAGGGCTGTCTTGGTTAGGAGTAGAAGAAATAGCTACTTTTCCGCCTTCAGCAGTCAGC
>NZ_JAWRYN010000758.1:0-266 GCF_046534585.1 Peribacillus sp. SIMBA_075 | reverse complement strand
GGGAATGGCCGGAAGTGAAGAAATCACTCGAAGAGAAAATGAATAAATATTCGGAATAATGTCAGGTTGAGCCAAAAGAACCTCAGAGGGTACAATGAATGTATCTTACTGAGGGGGTATAAAATAATGAATAAATTAAATGTTTCTATTATAGGTGTACCAATGGACCACGGGCAAATGCGCCGCGGCGTCGACATGGGGCCAAGTGCCATCCGTTACGCAGGCGTTGTAGACCGAATCGAAAATCTCGGGCATGCAGTAAACGA
>NZ_JAWRYN010000757.1:0-266 GCF_046534585.1 Peribacillus sp. SIMBA_075 | reverse complement strand
ATTTTGATTTTTAGAAATCCAGAACATCGCTAGTGCCGCACTACCTTGTGCAATGTTAGAAAGAGCAATCATCGGCCAAATAAATGTACCGCCGTGCTGTGCAATTAGCTGTAAATCAATTGCAATAAACATATGATGCATTCCTGTAATTACGAGCGGTGCATATAATGCTCCAAATAATACTGCTCCAACTACTGGTACCGTTTCATATACGCCAACTAATCCAGCCGTTAATAAATCGCCAATATGACGTGTAACTGGACCGA
>NZ_JAWRYN010000113.1:0-518 GCF_046534585.1 Peribacillus sp. SIMBA_075 | reverse complement strand
ATCATCTGGACGGCGAGCTTATCGGCAGCCTGATCGATCAGCGCGGCGACACAGCCAGTACAGACGTCATCGCTACCTTTTTACCGCGGGTCGTTGTCGACTCCCTGATTGCTGCCCTAAAACGTTGCGATCTGGAGATGCAGGCTCTCACCCTCGAGCCAATCGCCGCGATCAATGTGCTCATACCCGTCACGATGCGTCGCCTCAACATTGCGCTCGTTGATATCGGAGCGGGTACATCTGACGTCGCTCTGACCGAGGAGGGCGCTATTACAGCATATGGCATGGTGCCTGTCGCAGGCGACGAAATTACCGATGCCCTGATGAATGCCTTTCTGCTGGATTTCCCGATGGCAGAAGAGGTCAAGCGTGTGCTTTCCACCGCTGAACATGTTACCTTCACAGATATTTTAGGCCTGGAGCAGACTATGGCAGCTGCTGAGGTAATTGCTGCTATCGATACTGATATCCAGGTGCTTGCAGAAAAAATCGCCTTTAAAATTATGGAGTTAAATGGA
>NZ_JAWRYN010000756.1:0-266 GCF_046534585.1 Peribacillus sp. SIMBA_075 | reverse complement strand
GTATCAAATGAACGTGAAATTTCCTTTGATAAAATATCTTCTCTTTCTAATTTTTGAATACGCTCTACTTGCTTTAAATATTGTACGTCGTACATTTCATGCTCTTCCGCAATGCGTTTTGATAATAGCTCTGCAAATATTCTTCCCTTAATTAAAACCGATTGGGGATCTTGATAAAAAATATTTTCAATATCCCTACCCATCTCCGCTAACTCAGGGAATATCTCTTGTAGAAAATCAAATGTATATTTCTCCAATGATGTAAC
>NZ_JAWRYN010000755.1:0-267 GCF_046534585.1 Peribacillus sp. SIMBA_075 | reverse complement strand
CTGAACAAAGCCTTCAGATTTGATGTCGGGCAAATATCCTTTGTACTCTTTCTGAAGCTGCGTCCAGTATTGCTCTACTCTCTCTAGCTGCAAATGGCTTACCTGCTGCTGGACGATCTCGTTTATCGGGTCAGCAGTGGGTGTAGCAGAAGCGAATACACCTTCAATCGGTAGGAGCATTAGTAGGAACAAGACGAGGATCAACTTGCGTGTAAGCGCCACTGACATCCCACCTCCCCTCACGCCGGCAACAAGTCGATGACTGTC
>NZ_JAWRYN010000754.1:0-267 GCF_046534585.1 Peribacillus sp. SIMBA_075 | reverse complement strand
CGACACATGGTGTCGGCGACCCGCTCGATGACCTGGCAGCGGACTTACGGGGTTTCGCCAACGCGATCCGCTTCGCGCGCAGCGCTAGCGTCAGCCGCCTCGTCTATGCAAGCTCGATCGGGGTCTATGCAGGAGTGGAACCGCCCTACCTCGAGGACATGCCACTGCCCCCGCTCGCGCCCCATGGGGTCGCGGCGGCGAAGAAGTCGCTCGAGCTCGCCGCAGACCTCGCTCGCAACAGCGGCGCTGTAGAGCTCGTCGGGCTGC
>NZ_JAWRYN010000753.1:0-267 GCF_046534585.1 Peribacillus sp. SIMBA_075 | reverse complement strand
AAACGAACGTTTAAAATAGTTTTAATAGGAATGTTCACATTTAGATTGCATGCACACTAAAAGTTTGATATATTACCAATATAATAATTTTACACATCATCACTCGTATATACTCGGTAATATGGTCCGAGCGTTTCTACCTAGTTCCCAATGAAAGAACTGGACTACGGGTTAAAGTATTCGGTCGTGCTATGTAATGTACGCTACCGATTTATAATTTTGCATGTGCTTAATTAACTTTGACTACCGTAGTTCTAGAAAGTAGAG
>NZ_JAWRYN010000752.1:0-267 GCF_046534585.1 Peribacillus sp. SIMBA_075 | reverse complement strand
ACAACAGAAGATATCGGCATCGTGCTTGGGCAAATGTTTAAGGAAGCATTAGGTGATAAAAAAGGAATCAAGCGGTACGGATCTAGCTTTGTTCCAATGGATGAAACCCTTGCCCAGGTCGTAGTCGACCTAAGCAATCGTCCTCATTTGGAAATGAGAGCGGTCTTCCCGAGTCAAAAGGTCGGCACCTTTGATACGGAGCTCGTTCATGAGTTTCTATGGAAATTTGCCCTTGAAGCCCGTATGAACCTCCATGTGATCGTTCAC
>NZ_JAWRYN010000751.1:0-267 GCF_046534585.1 Peribacillus sp. SIMBA_075 | reverse complement strand
ATTAATTTCCTCCCAATTTGGAAACAATGCAATCCTAGCTAAAACAGTTGGAAAGAAAGATATTTCACAAGGAACTGAAGTTATTATCGAGGGAGTCCAAGATGGTGTTCTGCTTGTACAGAACATCGCTTATTCTTTAAAGAAACCAAGATTATAAGGGGGAATTTACATGACGATTCCATTAATTATCGGTGGAGTATTACTCGCAATTTTAATTCTACTCATTTTAGTATTCATTACAAAGTATCGAACAGTTGGACCAGATGA
>NZ_JAWRYN010000750.1:0-267 GCF_046534585.1 Peribacillus sp. SIMBA_075 | reverse complement strand
CGCGCCGAAGCCGGCCATGGCCGCGACTAGGCTGTCGACCTGGCTGCCGTCCAGGGTGCGGCCGGCGGCATCCTGGAACACGTCCACGCGGGCGCCCGGATTGCCGTACCAGTCCTGCAGGTAGATCGCGCCCTCGCGCCGCAGCAGGGTAGCGCTGGCCGAGCCGTCGCTGCGGAACGTACCCGAGTCGTCGTCCGGCGCGCCGGTACCGACGGCCTCCACGACCAGATCGTTGCCGTCGCGGCGGAACCACAACTGGTTGGCGCC
>NZ_JAWRYN010000749.1:0-267 GCF_046534585.1 Peribacillus sp. SIMBA_075 | reverse complement strand
ATCACGCTAAAGACGGTTGAACCGATCGCTGCAATCAGTACAAGTATCAGCTGAAATTTCCTCGGTTTTAAATAGCCAGTCAAACGAAGAAGTGTTTTCTTAAATTCCTTCGGTTTTGCGACCGTTCCCCTAGGGTGACCGCCTTTATGTCCCATTCCAGAAGACATTTTCTTACTCATCCTTGGTCCACCTCCTGACCTTCCTGTGATGCGACAATCTCTTGATACACAAGATTGTCCTTTATTAATTGTTCATGCGTTCCGATAC
>NZ_JAWRYN010000748.1:0-267 GCF_046534585.1 Peribacillus sp. SIMBA_075 | reverse complement strand
CCCCTTCAAGGCCGTAGCCAATTTCGATATAAATCTCGCGGTCCCCCATGGACAATACGACCAGCACGCCGTTGTTTTCTTGTGCCGAGCCCACGCCGTAATGGCGCAGAGCTTCATTGGCATAGCTTTCAATTGGCTCGCCGTCCAAGGAGTCAACTACCATGACGGCGATTTGGGCGGTAGTGGCGTCTTCCAGGCCGGCCCCCAGATTCTTGATCTCGGCTTCTTGCTCTTCGCTCAGGATGCCAGCGATATCTTGGATATAAA
>NZ_JAWRYN010000747.1:0-267 GCF_046534585.1 Peribacillus sp. SIMBA_075 | reverse complement strand
CAAAATGTGTTTCACAACATAATTATATACTTAGTTTCGAAAAAGAAAAAGTCCTAAAACATGCGAGTCAACATTTGAAATGCCCGCTTCCCTCCATGTTAGAGGAAAAACGGGCTTCATTTAGTATGTCAAGCAGCCTAGATTTCACACAAGTTTTTATTGCCACCGCGCTCGTAACAAACTTCTCCATTGATGATCGTCATCTCGATAATCGTCGACAACAGCTCGTCGTGCTCGATCTGGAACAGATTTTTCGAAAACACGGTC
>NZ_JAWRYN010000746.1:0-267 GCF_046534585.1 Peribacillus sp. SIMBA_075 | reverse complement strand
CACTTTTCTGGTCAGATAGGTTCAGGATATAGGAGTCGCTTCGATTCCCAAAATAATTGACATGCAAGTCTTGAATGGCTGGCAAATAATTTTCTTGCAGCTCTTCCAGTGTTTCGATCACGTCTGGTGGCAATTCAACTGTATCCTCGCTCGATTTCTCTACGTAAGCGTGAACAATGATTGGCTTCACATCCGTTCCTGCTACTGTCAAAACACTTGCTATCAGCAAAAGTGCTGCCTCTTTGCTTCGTGCCTTCACTTCATTTC
>NZ_JAWRYN010000745.1:0-267 GCF_046534585.1 Peribacillus sp. SIMBA_075 | reverse complement strand
AGGTCCATGCGCTGCAGGATGCGATCAGCACCGACCAGCCCGGCGGACCCGGGCGATTCGAAGTGCCCCGCTGGGACAAGGCCAGCCAGGACAAGGTCCGCGACGCTTTGCTGGTCCTGGCCTCGACCCTTCCCGACCAGCGGCGCATGTTCGGTTCCCGGGACGAGGTCGACCCGGTGCGCTTCCTGATCGGGGCGGCGATGGGCTGGGCCGGCAATCCCGACCGGGACGCGGTCTACCTCATCGGCAAGCCGCAGCACAACGATG
>NZ_JAWRYN010000744.1:0-267 GCF_046534585.1 Peribacillus sp. SIMBA_075 | reverse complement strand
AGAGCACCTGAGTAAATTGTAATTGCAAAACGACGGAATGGTAAGTTAATAATTCCTGCAAAGTATCCTGTAAAATGACGTACACCAGGAATAAAGAAACCGATAAAAATAAGGAAGTATCCATACTTATCAAACCACATTCTTGTTAAGTCGATTTTTCTTTGTGTTAAAAATACGTATTTCCCATACTTTTGAATAAAGGGCATACCTAATTTATTTCCTAAAAAGTATTGAATTGTCATTCCTACACTTGTCCCAATAAAGGAT
>NZ_JAWRYN010000743.1:0-267 GCF_046534585.1 Peribacillus sp. SIMBA_075 | reverse complement strand
ACTTTTATAATGTCGTCACTATTATGTCTTGTATCGGCGCAAAAAATAACTGGTTTATACTCATTTTTAATTAGATTTTCAGCAAACCAATAGTGCCGCCCACCCTTATTGAAATAACTATTTGTTGCATAGTGATTGAAAATCCATATATTTTTTTTCATTATATTAAAACTTCTTTCATGGTTTTGTTACCTTGTTTGGTGATCATTTCTTCTTGATCAGTTATTAAAATTTCATTATATTTCATCATATATTTTCCTTCTTCAT
>NZ_JAWRYN010000112.1:0-520 GCF_046534585.1 Peribacillus sp. SIMBA_075 | reverse complement strand
ACTGAACCGCCGTATACCGAACGGTACGTACGGTGGTGTGAGAGGTCGGAGGCTAGGCGCCTCCTCCTACTCGATTTTTGTAACGAAAATTTCTTTATAAGACAGATAATTTCTTGTTTCAAGAGAGTTTTTTGCATAAGTGTTATTTAGCTAAACAGGAGCTTTGTTTAATGACGAACTGAAAAGAGTGATATGTTTGAATAAAAAACTTTTCACTTTATCTTTAATAGATTTGCCTTTACTTTCCCCTCTTTACGGTCAGTTTTTGAGGCTTTTTTCTAGTTGATAATGAAAATAAGAGCAGGTGACTTGGACAAATTAAGACCTGATTTACAAAACCTTAACATTGGATTAATGTGGGGTTTATATTGATAAATTATGATTGAACCGTAATAAACAGTAATAAACCTTAAAAATCCCACATTAAGATTGGCTTTTTATTAAGAGCAGATATAAAAGCTAGAAAGAGAATTTAATAGATTGAATGAGAAAAGGAGCTATATAGCATGAGTTTCATTGC
>NZ_JAWRYN010000742.1:0-267 GCF_046534585.1 Peribacillus sp. SIMBA_075 | reverse complement strand
CTGCATCACGTGGCTGGCGCTTATCACGGCTTCGATCACGACGTTCCAGACGCGGCAATCTCTCGTCGCTGGATGAACGACCAGTCAAGCTATGTCCGACGCTTCCTCCGCCACTGAAAGATGCCTCTACGCGGCGTCGACCCGCGAGGCCCCCACCCCTCATGCTGCTCATCATTGGTGGCCAGCGCTCCGGCCGTGATCTACCCCGCAAGTAGATCGCAGTTGTACCTGACCCTCGATAGTGCCAGTGCGTTGTGGCCGACAATC
>NZ_JAWRYN010000741.1:0-267 GCF_046534585.1 Peribacillus sp. SIMBA_075 | reverse complement strand
ATTAAGCTGGACGAGCGGTTTTGGAATAGTCATATTGGATCCCTCCGAGTTTTGTATGGCCGATCGGCTCTAAAACAAGCCGCGATAGGCAGAAGAACTTAATTGCATAAAGTTTCTCCTTATTATACATAGTTGATTACTCGGAATAAAGAAAACAGCTCACAAAAACGCTGTTCACATCAAACGGGAGATGAACAGCGAAGCAAGCCCGAAATAAATAAGCAGCGAGAAAATATCATTGATGGTTGTAATTAATGGCCCGGATGC
>NZ_JAWRYN010000740.1:0-267 GCF_046534585.1 Peribacillus sp. SIMBA_075 | reverse complement strand
CTGAATTACTTCCTGATCTTATAGAAATCGCTAGTGAAGCTTTTGGAGATTCGGCAGCAAATACATCCACATGGTTACAAAAGATGATGAATTCATCTTCCCATCAAGTTTACAGTGCTCTTATCGATGAAAAAGTGATAGGAACGATTACAGTTACTGAGCAAGAGCAATCTACTACACTATCAGGATTTGCAGTTCATCCTTCTTATCAAGGTAAAGGATATGGTAAAGATATTCTTAGTTATATGGTACATACACTTATTACAG
>NZ_JAWRYN010000739.1:0-267 GCF_046534585.1 Peribacillus sp. SIMBA_075 | reverse complement strand
CCTTCCCCAAAGGAGAAAGCGGTTTCAAAAATATCTTTATTTTTCACTCTCTTAACGCAAAGTGGCGTGATGAAAGGAGAAGGAAATGGTCGTGGACATTGACTTGGAGCGTTTTGTTGCCAGTTGCTTGGCTTGTTTTGCAGCTTCGAACATGCTTGGCGCTTTGATGATTTCAACCCATCGGCGTGTTGCGGTTTCGAATAAAAAGCGGTAGATGGTCATTTTTTATCTGCCCTCTCATTTGTTCTTGACACCTCTATCATAGCA
>NZ_JAWRYN010000738.1:0-267 GCF_046534585.1 Peribacillus sp. SIMBA_075 | reverse complement strand
ACCCGATCATGCGTGTCGGTGACCAGCTGACGGAAGCAGTCATGACCCATAAAAAAGGGAGCAGGGCGGAAGCGAAAAGGCAGGTCATCGAGCTACTAGAAACCGTCGGGGTAAAAGCGGATCGTTACAGTGATTACCCGCACCAATTTTCCGGGGGGATGAAGCAGAGGGTGCTGATCACGATGGCTCTGCTATGCAATCCCGAGCTGTTGATCGCAGACGAGCCTACGACTGCTTTGGATGTAACGATTCAGGCGCAGGTGCTCG
>NZ_JAWRYN010000737.1:0-267 GCF_046534585.1 Peribacillus sp. SIMBA_075 | reverse complement strand
CGAAGTAACCTCTCCCCATGGCCAATAAGGTGCATATGGCTATCAACAAGCCCTGGAATCATCGTTTTCCCTTTTAAGTCACATAACTTCACTTCTGAATATCGGCTTTCTAACTCTTCTTTATTCCCTATATGAACAATGACGCCATTTTCAACGTAAATAGCTTCTACTTTTTCATTCTCTTCTCGCATAGTGTAAATGGTGCCGCCATACCAAATTTCTCCCATATGCTCATCCCCTTTTTCCTTTAGTCTACGAAATTCGTTC
>NZ_JAWRYN010000736.1:0-267 GCF_046534585.1 Peribacillus sp. SIMBA_075 | reverse complement strand
CCTTATTTGAAAGAATCGAGCGAATCAACGAGCTTGTATCAGGTATTTCGAAAGATACTAAACCGAATGGACAATCCAGTAGATAAGAATTCATTAGCTAAGTTAATGTCTGAGATGACAGATAAGCCCAATGATATTCAGCCTTTTACGGATTACGCTATGCGTTCAAGTGGAAGTGATATGTCGATTAATATTATGCAAACCATATACGATTTCCAGCAAAACTCTAGTGATACAAATGTAATTAATGAGCTAGGGCAAATGGCA
>NZ_JAWRYN010000735.1:0-267 GCF_046534585.1 Peribacillus sp. SIMBA_075 | reverse complement strand
CGGTTCCTTGCACTTCCATCCCTGGAGCCAAATCTTCCATCTTCAAGACATCGCTTTTCAGAAGCGGCTGAGGGAATTCGTCCCGCGGGTCGCGGAAGGGTTTCTTCAATGCATCGACAATGTCCTTGAGTGTCAGTGTGCCAATTTCCCACTCACCGCTAAGGGAAGCCAGATCCAAACTGTCGAGCTTAGCGACAATTTCTGGACGGCCGATCATTTTTTTATCCGCATCGATCAGCTTAAGGATTCTCTCGGCCGTCTCATAAC
>NZ_JAWRYN010000734.1:0-267 GCF_046534585.1 Peribacillus sp. SIMBA_075 | reverse complement strand
ACTCCACACAGAAATGGAATAATCCGTTGTATATCCAGCAAACCAGACATCCCGTGCAGAACTTGCATCTAGCCCGTATTCTTGAAGTTTGTCTTCAGAATAGTTGGATGTTCCTGTTTTCCCGGCCATGTCGAGACCACTGATAGCGGCTTCCTTGCCGGTCGCTCCGGCAATGCTCGTGTCTACAACATCGCGAAGCATGTCAGTCACCATGAAAGCGGTGCTGTCTTTCATCGCCGTCACCGGTTCAGGAGAGACGACTTCTTC
>NZ_JAWRYN010000111.1:0-524 GCF_046534585.1 Peribacillus sp. SIMBA_075 | reverse complement strand
ACTCTTTACGTACAAAACATTACTTTTATTTGCAGATGCGATTATTTTAATGTTTCTTTCGCGTAAATTCCCAGCATTTTGTGACAAGACGCCGCTTTCTCGCACTGAGAAGCGAACTTTCTTTAGCGGTGTAACAGCTCTATTAGCATTACAAATTGTCGTTTCAGTTATTTATAAGCCACAAATGTTCTCACGCTCATTTGATCGTCAAACTGTCGTGAAAAATTTAGGTTTATACACATATCATCTATTTGATATTACACTTCAATCTAAATCTTCAGCTGAACGTGTATTTGCAAGTGGTGACGGGTTCTCTGAAATTAAAAACTATACAGACTCAAAAGATAAACAAGTTGATAAAAACTTATTTGGAGCTGCAAAGGGTAAAAATGTAATTTTAATTTCAATGGAATCTACACAAAGTTTTGTTATTAATAAAAAAATAAATGGAAAAGAAATCACTCCATTTTTAAATGAATTTATTAAAGATAGTTTTTATTTCGATAACTTCTATCATCAAACGG
>NZ_JAWRYN010000733.1:0-267 GCF_046534585.1 Peribacillus sp. SIMBA_075 | reverse complement strand
AATACCAAATGCCATAGATTAACCCTGCTTTTTCGACTGTTCGTATACTTTGTGCCAGGCAGGAAAGGCTTTTCTAAACTGAATAGGTCTAAAGGTGTCTTTGTCTACACAAATATGTGAGGTTGTCCCCGTAATAGCTGTTTGTCCATCAGGCTTTTGAATTTCATAGCCATACACCGTTTTGACACCATTGTATTCTTCAATCCACGTATGGATGATTGCGGTTTCGCCGTACAGTAATGGTTTTTTATATCGAACCTGAAGATC
>NZ_JAWRYN010000732.1:0-267 GCF_046534585.1 Peribacillus sp. SIMBA_075 | reverse complement strand
CGCTTCGCAATCGTGATCGCGGCAAAGACAGATGCACCTGAGGACGGTCCGACGAGTATTCCTTCCAACGCTCCCAGCTGCCTCATCGTTTGCAGGGCATCCTCATCTGCGATTTGCATGATTTCGTTATAGATGCTCGTATTGAGGATTTTCGGAATAAATCCCGGGCTCGTTCCAACAAGCTTGTGCGGTCCTGGTTTCCCCCCTGACAAAACAGGAGAGCCTTTTGGTTCCACAACGGCAATGTAGAGCTCAGGCAGCTTTTCA
>NZ_JAWRYN010000731.1:0-267 GCF_046534585.1 Peribacillus sp. SIMBA_075 | reverse complement strand
GCTTTTATCAAAAGTTCATTTCTCCGATGACACCGCCAACGTGCCGCTTTCATCCGACTTGCTCTCATTATGGATTAGAAGCGTTTCAAAAACACGGTGCCTTCAAAGGATTTTGGCTTACATGTAAGCGTATATTAAAATGTCACCCTTTCCATCCAGGAGGATTTGATCCTGTCCCAGATAAAAAGGATGACAAAGTAAATTCTTAATTGTCGTAACCATTCACAACTAAATCTAATTTTCCTGTGTCAGGATCTATAACAAGAC
>NZ_JAWRYN010000730.1:0-267 GCF_046534585.1 Peribacillus sp. SIMBA_075 | reverse complement strand
GCATCGTATGCTTGTAGACCAAAACTTACCCCCAGCTCTTACGTGGCAGGAAAAGAAGCCGATGTGTGAAGGCGATTGTTGGTGTGTAGAACGTTTTGTGAATGGAAGATTGGAAAAAGCAACAAATATTATTGAATGTAAACGAATAGAGGATGCGATTGAATGTAATTGGGGCGAGACAGAAGATGTTACACATCATGCGACAATCCCGCTAAGATCTGGATCAGAGAAATTTGGTCTATTAAATGTAGCCTCGCCTCATAAAAC
>NZ_JAWRYN010000729.1:0-267 GCF_046534585.1 Peribacillus sp. SIMBA_075 | reverse complement strand
ATGAAGATGGAATTAATTGCGGAAGAAATGCGCGTACTATACGTAGCGTTAACACGTGCAAAAGAGAAGTTAATTTTAATTGGAACAGTTAAAGATGCAAATAAAGAAATGGAAAAATGGCTCGATGCAAGAGAGCATAGTGAATGGTTATTACCAGACCATATTCGTGCCGGAGCGTCTTGCTACTTAGACTGGATTGCACCTTCCTTATATAGACACCGTGATAGTGAAATGCTTCTTGAATTAGGACAAGGAAATATTCCAGGC
>NZ_JAWRYN010000728.1:0-267 GCF_046534585.1 Peribacillus sp. SIMBA_075 | reverse complement strand
AGAAAGCCCTCCTTATTTTGTTTTCAAAGTAGATTCAGGCTGCGTAATGTTATTGTATAAAACAAACCTTTGATCGGAAAGGGTCAATTGTAATAATTTTTCAAATAATCAATCTATTATTAAATGTGCAGTTCTCCTCGCTTCTTGCCGAAAGAGGTCACCTTTTGAGGAAAACTCTTGATATCATATGAAAAAGAAGGAAATGCTGCATAGTGTGTTTGCACCTGTAAAGAGCAAAATGGGTGGAAAGAACTAAAAAGGGCAGAC
>NZ_JAWRYN010000727.1:0-267 GCF_046534585.1 Peribacillus sp. SIMBA_075 | reverse complement strand
TCCCCTTTCAGTTCTTCTGTAAATGTGGCTCGTGTAGCGATTGGTTCTATACACTTCTACTAGTTTACCCAATATGGCTTCCACTCTAACCCGCACTTGCCATTTGGAACGTCCTGATAAGCCGGCTGGAGCTTGAATGCGGCCAGACAAAAAGCTGCTCGGATTTTCTCCAAACAGCTTGTGTGCATTAAATATGTGCGATGGCTTCAAAGGTGACGGCATGCTGAGCGTTTTTCGGGTATTGCCCGTATTCGTAATTGGACGACA
>NZ_JAWRYN010000726.1:0-267 GCF_046534585.1 Peribacillus sp. SIMBA_075 | reverse complement strand
ATTCTCGAAAAACGGCATTACAGAACATGAAATTAAATTTAGACCCAACAAAATCTCCACAGGATCCTCATTGGCTATATAAATTTGGAGATGACGAGCCAAATTTCTCAGTAGATATAGCCAAAAAGGTTGTCGATGGAACACCGCATCAACCAATCATTGAGGGTTGGTATCATGAACAAATGCTTAAATCTTTTGATTCTAATATTATTGAACTTGTAAAACAAAACCCGGAAGTACAGTTTACATTTTTCTATGCACCGTATC
>NZ_JAWRYN010000725.1:0-267 GCF_046534585.1 Peribacillus sp. SIMBA_075 | reverse complement strand
CCGCCGAGGAGCGGCGCGGTGCGGGTCTGCCCGCTTTTCGTCGGACGCGAGGACGAACTGGCCTCGGCGCTTCAGCGCCGGGCGGAAGCCGCGTCGGGCCGGGGTGGCATGCTCCTCATCGGCGGGGAGGCGGGCATCGGGAAGTCGCGGCTGATGGACGAGCTGACGCTCGGGGCCGGCGGCCGGACGGCGCACGCGGAATCGTTCGCGCGGGACAGGCAGACTCCAGGGCTGCTCCTGCTCGGGATCGCCGCCGGGCTCCGCGAG
>NZ_JAWRYN010000724.1:0-267 GCF_046534585.1 Peribacillus sp. SIMBA_075 | reverse complement strand
CCGTGGTGTTTTGGGGACTTGAATATGTGCAATTGAAAACGCGCGGCCAGACGATTGCGCAAAAGGTCGCTGGCATCAAGATCGAAAACGCAGACGGCGGGGAACTGACGGATCAGCAAATTCTCAAACGCCTTGCCCATCGTGATTCGGTCATGGCCCTCGAGTGGTGGAAAGAACGCGGGCAGGACATGGGTGAACAAATGCCGCATGACCGCTACGCCCATACTATAGTGCGTGAACTTAACCAGTAAATCGAAAGACGGCACC
>NZ_JAWRYN010000723.1:0-267 GCF_046534585.1 Peribacillus sp. SIMBA_075 | reverse complement strand
ACATTAGTTCCGCTGCTGCGAGCCGTTCATTAAGCATGACCATTTCACAGCCGATATGCAGGCAGCCATACATGACAAAAACAGCTTCAGCATTCGATCTCGCCAATACGGCCACTCGTGATTGTTCCGTGATCCCAAAATGCGCCAACTTGCCGGCGTATTCGAGTGCGATGCTATTGATTTCTGCAAATGTCCATTCATCATCGCCAAATGATAAAGCCAGTTGATTGCCCGTCACATACGCACGTTGCGTCAACCAATTCGGAT
>NZ_JAWRYN010000722.1:0-267 GCF_046534585.1 Peribacillus sp. SIMBA_075 | reverse complement strand
CGCTTGTGATCGGTACGCGCGATTTGACGCATAGCTATTCGATCATCTCCTTCCATGAAGGATTCGCATGGCTCATGCAGATCGTCATGTTCGTCATTCTCGGCCTGCTCGTCTTTCCGAGCCAATTGGCGGACTGGGAACTGATCTGGAAAGGACTTGTGTTATCGTTCGTGTTGATTTTCGTAGCCCGCCCGGCCGCCGTTTTCATCAGTACGGCGTTTTTCGATTACGATGTGAAAGAAAAGCTGTTCATGTCCTGGGCAGGGC
>NZ_JAWRYN010000721.1:0-267 GCF_046534585.1 Peribacillus sp. SIMBA_075 | reverse complement strand
TAAGGAAACCGTTATTAAAGATATTTCGGATGCTATTCAGCAGGGAATTAGTTACCTGACGGAAGACCGCAAAAAAGAAGGGCTGGCGCTGAATTTATCTGTTGAACGAAATATTATGTTAGGAAACTACCCTGAATATTCCGATCGTTTTGGGAATGTCGATTCGCGTCGTTGCCAACAAACCAGTGAGGAACAGGTAAAAGCGTTAAGGATTAAAACGCCAAATCTTGAACAGGCGGCATTAAATCTAAGTGGAGGAAACCAGCA
>NZ_JAWRYN010000720.1:0-267 GCF_046534585.1 Peribacillus sp. SIMBA_075 | reverse complement strand
CGATGGTTTTATGCGGTTCCACAGGCAACACATCCCGAATTTTGATGCTTTCAGTATAGCGTAAATTACAACTTGCCGGAAGCCTGTGCGTATGCTACAATATGTTGATGTGAGTAATATTTATGATTGCTTGCTCCTTGCCCGCTGGAATCAGCAGGGCCCAAGTCCATAAGGAGGTGACAATACGATGAGAGAATATGAAGTAATGTACATTGTACGCCCGAACATTGAAGAGGACGCTAAGAAAGCTCTAGTTGAGCGTTTCAG
>NZ_JAWRYN010000110.1:0-538 GCF_046534585.1 Peribacillus sp. SIMBA_075 | reverse complement strand
AGAAACTTCCCATGCCACAATTTCATTATTATACAAATCTAAAACGGCAGATAGGTAGGCAAACGTGTCTCCAATCCGCACATAGGTTATATCTGTTACTAACTTTTGTAACATGGACTCTGCATAGAACTCACGGTTTAAAACATTTTTAAATACAACGGATCCTCTTCGGCCATAGAATGGACGTTTCTTTCGAATAACAGATGTAACCCCCAATTCTCTCATCAAACGACGAACACGCTTATGATTGACAACGATTCCCTCTCTGAATAAAGCTCGAGTCATCCGTTTATATCCGTAGTACGGATGTATCTTATGAATGGCTAATATATGTTCTTTTATCCATAGGTTTTTCTCAAGTCTTAGAGAACGTTTAGACTGAGTTTTCCGCCATTTGTAGTAACCAGCTCTTGAAACTTCACCGATTTTTAATAGCCACGCGAGTGGGTGTGTTTTCCTCAATCCATCAATTACTTGAAACCTTTCGGCTTTCAGGACCATTCCTTCCCATGTAGATTTGGATTGCGCTTTTTTAAAT
>NZ_JAWRYN010000719.1:0-268 GCF_046534585.1 Peribacillus sp. SIMBA_075 | reverse complement strand
AAAGAACTATGCTCATTTATAGTATATGAATAGCTAACGGACAAGCTTGTACATTTTAATCATTTTTTTAAAAATAGTTATTGACATTGATAATCACTGTCAATTAATCTAAGGGTAGTTGAAATTGATAATTATTATCAATAGGATGGATGCGACATGTTAATGAGAAAAAAATTTCACCTTCTGCGGAGGGGATTAAAAGATAGAAATAAAGATGTTGATCAGCATATGGAATGGCAACGAAATGTAATTCGATCTGAATATATAG
>NZ_JAWRYN010000718.1:0-268 GCF_046534585.1 Peribacillus sp. SIMBA_075 | reverse complement strand
CGCTAAGTGGAAAGGACGATAAAGCGTATAGTGTGGACCTTTTCCAACTTTTAAGTAGCGAAGCTCTTCATCTACTGGCTCAAGCTCACTCTTGACGATGACAAATACGCCTGGTGCAAGTCCATTTACATATTCAACAACTCCGAAGTTATCCAGCACGCCGCCTTGCTGTTTTTGATTCAATTTATCTGCTACATTGTCTAAATTCGCTTCGACTCCGTGCATGCCCACTTTATCTGGCAAAAGACCTGTCGCATTACTCAATAAG
>NZ_JAWRYN010000717.1:0-268 GCF_046534585.1 Peribacillus sp. SIMBA_075 | reverse complement strand
AAAGCCTTTTATGTTCAATAAACCAACCGGCTTATTATGTATACCAATTTGTGACCAACATACTACTTCAAATAGCTCTTCAAACGTTCCGTATCCGCCTGGTAATGCAATAAAAGCATCCGCAAGCTCTGCCATTTTCGCTTTGCGCTCGTGCATCGTTTCTACTTCAATTAATTCTGTTAGCCCTGTATGAACAATTTCTCCTCGGAATAGACCGCGTGGCATAACACCTGTTACACGTCCGCCTAAGCGAAGAACTTCGTTTGCC
>NZ_JAWRYN010000716.1:0-268 GCF_046534585.1 Peribacillus sp. SIMBA_075 | reverse complement strand
AAAAGGCAGATGAGTTGGCCAACAAAGCAATGGATGAACTTGAGAGTGTGACACCATGAAAATTAGAGAGAAGTTTCTGGAAAACAATATTCCATACGACCGTATCGACAAACAACTAATTAACTTAATAGACATTTTAAATTTTAAGCTGGGTTTGAAAACTCGTCACTGCTGTTTTGGACATGAGCCAATGGATGAAATCTATGTAATTTTTGAAGATGATGTCAATCAGAAAGAGGATATGATTTTAGAGCTTGCTGAATTAGCA
>NZ_JAWRYN010000109.1:0-543 GCF_046534585.1 Peribacillus sp. SIMBA_075 | reverse complement strand
ATTTTGAAAAAAAGATACCCATCTCCAGTACCGTTCTACTAGAAATGGGCAGCGTTGTGTCTGATCTGTCTTTTATCCATGCAAGCCTCCTTGCAACCACGGACGATGGCGATAAGGACCTACTGGTATTTGAATCAGGCTTGTTTTCTGTTTGGATCGGATTTGATAAATTTCGTCGCATAGCCGCGCATCATACCCGAGCAATGGATGCCCTCCCATACCGCACGCATAGGCAGACACCAGCAATCGCTGGACAACTATGCCTGCCTCCATCTGTTGAATACGATAACCACGTGGCCCGCTCTGACTCGTCTGATGATCAATGTCGCCAATCACGTGAAAGCACAACGGAGCCTGATACAAATTCACGTTATCCATCGACAATCCCAACTGGAGCTTTAGGCGATGATCTCCGTGTTGAATGAGAGCAAGCGAGTTGGCTTGGTGATCAAATTGGTACGCCCCATCCACAAGTCCTTCCACCTGATGAAGACAAAGAGCTAACGCCAAACGCTTCGCTATCATCTCCTGTCCGTCTCCCAG
>NZ_JAWRYN010000715.1:0-268 GCF_046534585.1 Peribacillus sp. SIMBA_075 | reverse complement strand
GAGGCAGGAGCCGACTATATCATGACGCAGCCTGTTTACGATGCAGAGTCGATCAAGCTGGTATATGAGTCGACCAAGCACATCGGTATTCCTGTTTTTATCGGAATCATGCCGCTGACGAGCCAAAGAAATGCGGAGTTCCTCCACAACGAAGTACCTGGAATCAAGCTGTCCGCAGAGGCGTTGGAGCGGATGAAGAAGGTGCAGGGAGCCGAAGCGCGCAAAGAAGGGATAGCGATCGCCAAGGAACTGCTTGACACGGCCATAC
>NZ_JAWRYN010000714.1:0-268 GCF_046534585.1 Peribacillus sp. SIMBA_075 | reverse complement strand
CTCCTTCTCTCTATTTGTTCGTTTTGCTTTCAAGTTGTTTAAGATTTTTTCATTAATCGCTAAATACTGGGTGACTTCGTCCGTATCCAGCACCTCGAACAGTTCCATATGCTGTTTTTGGCCAAGTGCTTGAGCTTCGGTCAAGACCTTAACGCCTTCTTCGGTAATTTCAAGCAATACTTGCCGGCGATCCTGTTCATTGGAACGCCTTATGGCTAGACCCATTTTCACTAGTTTGCCGGCGATATTGGTCATAGCGCCTCCAGTA
>NZ_JAWRYN010000713.1:0-268 GCF_046534585.1 Peribacillus sp. SIMBA_075 | reverse complement strand
ACTACAGCCTGGCGCCGGAGCATCCCTATCCCGCCGCGCTCGACCAGGCGGTCATCGCGCTGGACTGGCTGCGAGTGCACGGCGCGGACTTCGGCATCGACGCCGGGCGGCTTGCGCTGGGCGGCGATTCGGCCGGCGCCAATCTCGCCGTGGCCACCGTGTTGCGACTGCGCGAGGCCGGGGAATCGGCGCGCATCGCCGCACTGGTGCTGAACTACGGCGCGTGGACGCCGGCGCTGTCGCAGACCGCGCGCGCGACCCTCGGCAC
>NZ_JAWRYN010000712.1:0-268 GCF_046534585.1 Peribacillus sp. SIMBA_075 | reverse complement strand
CTACATTGTTAGCAATACAAGTGTTTTCTATCATGCCTAAATCAAATTCAGCGTTTTGAACTACCCCCACTTTCACTTCGTTTAGAAGTGAGGGATTCCTAAGTAAAGAGTTCTATCGAACTCTAATTGATTAGGCTAACCCCGCAGTCCTTGCGGTTAGAAGCCTTATTGCTTCATTCTTTATATTGATACTTGCGTTAATATCCCTATCATGGTGTGTACGACAAGAAGGACAGTCCCATTTACGTAGGTTTAGGTTTTTAACGTC
>NZ_JAWRYN010000711.1:0-268 GCF_046534585.1 Peribacillus sp. SIMBA_075 | reverse complement strand
AGTACTCATATTCGCTTCTTGTGCAGATGCTGCATTCGGAATTCGCGTTGTCACCCATCTCGTTTTATACACTGCTTCACTATGCGCTTTTCCAAATACCTTTTGATATAATTTCATTTTTTCTGCTGGTACATCTGCTAATTCATATGCATTTCTAGGGCTACGGAGATTAATATATACTTGCATCTTACTTAGGCGATAACATTCCCAATCTGCAAATAGCTTAAATTGTTCTTCAGATCCTGATAGAATTAATTGCCTTGTAACA